>CAJXJZ010000006.1 GCA_913055745.1 uncultured bacterium | reverse complement strand
TTGCAAAAGCGGATATTGTTTTCAGGACGCCGTCATTAAATCGTTCCTTAAACTCCAGCTTATTGCTTTCTCCCCTTTCAAGCAGTTTTAGAATATCATTTCTGTCCATAGTATCCCAATCTTAGCAAAAACTCATCCAGTTTTTTAACTTCAGCATCTCTTTCCTGTTTTAATTCGGTTAAAGAAACCTGATACTTATCCCACAGGTTTTCAAATATCTTTATAAGTTCCTTTTTCTCTGTATTCAGATATTTGTGAAGATACTCCTCAATAAGTTCATTAAATTTTTCAAGAAGTAATTGCTTCGCTTCCCGTTCTGTTAATGATTCTCTTTTTTGTCCGATCTTTACCTCAGTCTCCTTTTCCCTATTGTTCAATTCCTTCCTTAACTTTTTTAACTCCTTCTCTTTCTTATCAATTCTTGCAATTAGATACTCCCATTTTGTAACTTCTTTTAGTGCAGATTCACTCCCATCCATTCTCAAGTCCTTAACAATCTCTTTTAAGTACTTCTTTACCTTATTGGCAGTTTTATTACCCTGTTCCTCTTCGTCCCACTCCTCAACCTCTTCTAAAATCTCGTTTAGTTCTCCTTCAACCTCTGCTACTTTATTCTCCAGTTCTTCAATTTCTTCTATATCTTCCATGAAAAACTTTTCCTTTATCCTCTCATCTTCAATCAAATTTTTACTCCAGCCTGTTGAAACTATGGTTTTAAAGTCATATTGAAGATCTTCCCACCAGTTCACAAATATACCTGCAATTTTAAATTCATCAAGAGTGCCAAAAGGCATAAGGCTTTCTTTTAGGAGATTAATGGCCTTCTCTCTAAACTTCCATAAATTGTTATTATCAGGGAAGTTCTCAATATCAGGACTTACCTTTTTCCACCATTCCTGCAATTTCTCCTTATGTTTTAAGATAGTAGTATTTACATCTTCATTATTTTCAATGATTTCTTTTATCTTGCTTTTCTCATCAATACTTGAAGAAAACTGCAAGTATTTATCGTTTTTATCTTCTAAGATTAACTCAGGTGAAAAATTAAATTTTTTGAATTTTTTTTCGTAAAGTTTAACCTCTTTTTTAGGAATTCCACCCTCAAGGTGAGCATGTACATCTTCAATCTCAGGGTCTGGTGAATTATCTACATATCTACGGATGTTTAAATTGAAATCGTTTTCTTCTATCTCCTTTATATGTACAATTTTTGAATATTTTGGTATCTCTTTTTTATTATCAAAAACAGAGACTACTTTTTCAATATCTTCAGGTCTTAAATAGTTTTGGTTTCTTCCTTCTCCATATTCCCTATCTGCATTTATGAATAAGATTTTATTTTTTAAATATGCTGGTTTATTTTTATTTATTACAATGATACAGGCGGGGATGCCTACATTATAGAAGAGTTTGGGAGGTAGGCCAATGATTGCCTCAATAAGGTCATCCTTTACAATTCCTTCTCTTATAACCTTTTCCTGTCCACCCCTGAACAATACACCATGAGGCATAACTGTTGCCATTATGCTATTTGGTTTTAAACTGGCAATCATATGCTGCAAAAACATTAAATCTCCCTTTTTGCCTGTCTCGGGAGTAAAGCCATACTTAAATCTTTCAGGAAATTGCATATTGGTACGGGAATAGTTCTGAGAAAAAGGAGGATTTGCTAAAACCCTATCAAATTGCTTTACATAACCATTCTCTACAAACATAGGAGTTGTTAAGGTATCCTCATTTTCTATATGTGCATCTGGTATGCCGTGAAGAATCATATTCATCTTACATATAGACCAGGTTAAACCATTGAGTTCTTGACCATAGAGGGCTAAATTCCTTGAATTTTGTCCTATTTCTTCAATATAGTTCTTAGATGCTATTAAAAAACCACCCGAACCAACAGTAGGGTCATAGACTGTCATGCCTTCTTGCGGTTTTATAAGTCTAACCATTAACCTTTTGACCTCAGGAGGGGTATAAAACTCACCGCCTTTCTTCCCTGCTGAATCGGCAAACTGCTTAAGAAGATATTCGTAAGCAGCACCAAGAAGGTCAGGAAACTCAAAATTATCATTGGTAAGCCTATATTTGTTAAAATGATGAATTAGATCTATAAGTTGCTGGTCTTTAAGACGCGTTTTTCCTTTTACAGCATTAAAATTAATATGTTTTAACACTCCATACAATTCTGGATTTTTTTCTTCTAAAGCATATAATGCTTTATTTAATTGATTACCTACATCTTCCTTTAAATTAAGAATATTATGCCATCTTGCTTTTTCTGGTACGAAAAATGTCTCTCCATATGAAACGGGATCTTCTAAAAGTTCGTTAACCTGTTCATCAGGAAAGCCCCGGGATTCATATTTGTCTCTTAATTCTTCCCTTTTTACTTCAAAAACATCTGATGCACGCTTTAAGAAAAGCATGCCAAAAATATACTCCTTATATTCAGAGGCATCCATTTTGCCTCTTAGAATATCTGCTGCCTTGAAAAGATGGGTCTCAAGTTGTCTTAAGGTTATCTTACCATTATTTCCATTATTATTTTTCATATCCACACTCTCCAAATTCTTGTTTACCTTTATTAAACCACTGTTTCATTTATACTCTCATTGAGTTATCTCTCTTATTATAAAACACATTAAAAGGTTTACACAATAGGTATCTTTCAGATATGGCCATGTTCAGTCATCCTCTGCCTTTACAATTATATTATAAAATAATAAACAAAAAAAATCAAAATAAAATATCTTGAAATAATCCACTACACGGAAAAAGTGTAAACTATTAATATAGGGATAAAGTTGAAATCCGAAAATGCATTTAAAATTATTTATTCTCTATAACGACAAAAGCAATCAGTAAACGAGTTTTATCAAACTTATTTTAGTTCTTTGAGATAATCTAAAAGGTATTGAACGCCTTTTTGGAGATTTTCAAGGGAGTTTGCAAAAGATAGTCTTATATGCCCCTCTCCTGTTGGACCAAAGGCACTCCCAGGTAGCATGGCAACTCCATATTTTTCAAGTAATCCTTTGGTAAACTCTACGCTTGTCATTTTTAGATCAACGATGTGCGGGAAGAAGTAAAATGCACCTTCTGGTTTTGGAACTTCTATTCTATCACTTTCAAGCAACATGTCAAAGATGGTATCACGCCTTTTTTTGAATTCTTTTACCATGTGCTTTATGAAATTATCACCATCTTGTAAGGCCACGATCCCTGCATACTGCACAAATGGGGGCACACATGAGATAGAATTTTGTATTATTTTGACCACTGGTTTTATAAGAACATTGGGTAATACTCCCCAACCGAGCCTCCAACCTGTCATTGCGTATGTTTTGGAAAACCCATCAACAACAACAATTAAATCCATATCTTCTTTTTCTGCCATCTTTGTTATGGAGATGTGCTCATTTTCATATGTGATGCGGGAATATACCTCATCAGAAATTACTGGTATCTTCCTATCCCTTACTATTTCAAGGATTTCAAGAAGGTCTGTGGCAGATGCCATTCTCCCTGTCGGATTGGATGGATAGTTTATTATTATTGCCTTTGTTCTTCTTGTTATTTTACTCTTTATTTCATCTGGGTTTATGGTGTTCCTCTCATAGATATTGATATTGTAATATATGGGCCTTCCGCCTGCGAATCTGACAAGGCTTGCATAGGATAGATAACCAGGGCTTGGCACAAGTACCTCATCGCCTTCGTTTAAGATTGCCATGAGCACAAACAGTAGAATAGGCTTTCCACCAGGTGTTATTACTATATTGTCAGGACTTACTTCTATATTTCTAAACCTCTTCTCATACCTTGCTATTTCTTCTCTTAAGGAGAGAATGCCCTGAGACGCTGTATAATGGGTCTCTCCCCTTGAAAGTGCATCCCATAGTGCATCCTTTATCTTTTGGTCTGTATCAAAATCAGGTTCACCTATCTCAAAATGTATGATTTTTTTACCCTGTCTTTCAAGTTGTTTGGCATAGGAGAGAACTTTAAAAGAATCTGATTCTTTTAGGTTATTTACCATTCTGGAAAGGCTCATTGTTTTCCTCTTGTATTATTCCTCTATAATCTCAACATTTGCCCTTGGTATGGTTACCTGCGAGCCATCATCAAACCTAACCTCAAGTACCCTTACCATTGCTTCTGTCTCTATTTTCTGAAGTTCAGGGGGAAGGGATACAACTGTACCTATTTTGCCAAAGTATGGCTCCCTTATTATACGAACCCTTGTTTGTCCAATGATAAGACCTCCTTCCTGCATCTCTTTGTCCTCACCTTGCACCTTGAGTGTTTCATCAGGAACAATAACCTCAGGCCTGATTACGCCAGCCCTTATCTGTGTAGCACCACTGATTGAGCATTTTTTGCCTTCAAGGGACTTAAGTAATTCAAAGGTCCTTTTTGCCATAGAGAGTTTCCCAAAACCTTCTGTAACTATAAGTGTTATTCCTTTTCCTTCATTTCCAGTGATAGCAACGCCTATGTCATATCCTAAAAAGTCTCTGAGGTTTTGATCATCAATGCCACCAACAACAATACCCTTTACTCCTATTTTTGCCGCCTTTTTAAGTGCCTTTGATGTAACAAATGCGCCTCCAACAAGGACTTTACCCTTATGCTCTGGTAAAATTTTATCTTCATCAACAATAAAATCAGGTGAATCTGCTATTACATGAAGCGTGCCGATTCTCTCTTCTCCTATACCAAATATGCCTTGAACTAATGAGGCCTTTGTCTCAACAACAACACCTTCCTTTTCAAAAATATCTGTAATTACGCCATCTATATATGCGTTAACTTCTACAGGCATTGGAGCCTCTCTCAGGATAACCTGTCCTGTTATATTGGAAACGGATTCTATGATACCATCAATGGGTGCTGTCACTGTGGTCTTGAAAAGACCAAAAAAGCTCTTTGACATAGCAATGGGCTCACCTTTTTTAACAGTATCCCCTGGCTTTTTTAACATAACCTGAGGGACATCTTCAGGTGGAATGGATAGAAAGCCCGCTACATTTACTGGCTGAACATTGCCCGGAAGTTCTGTTTTTGCAACAATATCCTCTGCCTTTACTTTATCACCCTTCTTTACGAGTACTTCTCCCTGAAGGGGTAATCTTCTTACCTTTCTAATAATGGTAGCCCTTGTTACTTTAAGACCTGGTGTATATGCATGCGCCATTTTTCCTTATCCTCCACTTAATTTTGTTTAGTGTTATGATAATAAATGATGTTTGGCATAGAGTCAAGGCCTTTCATCTTAACCTCATGGTGTCCAAATCATTTATATCAAGTTTTATTTTAGAGAGGTAATCCTTTGCCTTCTGTGTATCACCCTTTTCAAGATAAATCTTGCCAAGATACAGGTAATTTTCTCTTAGGGTCTTGCCTCTTTGCATGCCCATGGACATATTGAGATAAATAAGTGCGCTATCCAAAAGCCCCATATCGTAATAGGTAATGCCCTTCATAGTTGCAAATGCAGGGTTTGGAAGATAATTTTGCGCCTCGTTAATGTAAAAAATAGCCTTTTTATACATACCAGCACGCCTATAGAGTTCTGCAAGGTATTGGTCAACATAGGCGAGTATCTCGGCTCTTCTATTTTCAAATGGCATGATGTTAAGGGTCATAATCCTTGCTATCTTTAATCCATCTTCAGCCTTCTTAAAGTAATAATCTTTCTTTGTTGTATCCATCCTCATCATATATTGGGCATAGGATGCCTGATGAAGAGATACAGCAGCGATGTTTTTGAGAACAAGGAGATGCGCACCATCTTTATAAACCGTTGTGTCAATCATACCTCTGTACCTGAATACATCATTTTTGTAGATTGCATATTTGTATTTTTTGAAGAAGGTATCAACAGGAATATCGCCATGAAGAAGGTAATCTGTTCTTTCAAGGTCAACTGCTGCATCTCCAGCAGGTCCTTTTATACCAGTTACCTTCTTGCCAACGAGTTTAAAGGCAAGACCTTGTAGAACAAGATGCCCTGTATAAATCTTATAAACATTTGGATCACATGATGTTGCAAAATAAAGTGGGAAGTTCAAATGCCTTCCATCAAGAACTTCTTTAACAAACCTCTTGTTGTCAAAATAAATCTCTGGAATCTCTACATTTTGGAGTTTTCTATATTTTTTGGGCTTATAACCTACGCTTGTGGCAATCATATCCTTGATTACAATATCACGCATTAAAAGCATGGAACCATCTGGCATAACAATGGCAGGAGGCATATTTAATAGCACTTTATCAGGAAGACTTATGGGAGCACCCTTCTTTTTCAGTTGCACACAATACCAACCTGTATTGAGATATGACAGATTTGCATTTATCACATCTGTTCTGTCACGCAAAACCTCCTGTGCGGCCCATAGAGGAAATGTATCATTATCTCCATTGGTGAAAAGCACGCTCCTTCCCTCAGGAGACGCTAAAAGGTCATGGGCATAATCTGCTGCTACATAATTATGATTTCTGTTGACTATGGGATAAAATGCCTTAAGTTGTGCCACTACCATGAAAAAAGCCAGTGCGCCACCTAATACGCCTATACTCAAGGTGAACTTTTCCTTAATATTAACCCACAAAAGCCTTAATACCTCCCAAAGTCCTATACCAGCATACAAGCCAAAGAAGGTATATGCACCTGCATAAAAATAGTCTCTATCCCTTACCTCCCTGGGATTCCATGCATGTATGGGATGTGTAGGAGAATCCTTAAGATTTAGATAAACCAACAGTCCAAGAGAAAGTATGAGAAAGGTGCCAAAAACAAGTATGAATGTATCTTTGTCATTGCTGTAGTGCGTTATCATACCAAAAATACCTAATAGTGTTATAGGAATAAGCAACTCTTTGTATTGCCAACTCCAATAAAGCCAATAAACCTTAAATTGGTCTATCCATGGAATATTTCTGGGAAATACCCCACCAGGCCCATACTGTTTTCTTGTAAGAACATCCATAAACGCCTTAAAATTGGAAGGGTCTGCCTCATTTATAGGAGGGTTATGAATGGCACGCAAAATAAGGACAAGTTCTGCACTTACCCCTATTATTATCAAAATCAGTGCAAAGCCCTTCCAGTCTTTATAGAGTTTGGTTTCTATATATGAGCCTACGAAAAACAAAAGGGCACCAGCCCAGGTAATATCAAAACTCTTTGTGAGCATTCCAAATACGGTAATAACAAGACCCAATATTCCGGCCCATAGTGCCCATCCGCCTTCTTTAAATATGTTTCGCTTTTCAAGATAATAGTAAACCATAACAACGCCTATGGCAAACAGCGCGTACCACTTAAAGGAAGGCTCGTATAATATCTCTAAAGCAGAGATAAGAATACCAGCAAGACCAAAGGTTCCTAAAAACTCAAGGTCCCATATAAGTTTGGGTTCTATAATCCATACGAAAATAAAAAGAACAGGGAAATAAACAAGTGGCATAAGATGTATCCCACTTGAAAGAAAAAGCACATATAAGGTAAAGAGAAGGTATCTTATACTGTCCTTTTGTTCTCTATTGTCATACCACTTAAGTGTGACCCATACTAAGAATGCTATAACAAAGACACTTGGGGTATATGTTTCTGCCTCAATGGAATTCATCCAGACTGTTCTTGCAAAAGCGCCTATAAAACCAGCGAATATGCCTGCAATATGGGCAAATCCCTCGGGAAATTTTGAATGCCAGTGATCAATTACCTCAAAGGTTATAAGGTATATAAAACCTGCTGTAAGTGCACCATTGGACATTGAAATAAGAGTTATTTTTAAAACATTATTTACAGGTATGCTACCTGTTAGTAAATGATACAGCGGCGCAAGTGGAAGGGGTAATATTGTCATAAACCTACCAAGTACAACATAAAGCGGGGTTCCAGGGGGGTGTGGAACGCCAAAAATCACACTGGTGGCGAGAAACTCTCCAACATCCCAGAATACAATTGTAGGCGAAGTTGTGATGAAATATACAAGGAATGTAATAAGACTAACAAGTGTAAAAATGATCCACTTGCGTGTATGTTTTGTCATCGCATCCTCCTTATTGTTAAAACAAAAAAATCAGTGTTCTCTTACAATATCTTTAATCTTCATAAGTCGGGTAATATCCGACCTTTCCATCTCAGCAAGCTTCTGGGTAATAAACTTAACAGTCTCCTCTAATTCTGGTATGAGTCTAAACTCAAGGGCGTTAACCCTTCTTCTTGTTCTTTCAATCTCTACCGCAAGGAGTTCAAGTGTTTTTTCTCTCTCAGCGAGTTCTATAAGACCCTTTAATGCTTTATCAAGGGCAGAAAGAGCCATATCTAATTCCATAGGTGTATCAGAAAATCCATAAGATAGGACATCTCCCTCAATGCTTTCTTTAAATACAGGGACAGAAAATGTCAAAAGTTTCTTTTGTTCTATGTTTAAATGGAGTTTCTTTGTTGAAATAAGAAAGGATTCATAAAGTATCTCCTCATCACAACTCGCCTTTGCCATAGCATACTTTTTCTGGGCGATTTTAAGTTCTTTTTCTACCTGCTCCCTTAGTTCTCTAATGCCTTTAAGAAGGGTGAATAATTGTCTTACTAATTCATCTTGTTTATCTTTCAGGAGTTTATGTCCTCTTTTGGCAATCTGAATGCGCCTTTTAAGACGCAACAGCTCCATGCGGTTGGGATTTACATTTCCGACCATTAAAGTCTCCTAATAATAAAAAAAGCGGGAGACGGGATTTGAACCCGCGACCCCAACCTTGGCAAGGTTATGCTCTACCACTGAGCTACTCCCGCATGTTTTTAAATTATAACATAACAAAACCGTATAATCAAGCATTTTTCTTCTGGAACCTGGGTAGATACTTGTCAAGGTACTCTGGCCTTATTCTCTTGAGTTCTCCCCTTGGGAACATGGATAAGAGTTCCCATCCAAGGTCAAGTGTTTCCGTCACACTTCTGTTTTCATACTCTCCCTGACCTATGTATCTCTCTTCAAAGATCTCTGCAAACTTGTAATAGAGTTTGTCCATATCAGATAGTGCAGCCTCACCCAAGATAACGGCAAGTTCCTGGGCTTCCTTTCCTCTTGCATACGCCGCATATAACTGATTGAAGAGGTCAGCATGGTCCTCCCTTGTCTTGCCTTTGCCAATCCCCTTGTCTTTTAGCCTTGAAAGAGAAGGCAATACATCTACAGGGGGATAAATCTTCTTTCTGTGAAGTGACCTTGAAAGTATTATCTGGCCTTCTGTAATATAACCTGTGAGGTCTGGAATAGGATGGGTCTTATCATCCTCTGGCATGGTGAGTATTGGGATAAGTGTAATAGAGCCTTTTTTGCCCTTTATTCTACCTGCCCTTTCATAGATAGTGGAAAGGTCTGTATAGAGGTATCCAGGATACCCTCTCCTTCCAGGTACCTCTTTCCTTGCTGCTGAAACCTGTCTTAATGCCTCACAATAATTGGTCATATCTGTGAGAATTACGAGCACATGCATATCCTTATCAAATGCAAGATACTCCGCTGTTGTAAGTACAACCCTTGGTGTGGCTATTCTTTCAATTGCGGGCTCGTTGGCAAGGTTTAAAAATAACACAGTTCTTCCCATAGCGCCTGTCTTTTTAAACTCTGATATAAAATAATCTGCCTCTTCAAAGGTAAGCCCCATCGCGCCAAACACAACGGCGAACTTCTCTCCAGAACCAAGCACTTTAGCCTGCCTTGCTATTTGTGCTGCAACTTTGTTGTGAGGTAGGCCTGACCCTGAAAATATGGGAAGTTTTTGACCCCTTACAAGGGTATTTAGTCCATCTATGGATGAAATCCCTGTTTGTATAAACTCGTTTGGGTAGTCTCTTGCGTAAGGATTAATAGGGGCACCATTTATGTCACGTCTTTTTTCAGGTATTACAGCAGGTCCACCATCACGGGGAATGCCCAATCCGTTGAAAGTCCTTCCAAGCATTTCTAAAGAGAGGTCTATTTCTATACCCTTACCCTTGAAGCGAAGATATGTGGAAGGAACATCTATACCAGTAGTACCCTCAAATACCTGCAAAAGCGCCTTATCTTTTTCAACCATTAGTACCTGACCTCTGCGTACTTCACCATCAGGAAGTGTAATCTCTGCAAGTTCACCGTATTTTACCCCCTCTACATCCTCTACAAAAAGAAGGGGACCTTGAATTTCACTTACGGTTCTGTAATATGTGAGGCTCTTTCTAAGTTTTTGACGGGATGTTTGCATTATTTATCTCCTCTAAAAGTTTTTCAAGTTCATTAAGCTGTGATTCTGGATAATACTTCATCCTTGCAAGTTTTTCCCATATATCAAATTGCTTAATTTCCTTTATATCCACGCCCATTGATAATAAAGAAGAGGCTTTTTTATACCACCCAATAATATTCTTTAACATGAGATACTGCTTTTTTAATGATGCATAAGTATCAACCTCATGGAAAGCATTTTGATGTAAAAAGTCCTCTCTTATGCTCCTTGCTATCTCTAAGAGTAATTGGTCAGATGGAGAAAGGGATTCTGCACCAACAAGCCTTACAATCTCTTCAAGTTCTGCCTCTTTTTCTAAAATCCGCATGGATTCTGTTGATAAATCAAAGAAATCTTTTGCTACATGTTCGTCAAAATACTCTTTTACAGTATCCTTGTAAAGGGAATAACTTGTAAGCCAGTTAATTGCAGGAAAATGCCTGCTGTATGCGAGTTTCGCTTCAAGGCTCCAAAATACTTTAGCTACCCTCAATGTTGCCTGAACAACAGGGTCCTGAAGGTCTCCACCTGGAGGAGAAACTGCACCTATTACAGTGAGTGCACCTTCTCTGTTATCCTTACCAAGGCATTTGACCCTTCCAGCCCTCTCATAAAACTCTGCCACACGTGAAGCAAGATAAGCAGGATAACCCTCTTCACCAGGCATTTCTTCCAAACGGCCTGATATTTCTCTCATAGCCTCTGCCCATCTGGATGTTGAATCTGCCATAAGTGCCACAGTATAGCCCATATCCCTAAAATACTCTGCTATTGTAATACCCGTATAAACAGATGCTTCTCTTGCTGCCACCGGCATGTTGGATGTATTGGCAATAAGTACCGTTCTGTTCATAAGGGGTTTGCCACTACGTGGGTCTTTTAGTTCAGGAAATTCTATAAGCACATCTGTCATCTCATTCCCGCGTTCACCACAACCTATATAAACCACTATGTCTGCATCAGACCATTTTGCAAGTTGGTGCTGGATAACAGTTTTTCCAGAACCAAATGGACCTGGTACACACGCTGTTCCGCCCTTTGCAACAGGGAAAAACGTATCAATAACCCTCTGACCTGTGACCATTGGTATTGTAGGAGAAAGTTTTTCTTTATACGGTCTTGGCTTTCTTACAGGCCACACCTGCATCATCTTTGCCTCATAAACCTCTCCATCCTTTGTTTTTATTTTGGCTATGGTGCTGGTTACAGTAAAATCGCCTTCCTTTATATCTTCAATTACACCACTTTTTTCCGGATGAAGCATAATATAATGCTTTACCAAAGGCGTTTCCTGAACATATCCAAGGATGTCTCCACCTTCCACTTCATCCTTTACTTTTTTAAGTGGTACAAAATGCCATTTTTTCTCTCTGTTAAGTGCAGGCAGTTGAACCCCTCTCTCTATAAAATCACCTACTTTTTCTCTTATGGCATCAAGTGGTCGTTCCACGCCATCAAAAATGGATTCAATAAGGCCTGGTCCAAGTTCAACAGAGAGCGGCGCACCTGATGGGAAGACAGGATCACCTGGTCCAAGCCCACCTGTCTCTTCATAAACCTGTATAAAAGCCATATCGCCTTTAAGTTCAACAATTTCACCCATTAAACGCTCTTCTCCCACATAAACAACCTCATACATCTTTGCACCAGAGAGGCCTTCTGCAACAACCAACGGACCTGCAATTTTAACTATTCTTCCTTCTTTCATCTCAACCTCCTAAAAAATATCAGCACCCACTGCTTTTCTTATAAGTATTCTCAATCTTTCCTGAGCATACCCTCCTCTTCCCCTACCAGGGATGGGTACTATAGTGGGAAAAAGGTTTTCTCTGTTTTCCATAATGAGTTTAATATTATGTTTGAAAAATACCTCCTCAAGAAAAATCAATTTTGTGCCCTCTTTGATATGTCTTTTTAGTATCTCTTCGGATGCTGAAGGCGTGGTTACAACTTCAACATCTACTCCAACCGCTCTAAAAGGTTCAACGATCTCTGGATTGCCTATAACTACAATCTCCTTCATCCTGCAACCTCCGGAACCCTTTTTTGAAGTTCATCCTGCGATGCCCCCACCAGTTTACCTGTTATTATAATCTTCAAAACCTTTAATTCATGGAGCCTTGCAAGATAATAACTTACAACAGGCTCATGCCCCATATGAATATACTTCGTTGTCTTGAGATAATCAACGATATAATTTTCATAGCCCCTCTCAAGGAGTAATACATCCTTCGTACGATTAAATTCCGCAATACCGTCCTTCAAATAATCATAATAAGGGATAGATTCAAGTTCTTTAAAAAATTCCTGCGATTGAACCTTTATAAAAAATTCTGATGGGATAAACCCGCCTTCAAGGATGTATTCTTTAAGGTATTCCATCTTATTCATCATTAAAAGGCGAAGGTAGGTAAAAATATTTATAAAATCCGCCTTTATTCTGTAGTAATTACGAAGGAATTCACTTTTAAAGGTATGAATGAGTTTTCCATAAAAATATCTGTCTACGACACTGTCTATTTTTCTTGCCTCATGCCTTTCATAATAACCTTCAATGGCAAGCACTGCCCCTTCTCGGAGTTTTGGTGGTAAAAGGTCTACCCTATCTTCTTTTAGTGCTTCAAATAAGAGTTTAAAAGGAAAATTTACAGTGCTATACGCCATAACTCCGTCCAATCCTCTCTCACTTACAACGAGTTTCAACCCTGTCTTTAGATTCCTAAAATCGTATTCCCATAAGAGTTCTTCAAGATATTCTCTTTCTAATAGTTTTGACACTACATCAATAGTCTCTCTTCTCACAAGTGGAATGATTTTTGCAAACTCCTCTGGTGTTTCAATATCCTGTAAAAACTTAGCATAATAGGTATCCTGAAGATTACGGAATACCTCCCCTGCTGTTTTCAATTCCTTAAGCCTTTCTACACGAACCCTGTCTATTAGAGTTAATTCAAGTGCCCTTATCCTCCCACAGGCATAGGTATAAAAGGCATCTTCTTTTGCATAAGAGGGAAATCTAAAAAATGGAAGTCGGATCATTTCTCAAACAGTATCCTGGATATTTCAGGCAACAGGTCTTCACTGAGCGTAGAAAATAGCACTGGATATGAAAAATCCACAATTTTTCTGCCTTTTTTCAGTTTAAACCCACCTCCCATATCTTCTCTGTCCTTTGCAAGTTTGAGTTTCCAATGATGCGAGTTATTTAAAGATTCAATAAATGAGGCATCTATCCTCTTTTCTTCTTTATCAAGAACAACCTCTTCATCCCCATCTTCTACTGCGAGTTCAAAGAGTTTTTCTGCATGCCTTCTGTATTCCTTAGCATCCTCATTCTTGAGCAACACTGAGGCTCTCTTAAAAACCATTTCTATAATTTCCCTCTTTTTCGCTGTTATCATCATCCTTCCGCGTATCCGCTCTTCCTCTTTGATAGCATCTATCCTTATTTTTTTCTCTTCTTGTGCTTCCCTTTTTGCGTAAGTGATAATCTTTACCTTCTCTTTTTCTGCATCCTCAAGGATCTTATTCTTCTCTTCTTCGGCATCCTGCAGTATTTTTGAGGCCTTTTCCTCTGCCTCTTTCTTAATTTTGTTTATCAGTTTCTCTATGGGCAATTTTAATCCCTCTTTTTCTTATATATTGATGCCCAGAAGAAGGAATATAGTGGTAAGGAGGCCAAGCACTGCATATGTTTCTACCATGGCGCCGTATATAACAGGCTTCATAGATGCCTCAGGCTTCTTAGCGGTCATCTCCACACCACCAACACAGACCTTGCCCTGGAATATAGCAGAAAAATAACCAGCGATAACTATAGGAAGTGCAGCAAAGAGTATTGCGAGCCCTTTATCAAGGGAAAGATTTACTGCAGGGGTTCCAAGTATCCCAATTTTTATAATTATAAAGAGTGCGGCAATAAAGCCATAAAACCCCTGAGTTCCTGGAAGTGCTACAAGTAGGAAGAGTTTACCGAATTTATCAGGGTCCTCTGAAAGGACACCTGCAGCCGTTCTACCTGCCATTCCTACCCCAATGGCTGAGCCTATTCCTGGCAATGCTGCTGCGAGACCTGCTCCTATTATTGCTAAGACAAAACCTGTTGACATTTGGCTTATAACCTCCTTTTGCTTTGTTTAAATTATAAGGCTTTTAACAAAAAAGTCAAAAAGCACAATGCTACGCTGAAAGGAGTTTTGAGAATGTATAAAGGAGCAATGCGATAATAACTCCCCAGAAAGTACACATAAAAACCCATCCAAGTGTTGTCATAAGTCTACCTCCTTACCCCTTTGTTTTCTATCCCAGGCTATTTTAACAAGAACAATTCCAGCAACGAGGAAAAGTAGTATTATAACCCTGGCGAGGATTATATATGGTCTATCCGTAGCGGATACTCCTTCCATAAGTAGTTTTGCTTTTCCATCGGTTAAAGCCCAGTAAAGAAAGATAAAAGTCAGAAACAGCGGTGTTATGTATCTAATGATATAGTAAAAGATACCAGGAACCTTTATCTGCGCACCTTTATGTAATTCTTCCCATCCTCTCTTTGTTCCAAAAGCAAAATTAAATATAAATATTTCCAAGGTTGCAAAGAATGCAAGACCAAATGTGCCCATCCACCAATCTATCTCATCCAAAAAGCCATGGGACAGGAAAAATATTACAGGTTGTGAGAAAACAAAAAGAATAATACCCACAATAAGAGATGCCTTTTTTCTATCCAGGCCAAACTCATCCTCTAAAAATGCAACAGGAGGCTGTGCGAGCGCGACAGAGGATGTAATACCAGCAAAGAATAAGAGTAAAAACCACAAAGCGGAAAAAATATTTCCTAAGGGAATTTTGGCAAAAACAAGAGGCAATGTTTTAAATCCAAGATCAAAGGTACCTGCTATCTTTGATATTTCAGGTCCAAAAAAGGCATAGGCTGCAGGGATTGCTATTGTACCGCCTAAGATAACCTCTGCAAACTCATTGGTGGAAGCAGTAGTAAGACCTGCAAGGGCAATATCCTCATGCTCCTTCACATAACTTGCATAACACTGAATAGCACCAATACCAAGACTGAGGGTGAAAAATATTTGTCCGGCCGCTGCAAGCCATGTTGAACCGTCTAAAAGTGTATCAAACCTCGGATTCCACATAAAACCAAGGCCATTGTTTATGTTCCAGGATGGATGATGAACAGGATCAGGCGTTCCAATAGTGAGCACTCTTACAACGAGTAATATGGCGAATATAAAGAGTGTTGGCATGGCAATCTTTGCAAGTTTTTCTATGCCCCCAGAAACGCCCCTCATGATTACCCATACTGTTAAAGCAAAGCCTACAAGATAAAAGATATATGCAGGGATGATGTTGTGAAAGTATGAATTTTGTGCAACACCTATATAACCATTAAAAAACTCTTTTGCTTGTGCGAAGGCAGAAAAATTCATTTTTCCGAAAAGTGAATAAATAGCATAACCCAAAGACCAGGTCATTACATACACATAATAAATACCAATCATAAGAGGGAGAAGAACGCCAATTGAGCCTATATACTTTGACACAGGGTGTTTCCACATCTCGTCAAACATCCCAGGGGTGGTGCCATGCCCTTTTGCTCCCCCGAATCTTCCCACAGTCCATTCAACCCACATAAGGGGAATACCCAAAAGTAAGAATGCAAAGAAATAGGGTATCATAAATGCACCACCACCGTGTTTTGCAGCCTGCACAGGGAATCTTAGGAAGTTTCCAAGACCAACTGCATTACCCGCAACAGCAAGAACAAGGCCTATTCTTGAACCCCAATGTTCTCTCTTCATTGAATCCTCCTTCTTTATGGATGGGATTTAGAGAAATTGATATTTTCATGTTTTTAAAATTAAAAAAGGGTGAGAGAGGGGACTTGAACCCCCAACCACTGGAGCCACAGTCCAGCGCTCTGCCAGTTGAGCTACTCTCACCATATACGCGCCCGGAGGGACTTGAACCCCCAACCAGTGGATTAGAAATCCACTGCTCTATCCTGTTGAGCTACGGGCGCTCTTTATCGGGGCGAGTGGACTCGAACCACCGACCTCCTGCTCCCAAGGCAGGCGCGCTATCCAACCTGCGCTACGCCCCGTAAGTGATAAAATTATAACCCAAATCAAAAGTTTTTTCAAACACTCGGGATTCCCCTACGCCATAGGCCATTGTTTCCTCTCTCTATAACCCTCTTCGCTACTTTCGCACCCTCTTTTATTCCTTGTATTCTAAAAGTTCCATAGAAGTAGAAGTTTCATCATCTTTATCTGAATATTTAACATATAGAGGCAACGCCACATCAGGCGCAACACATAACTCATAAACGGTTTTTCCATTACTCTTCATAATCATGTGCTTTCCGTCTTTACCGGCATATTTACATTCGCCTTCCACATCAAACTCTATTTTTTCTCCCTCCTTTGATTTATAAGACCAATGAGATGTTCCCTGAAAACCATTTGCCAATGCCCCTCCTGCATACATTGCAATAAATGCATTTGAAAAGAGCGTTGTGGTGAGCGGCGCAAGCCATGGATTAAACATCATCTGAGCAAATAATGTGCCAGATATGGAACTTGGATCATCTACTGTAGTGGTGAAATTCCCTTCATTACCATCAAAAGAGCCTTCAAACTTAATCTTGTATTTTTCACCACTTTTAGATAGGTCTATTACATACTCACCCTTCTTTGTTTTCCCTTCCTCATCCTTTACCTTTAGTTCATACTTGAAGTGCTCTGTACCTTTGAACTTATAAGGCTGCCACACCTTCTCTGCTTCCTTATTTTGCCCTGCTGTGAGCATACCAGCCATTACCATTATACCTATCAATATCCTTCTCATACTTTACCTCCTTTTTTGTACTTAAAGTATAACTTAATTTTGTGGCATATACAACCTGTTTCCTTTCTTTTGTTTTACGCATCCAAGATTGTATAATTTTTTCCATGCTTAAATTCGTCCTCATATTTTTGAGCTATTTTTCAGAAAATGTATACTTTGATAATCTATTGGGTGGAGACTTTATGGCAGAGGGCTTTATACATTCTAAAGCAACCATCTCTTCAGCATATGATAATCCCGCAATACTCGGATTTTTGAAAGATATTTATACTGCTTTATCTGAGAGTCCTCGCAATAACAGGACCTTTTATGTTGAGACAAATGGCAGGTCAAAAACTCCTATGTATGGTATTTTATCGCCAAAATTTGCCCTCTACTATAGAAAAATCTACTCTATTGATGAGAGGGTGGATACTCCACTCTATGTTAATAAGGAACGATACTCTGAGTATACAGTAGGTTTCTCCTCATCCCAAAAATCTGTATCAATGGGTATTAACTTAAAATACCTTACTGGAATGTATGCATACATAGATGCTGATTCAGTTTCATCATATGCCCTTGACTTTGCAAAAGGGTTTACCCAGGATGTAGGCCTTTGTGTTTACGGCAAAAACTTCACTTTGGGCGCTTCTTATAACAACCTCTATGGTATTTTATGGTGGGAAGCAAAGCAAAAAACCAAACTCCCAACGAAGTTCTTTTTCACATTGGGTGTATATCCATTCAAGGAACTTCTCAGTATAAACGCTGAATATGAAGAAAACCAGGCATTCCCGAATAGTTTTTTTAAAGGTGGTATTGTTTTTAACATTCCATATAAGCCAAAGAAGTGGGCATTTTCTGTAAGTGGTGGGTATATCTCAGATAGACATCAAAGTCTTTTAACCTATGGGTTTACCATTAAAAAATCATACTTCTCCCTGGCAGTTGGTTTTGACAACAAAGGGAATACAGCAGTAACTATTTATACGAAGGGTAAGTAATCACAGGAGGAAGAAATGGGCAAGGAACGAAAGGTTATATTATCTGGTAATAGGCCAACAGGAAGACTTCATATAGGACATCTTTTTGGTGTACTTGGAAACTGGGCACAACTTCAGTCAGAGTATGATACTTATTTTGAAGTGGCAGATTGGCATGCACTTACAACAAGGTATCAAGACACAGCATCTATGAAAAAGGACATAGAGGATATGGTAATAGATTGGCTTTCTGCTGGTATCTCTCCTGAAAAATCTGTAATTTTTGTACAGTCCCATATAAAAGAGCATGCAGAACTCCATATTCTTTTTTCCATGCTTGTTTCCCTGTCAAGACTTTTAAGAAATCCAACCCTAAAGGAATACGTTGCAGAAAAACAGACCTTAAAATTGAAAACTGAGAAGAAAACCCTTAATAAAATAGCAGAAAACATTACTCAGAAGGTATTTTCTGAGGGGGAAAAGAGAGAGGAGGTCTTAAAAGGCAAGATTAAGGAACATGTCCTGTCCGAACTTCAGGGTATTTTTTCTCAGGATACAGAGATTCCTTATGGTGAGATTGTAAACTATGGTTTTTTAGGTTATCCTGTGCTTCAGGCTGCAGATATTCTTATTTATAGAGCACATGTTGTGCCCATCGGAAAGGACCAGTTACCACATCTTGAACTTACACGGGAAATAGCAAGGAGGTTTAATTTTCTATACGGTGAAGTCTTCCCTATTCCTGAACCTGTTTTAAATGAGTTTGCAAAGGTTCCTGGTACTGATGGGAGAAAGATGTCTAAATCTTACAATAACACTATTCTCATTGGAGAGGATACAAAAGACCTCAAGAAAAAAATTATGAGTGCTTATACTGACCCAAAGAAGATAAAAAAGAATGACCCTGGCCATCCTGATACATGTCCTATATTCCACTACCATATGATTTTCAATAAAGAAAACAGTGATATGATAAAAGAGGAATGTATAAAGGGCATAAGAGGATGTGTTCAATGTAAGAAGGAAGTATTTGAGAAAATAGACGCATTTATGGAACCGTATAGAGAAAAAAGGTATGAGTTGGAGGAAAAGAGAGAACTTATTTGGGATATTATAAAAGAAGGGGATAAGAAGGCACGTGAAAAGACAAAAGAGACAATGGAACTTGTAAGAGAAAAAATGAAGATAGATTACTGATGTTTACTGGCCTTGTAGAGGAAGAAGGAAAAATTGTTAGAGTATGGGATGTATCGTTGGGAAAGAGGATAGATATTAAGATGTCTCTTTCCACAAATATTGGTGATTCTGTTTTAGTGGACGGTGTGTGTCTTACAGTTGAAAACATAAAAGACAACATTGCAACATTCTTTCTTTCAGAGGAGACACTTAATAGAACCAAATTCAAAACACATCTTCTCCCAGGTCAATATGTTAATCTTGAAAGGTCCATGCGTGCTGATGCATTTTTTGGGGGACATATAGTATCGGGTCATATTGATACAACAGGAAAAGTAAAAGGTCTAATAAAAGTTGGGGCATCATACAAATTAACCATTACATATCCAAGGAAATACAATAAATTTCTGGTTGAAAAAGGTTCAATTGCTATAGATGGTATATCTTTAACTTTGAATGAGGTAAAACCCGACTGGTTTTCTGTACAGGTGATCCCTCATACATACAATATAACTACTGTGAAAAGAATGAAGATTGGGTATTTAGTTAACCTTGAGTTTGACATGATAGGAAAGTATGTTGTAAAGGTTACAGAAGAGTATTTAAAGAATGCGCGCCATTATAAGTTTTAATGGAACTTCGTGAGGCTGTAATATCTTTCACTACCTATTTGCTTGAAAACAAGGGATACTCATCCAATACAGCAAAAGCGTACGAACAGGACCTAAAAAAACTCATGGAATATCTTGGAGATGATATAGATGCCTTGTCTATAACTAAAAGCGAATTGCAAGATTTTGTAAATTTTATAAGTAAATACGGCCTTGCACCTTCAACAAGGGAAAGGATTATATCCAGTCTAAGATCATTTTTCTCCTTTCTGGCAGAATATCACAATATTGAAAAGAACCCTGCAAAACTCCTATATATGCCAAAGAAAACAAAAAAGATACCGGAGTACCTTACAAAAGAAGAGGTGGAGATGATACTAAATATGCCAGACTTATCTACTTCCATTGGTCAGAGAGACAGAGCCATGCTTGAACTTGATTTTGCTTCTGGGCTACGCGTATCTGAACTTGTAGGCCTTAATCTTAAGGATATAGACTTTGACGAAGATTTTCTTAGGGTTTTGGGAAAGGGAAACAAGGAAAGAATTGTACCCTTTGGAAGTATGGCAAAAAAATACTTATTCTTGTATATAAAAGAAGGAAGAAATCAACTTTTGAGAAGGAAAACACAAGCCCTTTTCTTAAATTACAGGGGAGAGCGCATAACAAGGGTTGGATTTTACAAGATATTAAAAAACTATGCGTTGAAAGCAGGGATAAAAAAAAGGGTTTACCCTCATATTTTAAGACATAGTTTTGCCACTTTAATGCTTCAGGCAGGTTGTGATTTAAGAACTCTTCAGATACTTTTAGGCCATTCCTCTATCACTACCACACAAGTTTATACCCATGTTGATATAAAAATGCTGAAAGAGACATATGATAGGGCTCATCCACGCTCTTGAGTATGTTTTTTTATTATATCATACAGTTTTTGTGCAATATAAGGATAGGCGTATTCTTCCTTTGGCATAAGGACATATTTTTGGAGGCTATCATCTTTCCATAAGTCATAGAGTTTTTCAAATATACTTGCCATTCCAACTACATCATCCCATCTTGTAATAAAAGGCGTGTATCTTTTTACAAGGTCATATACCCATCCATCATGCAAAAAAGCCGCAACTGGCCTTTTCATATTCAATAGTTCATACACCTTACTTGTGGAGACAAGATGTGAGTTTCTCCCCTCACTGGATAACAACATAAGAACATGGGCATTGTTTACGAGTTTTGAAATATCTTTTTTTTCAACATACGGTATGGATACTACCTCATCTTGGGAAAATGTTGAGAGCCTTGATAAAACATCAGGAGTCTTGTTCCCAACAAAATAGAATTCTGCCCTTGCCCCATAGTGCTTGGAAAAGAATAGGTCAATGGATTTAAAAAGTGGGAAAGGATTTTTATATGTTCCACCCAATGTTCCTGCATAGAGGAAACGCAATCTATCATCTTTTCTCATCTCATGTATAATTAAAATATCCTGCTTTCTATATCCGAAGGGCAAAAAATATACATTATCAAGTTTATACTCACTTTTGTATAGGGTTGCCATAGGCATATTGATCACTGTTATAAACTTTGCCTTTTTAAATATTCTTCTTTCGTAGTAATAAGTGAAACTCTGCTGAATCTTGTTTTTGTATTTATCGTATAAGTCTTCCTTCCATGGGTCCTGCATATCTATTGCATAGGGAAGATGTGTCCTTTTATGGATTAAATATGTAAGAAAAATAGATGAAAATGGTGGGGAAAAGGTAAAAACTAAATCAATATGATGCTCTCTTATAATGCGTAATGCTAAGGAAAGTCCTTTCATCGCAAATAAAACCATATTATCTGGCCAGGTTATATTTTTTATAATACCAGAGAGTGGTGTCTTTCTATCGTATTTTTTCTCAAACTTAGGCATCTTCACCCTATAAACAGGTATGTCTTTTGTATCAGGTTCAAAAGAGCGGTCTTTTTTACCAAACACAAACCCCTCTTGAGATAGAACAAAAGGCTCAATGCCAAAAGTTCTTAAATGTTTTATAATCTCAACTGCCCTTGTTACAGGAGTGGAGACAGAATACGGAGGAAAATAAAAGGAAATAAATAACACCCTCATTTTATATCTTCTACCACTTTTAATACATTCTCTTCAAAAGGTCTTATTTTTTTTATAATATCGTAATTGTATTCCACAACCTTTTTATAATCTTCCTCGCTCATACTCAAGACATTAATAATGCACTGAACTAATCCATTAACATCCCCTCGCTTGAAAATGCATCCATTTTTATGGGGATGTATCCATTCTAAATTGTCCTTTACATCACTTACTATGGGGAACAAGCCAAGAGCCATTGCCTCAAGCAAGGAAACACTTGTGGAATCTGAAAGACTTGCAGATACATAAATATCCGCTTTTGAAAGTTCTTTTATAAGAGTGGACAGTTGTTGATACCCTGTAATCCTTACCTTTTTTTCAAGATTTAATTTTTTAATCTCCTGTTTAAGTTCTTGCTCAAGAAAGCCAAATGATGCAAAGGTAAAAGAAAAATCAATACCTCCTTTGTCCAATAAATTTAGGGCTTTTAATACCGTAAAGGGATCGTATTCTCGCTCAAGTTTTCTATGCGTTATAATCCTCAAAGGACTCAAAATACGCTCTCTTTTTGGAAATAAATACCATTCCTTAGAAGGTCCAAAGGGAAAAACATCTATTTTACTATTTTCCACACCGAGATTTAGGAGTATATCTCTCATATTATTTGAATCAACAACAATTCTTGCAGATCTTTTCAAAACCTTCTTTATGAACGAGCGATGGAATGGAGTTTTAAAGGGTGTTATGAGCACATCTGGTCCCCAACCAACCATGAGGATTTTACCTTTATGAAGTTTTGTTGCTACATATCCATAAGACCCAATCATGTGAGATATAACGATTTGTGGCTTGAAATCATCGTATATTCTTTTGAGCTTATCAGGTACGAAGAGATACCGAAAAGGACGCCTCTTTATGATGGGCTTTATATAAATTACTTCATCTGCCCAATCCCCTTGTGATACCTCAAAACCCGAGGTTAAGACTTCATAACCTGCATTTTTCAGTATTCTATGCCATCTTATTGTATGAAAGGAATACAGGTCTCCTAACTGGAGAATCCTTATATGATCAATCCTCCTCTAATATCTCTTTAACCAACTCAATAAAGTCTGGTTCCATTGTATCCCCAAAAATATCAATCAAATAATCCAGTTCGTGCTCAAGTGAATTTTTTTCATCCATCTCCATAAGATGTTTAAGATAAAGGATAAGATACTTAAAAAGAGATATTTTCTCCTCTTCTTCTTTAGAATAATCTTTTGCGTATTTATAGATACCTGTTAAGACGGCAAGCATGCTGTATTCATTATTTTCGTACATGTTTTTAACCATTAAAAGCCCTTCTTTAAACTCGTTTCTTACATAAAATGATGTGTTTTCTAATTTAGCCATTTTAAATCCTCCTTATGGGTATATTTTATCCAATAGCCTTGGAAAAGGTATGGCCTCTCTAACATGCCTTATACCTGAAATCCAAACTATTGTCCTCTCTATACCAAGGCCAAAACCACTATGAGGCACAGATCCATACTTTCTGAGTTCAAGATACCACTTATAATCATCCAAAGAAAGATTTTCTTCTTGCATTCTTTTAAGCAAGACATCGTAGTCCTCTTCTCTCTGAGAGCCTCCTATTATCTCTCCATATCCTTCTGGTGCGAGCATGTCCATGTTTAACACAACCTCAGGATTCTTAGGGTCCTTTTTCATGTAAAATGGCTTTATCTTTGCAGGATACCTGTGGACTATAACAGGGGTATCAAAGGATTCTGAAATAACGGTCTCCTCATCACCACCAAAATCATCACCCCATTCAAAATCAAGACCTTTACTTTTTAATATCTCTACTGCCTCATCGTATGTAATTCGCGCAAATGGCCTTTTTATCTTCTCAAGTTTGCTTATATCTCTTCCTAATATTAAGAGTTCTTCTTTTCGTTCATCTAACACCCTTTTTACGAGATACTCCACAAATTCCTCGGAAAGTGCCATTATATCATCCAGTTCATAGAAGGCTATCTCTGGTTCAACCATCCAAAACTCCATAAGATGCCTTCTCGTTTTGGATTTTTCTGCCCTAAAGGTAGGCCCAAAACAATATACCTTTCCCAAAGACATGCATGCTGCTTCCACATAGAGTTGACCAGACTGAGAAAGATATGCAGGCTCACCAAAATAATCGGTTTTAAACAGTGTAGTACTCCCTTCACAAGCGGATGGAGTAAGTATGGGTGCATCTATTCTTACAAACTTTCTCTCGTGATAGAAATCTTCTATGCTCTTTTCAATAGTATCCCTTATCCTGAGTAATGCCCATTGTTTCTTAGACCTAATCCATAAATGCCTTTTAGGAAGAAGCACGCCAACATCAGGAATATTGTCCTCTCTTACCTTTGGTATAGGATAATCCACAGACTTCTGAAGTATATTAAAATCTTTTATGTCCAATTCCACACCCTGTGGCGCCCTTTTCTCCTCTCGTACTGTGCCACTTAAAATTATAGATGATTCAAGAGTGAGGTCTTTGTACTGCTCAAATAGTTCTGAAGGCACACTACCTTTAACCATAACTCCCTGAACAAATCCTGTCCCATCTCTTATGATTAAAAACTTTACTTTACCTGAACTGCGCTTGTTATAGAGCCATCCCCTTAATTCAACTTCGTTTCCAATATGATTTTTTAAATCCTCAATATAAACCCATTGTGCCATATCTAAATTTTAAACGAAGAACTTCAATCGGTCAAAATAACAAAGGGATGGGGAGGACTTTGCCCTCCCCTATTGCAAAAAGACAAAATCAGACTATTTCTTACTCCACTTAGCCTCTGTTTTATCCTTCTCTTTGTTCATTATTTCTTCAATATCAGATGTGCCATACTTTTTTATAAGTTCATCCTCAGGAAGTAGTTCAAGTTCCAATTTTCTCCAATTGGAAAGTCCCACTATTTCATTAAACTCTCTCCATGATACGCCAAGTTTTACCATGGTTTCAAGGTCCTTGTTTTTGAGTGCTTCTAATGCTTCTTGCATGGCCTTTACGGCAGGATAAAGGCAAACCATGGGCACTGAAAGATACCGAACTCCTGCATCCTCAAGTTGTTTGAGTGTGAATGGCGGGGTTCGTCCACCGGGTATAATGTTAAATGCTATAGGAACAGGTATCTCTTTCACAAGTGTCTCTACTTCATCCATAGATTCAGGCGCTTCAACATAAACATAATCTGCACCTGCATCCGCATAAGCCTTTCCTCTCTCAATAACTTCTTTAAATCCAAGTACGCTTCTTGCATCAGTCCTTGCACCTATTATCATAAAGGGATTTACTTCATCCCTCGCTTTCACTGCTGCCTTAATCTTTCTTACCATTTCCTCTCTTGAAATTATTTGCTTGCCTTCCATATGACCGCAGCGCTTGGGCCATACTTGATCCTCTATCCTCACTCCAGCAGCACCTATGCCAGCAAAGTTTTTGACAGTCCAATAAACATTCATCGCATTCCCATATCCTGTATCAGCATCAACATCGACAGGCACATCTACAGCGTTTACAATAGTACGGACCCTCTCAACCATCTCCCCATATCCTACAAGACCCATATCTGGCTGACCTATCAAGGATGCCGAGATACCGTAACCTGTTGTTCCAACTACCCTGAATCCTGCTTTCTCTATCATTATTGCACTGAGTGCATCATAGGCACATGGCCTTAACACGAGACCTTCCCCTTTTATTAGGCTGCGGAATCTGTTTGCCCTTGTGGCAAAATCATCACATACCTGCATATCATGCCTCCATTTTTAAAATATTTATCAATGCTTCTTTGTGCATATTTATATTATAAGGCAGACTTTGTGTAATTTTCAATAATAAAAACTATAGGGATTCCTGGATTAACTTTCTTAGATGTCTCTCATCATAGTTTGAAAGTGCGTCGCTTACTTTTGAAACAAAGGACTCATAATCAAAGTTATAAAGGCCATTTGGCTTTAACCTTAATAACTTCTCAAGTTCAGTTTTACTGAGACGCTCTTCATTAGAATATAGTTCTTCTTTTAACTTCTCTCCAGGTCTTTTACCTGTAAATTTAATCATAATATCTACATCTGGCTCAAGGCCATGTAACCTGATAAGTTCCTTTGCGAGGTCAACTATTTTTATAGGTTTTCCCATATCAAGTACATAAATCTCACCTGATTTACCTACAGAACCTGCCTCAAGAACGAGCAGAACAGCCTCTTTGGTAGTCATGAAGTATCGTTCCATATCTGGATGTGTGATTGTAACAGGACCACCCTGTTTGATTTGTTCATTGAAAATTGGAATTACACTACCTCTTGAACCAAGAACATTACCAAATCTAACCACTATAAATGATGTATGGGGAAAATCCCTTGCCATACTTATCACTATTTTTTCTGCAAGTCTTTTTGTAGCACCCATAACCGATGTTGGCTCTACTGCTTTATCTGTTGAAATAAGGATAAAACTATGTACGCCTTGTATAGCACATGTCTTTGCGACGACGTAAGTGCCCAGCACATTTACCCTCACTGCTTCGTCCGGGAACCTCTCCATTACAGGCACATGTTTATAAGCAGCCGCATGAAACACAACATCTATTTTTTCCTTTGTGAAAATGCGATTTATTTTGCCTTCATTGGTTATATCAGCAACATAATACTCAATGTCAAGATATGGAAACTGTTTTTTAAGTTTTTCGGAAAGTAAATACACACGGGTTTCATCTATATCAAGTAGAACGAGTTTTAATGGGGTAAACATTGCAACTTGATACCCAAGTTCCCTTCCTATGGAACCTGCAGCACCTGTTATTAGAACTCTTTTGTGATTTATAAATTTTTCTATAACCTCAGCACTTATGGTGACCTCTCCTCTAAATAATAAGTCCTCTGCATCTACATCCCTTACTGTAAAAATTGAACTATTCTTGTAAGCAATATCAATACTAACCACACGTATTCTGATATTAGACTTTTCACACTCTCTTATTAAGTTTTTAAGTTGGTTTATCCGGAGTGCATCCCCTATAACATAAATCGTATCATAAAGTCTGTTCCTTACAATATATGTAAGGTCATAGGGCGTTCCTACTATTTTTATCCCTCTAATGAAGTTACCCTTTCTTGCATTATCTGTGGCTATTATACCTTCTATGAAAAAGGGTGAGGAAATCCCTTCTAACGTACGTAAGAACTTCTCAGCCCTCTGAGTATCCCCTACTAAGATGGCCTTCCTTCCGCCTTTAGAACGCCCTCCTGCTGAACGAAATGTAAGATATACGCGTTTTAATGAAAGGAGCGTGGCAGAAAACATAGTTGAGAATGTAAATTCAATGATTATTAGTCTAAAATTAAGCGCAAGATTTACAAGATACATTACTAAAATAGAAGGGAGCTCTGAAAGCAAGAGGGCAACTCCAAGGTCAAACACCTCTCCTACACTAACAAAACGCCAACTCACATCAAACAAATGGAATGCATTTAAAAGCAGTATTCTAAAAACAAAGAAAATAGAGAACATTAAACACAGGTTTATAAAATCTATATGGATGCTTAAAAGATAAAAAGATAAAACTACGGATAAAAACCAAAGTATTGGATACATAAGGATAAAGAAAAGTCTTCTTATACCAACTGTTATTTTCATAGGAGTTTTCCGATTGCCTCCTTCAAAGTCTTACTCACATATATCTGCTCTTCTTCTTTTATCCCAGTAAAAAACGGTAGTGCAAGCACCCTACGGGATGCATCTTCACTTATAGGAAAATCTCCTTCCTTATAAGGGAGGATTTTCCTATAGGCGGGTTGAAGGTGTAAAGGAGGATCAAAATACGGCCGTGTTTCAATACCCTTTTCTTTAAGGTAAGTAGCCACCTTATCTCTTAATTCTGCTTTTTTAAATCTTATAATATAAACAAACCAGTTTGTTTTTACATGGTCTTCTTCTGTAAAGAGTTCTATTTCATCAATATCACCAAGCAATTGGTTATACCTATAGAATGCACTCCTTCTCTTTTCAATGACTTTTGGAAGATGCTCTACCTGAGATAGACCCAAGGCAGCATTTAATGCTGACATTCTGTAGTTGTAACCAATTCTCTCATGGATTAACCACTTAGATGAAAGTGACCTCCCTTGATTACGAAGAGAAAGGGCATCATCCATTATTTTTCGCTCCCCTGTTACTATTACTCCCCCCTCCCCTGTGGTTATTTGTTTGTTGGCATAAAAGGCATAGACTCCCGCATCACCTATGGTACCTGCCATCTGTTTTTTCCCATCTATGTAAATATAAGAACCAAATGCCTCTGCTGCATCTTCTATGATTTTCAATCCATACCTTTGGGCAAGGTCTTTAAAACCTTTCATGTATGCAGGGTATCCATATATATGAACAGGCATGATAGCTTGTAGTATTCTTCCTGTATGTTTGTTTTGGAGTTTGCCGTTTTTCCATGCATAATCCTTTTCTATGCAATCCTTCACCCTATCATAAGAAAGATTAAGATGTCTTTCCTCTACATCACAGAATACAGGATTGGCACCTTCATAAAGTATTACATTGGAAGTCGCAATAAAAGAAAAAGGCGTTGTTATAACATCATCATTTTCTCCTATATTAAGGGATTTAATGAGGATATGAAGCGCTGCTGTACCACTTGAACATGATACAGCGTATCTTGCCCCACTCACCTTTTTGATAGATTCTTCAAAACGATTGATGTATGGCCCAGAACTCACATAAGGACTTGAGAGGACATCCTTTATATAATCTATCGCCTCCTCTGTTTTATAGGGCCTCGATAAAGGTACATGCATCATACTACTGATAGTTTAAAATAAGATGGGCGAACTATAAATACATCTTATCAAAACAAGGCCTATAAATCCTCATTGATTCTCAATGTGTAGATGTATTCAAAGAGTTTCTCGTGATGCTCTGTAAACTCTTTTCCTCTCCTTGCCATCACCCTCTTTGCTGCACGTTTTGCACCCTCAAGCTTGTATACACCATCTCTTCCCCAAGAAAAGGATGGTATGTACTTTTTCTGAAAATCAGCGCCAAAGATGTTGGATGAAAAGCCTACAATAGTTCCTGTATTAAACATGGTCATTATGCCACTTTTTGAATGGTCACCCATTAAAAGTCCTAAGAATGTCTTTTTTGTATCTATTTTTTCTTGGCGTATCTGTATTTTAACACTGCCATAGGTATTTTTAAGATCACTGTTGGTTGTCATTGCACCTAAATTTACCCACTCTCCGATAAAGGAATGCCCGAGAAATCCATCATGTTGTTTGTTGGAAAAACCGTATACAATGCTCCCCTCTACCTCACCGGCTATTTTACAGACCTTGCCTATGCTTACACCATCATAAATCTTTGAATGGGGTTTTATAATGGAGTTTTTACCAATATAAACAGGCCCTTTTATATAAGAAAATGGATAAATTATCGCATTGTCTTCAATAATGACCTTACCCTCTTCTGCGTCTATGACCACAAAAGGATGTAATATTACATTCTTCCCGAATTTTATCCCCTCCCTATTCACAAGCACTGTATTTTTTTTATCTTTATATACAGGCTCATTATTTTCATCTTTTATACTGAATTCATAATTAATTCTTTCTCCAATAAAATCAATAAGCTCAAAAAGATGCCCAATGCGAGGTATATCAACTGTTTCTTTTGAAAAATACTCAAAATAGGTCCCTGATGCATAAGAGGCTCTGTATGCTATTATATTGTCGTTTTTGTCCACAAGCGCTTCACCTTCCTTCAGTTTTTTAACCTTTTCTGCAAGTTGAATAGTTGGGAAATATGTTGGACAGATAACAATATCAGACACATCTGGTTTTCTAAACCTACCTGTTCCAAGTCCCTCTATATACTCTTTCATATATTCTCGTTCTGTATAAACATAGACCTTATCCTGCAATAATGTCTCCCACAACTCTTTTATGGTATAGACTCCTGCTCGCAAATCCCACAAAGGATGTGAGAGGGAAAATGGATAGAAATCAAGTAGTGCTTCTTTACGCTCATAAATTACATACATACCACATCTCCCTTATATTTTAATACCCCTACTCTTCAATAGTTCTAAACTATAATTCCATAAAAAATCCTGCTCCTCTTTGCTATATGTAATGGGTTTAGACTTTTTTACTTTGCCATATTCTACATATATGCCTGTCTTTTCTCTCAATTTGTCATTTAATATAGGGCTCAAGATATTCTTTGCTCCTACCACAGGTGAACTTCCAACTGCCCCCCAACCCTTGACAAGAAGTTTGGTATTTATCACCCCAGGATGAACAGCATACACATGCACATTCTCTTCTTTTAACATGTCTGCCAATTTATATGTAAAAAGAACATTAAAGAGTTTTGATACGCCGTACGCAGTATATCCATCATATCTTTGCTCTCCCTGAATATTACTCTTATTGTAAGATGAGGCATGAACCATTGAACTCACATTAATAATGTACGCTGGCGCATTCTTTTTAAGTAGATCAAGTAGTTTCAATGTGAGAAGGAAATGTGCAAGATAGTTAATCTGGAAAGTTGCCTCAAGTCCGTCTTTTGTTATTCTCCTTGTATGTTCAAAAACACCCGCATTATTAATCAAAATACTCAAATCTTGATAGTTCTCTCTTATTTCATCTACCATCCTCGCCACATCTTTAAGGTCCTCAAAATCTGCATATACAGCACTTGCATTGTTGTCTATTTCAAAAGTTATTTCATCTACTTTTTCCTTGCTCCTCCCATGTACAATCACCCTATAACCATTTTCTGCAAGATACATTGCAGCACTTTTTCCTATGCCATCAGTAGATCCTGTAATAAGCACCCTCTCCTTTTCCATTCTAAACTTCCTTCTTAAAACAGAAAAAGAACATTATTACCTTGATGTATGTTCACCAAAGACAATTTTTATCACCTCATCAACATTGCTAACGAAATGGAACTCTATTTCGTCTGTTACATACTTAGGAATATCTATGAGGTTTTTCTCATTCCATTTAGGCAAGAGAACCTTCTTTATGCCTGCTCTATGGGCAGCAATAACCTTTTCCTTTATGCCACCAACAGGCAAAATTTTTCCCCTTAGTGTTATCTCACCGGTCATAGCAAGGTCTGGCGACACGGATTTTTCAGTAAAAAGAGAAACAAGGGCCGTAAAAATCGTAATGCCTGCAGAGGGTCCATCTTTTGGTATTGCACCCTCTGGCACATGTATGTGAACATCATACTTTTTATGAAACCCTTCCTCAATACCCAGTTCTTCCCTTTTAGAACGAACAAGAGAAAAGGCCGCCTGTATGGATTCCTTCATCACATCACCCAACTGGCCTGTTACGATTAATTTTCCCTCACCTTTCATTTTAAGCGCCTCTATAAATAGAATATCTCCACCTGTAGGCGTCCAAGCAAGCCCTGTGACGATGCCAAACTCAGATACCCTTTCCTTTGTCTCTTCGTAAAACTTAGGAGGTCCAAGGTATTTATGTACCCTTGTGTGAGTAATCCTAATATTGACCTTTTCAGGTTTAATGTCTTTTTCTACAATTTCCTTTGCTATCTTTCTAAAAACATTTTGGATATTTCTCTCAAGATTCCTTACGCCTGCTTCTCTTGTGTATTCCCTTATTATACTTAAAATAGCCTTTTTAGAAAAGGTGATCTTGTAATTTTCAAGACCTGTCTCTTTCTTTTGCTTTGGAATAAGGTACTTCCTTGCAATATAGAATTTTTCCATATCAACATACCCAGGAAGAGATATAACTTCCATTCTATCCAATAGTGCTGGAGGAATTGTTTGGATTGTATTGGCAGTTGCAATGAAAAATACCCTTGAAAGATCAAAGGGAAGATCAAGGTAATGGTCAACAAATGAGAAATTCTGTTCTGGGTCAAGCACTTCTAAAAGGGCAGAAGTAGGATCGCCTCTGAAATCTGCTCCAACTTTATCTATTTCATCAAGCATAAAAACAGGGTTCCGAGAACCCGCATTCTTTATACCCTGAATAATTCTACCAGGGAGTGCACCCACATATGTCCTTCTATGGCCTCTTATTTCTGCCTCATCCCTTATACCACCAAGTGACATTCTGACAAACTTCCTTCCCATCGCCCTTGCAATGGACATGCCAAGGGAGGTCTTACCGACTCCTGGAGGGCCAACAAAACAAAGGATAGGGCCCTTTGTATCCTTTCTTAATTTCCTTACAGCAAGGAACTCTATGATTCTTTCTTTTACAATATCAAGGTCATAATGGTCTTGATTTAAAATACGCTTTGCCCTTTTTAGATCCAGATTATCCTCTGTTTCATCAAGCCATGGCAACTCCAATATCCAATCTATATAATTACGGGACACAGCATACTCTGGTGACCCCGGCATCATCTTAGAAAGTTTGTCTATTTCTTTTAATGCCGCTTTTTTCACTTCTTCAGGGAGTTTCTTTTTCTCAAGTTTTTCCTTTAATTCGTTTATTTCCCGTTGGTTCTCATCTGTAATTCCAAGTTCTTTCTGTATCGCCTTAAGTTGCTGTCTTAAGATATACTCCCTTTGTCCCTTGTCAAGTTCTGATCTTACTTTCTCCTCTATCTGTTCAGAGACTTTTAACACCTCAAGTTCTTTAACTAATAAATCCAGTATATACTTCAGCCTTTTTTCAACATCGCTCTCTTCCAAAACCTTTTGCTTTTCTTCAATCTTGAAGTTTATATATGAGGCAATAAAATCAGATAGTTTAGATGGGTCCTTTATCCCTGTTACCACCTTAGCAAGTTCTGCAGGTAGGTAGTTTACCCGTTTCACTATCTCTACAAAGTCCTTAAGTAGATTGCGCATGAGCGCCTGCACCTCAAAATCATCTTTGACAATCTCATTAATAGGCTCTATACGTGCCTTTAAATAAGGTTCTTTTTGAACCTCCTCTTTTATCCTCACCCTCTTTATCCCCTGTATCATAACACGCACAGAACCATCAGAAGTACGCATCATTTTTAAAATAAGTGATGCAGTCCCTACGTTATACAGTTCACTAAAATCGGGATTTTCCTTGTGTTCATCTTTTTGTGTTACAGCAAGAATTATCCTCTCACCCTTTAAGGCTTCATCTATGAGTTTTTTGGACTTATCATCTGTAATAACAAGTGGCACAATGAGATTTGGGAACACTACCCCACCCTTTATAGGTAAAACAGGCACAACTTCCGGTATATTAATGCTTTCTGGTGCAAAATCTTGAGATTCATCTAACATTTATTAATCCTCCAGTTGTATTTCTATTTCTTTTGGTTGTTTTTTAGGTATTTCAATTATCAAAAACCCATTTGTATATCTTGATTGTATTGCATCCGCGTCAATTATTCCATTGGGGAACTCAACCCTTCTTTTAAAATGCCCATAATGTATTTCGCTATGAACAAAAGAAGCATTGGTATTTTCCTCATCACACACTGGATCTCTTGGTCTGAAACCTTCTATTTTCAGTATATTGCCTTCTAATACGAGTTTTATGTTTTCTTTAGCAAGGCCAGGTATCTCAACTGTAATAACGTACTTCTCCTTTGTTTCTATGATATCCATAGGTGGCCTATAAAAAGTTGAAGCAAACATTTTCTGTGAAGCAGTATCAAAAAATTCTTCAAACTCCTCAAACGGATCATCAAACATTTTACTCCTCCTTATTACTGTAATAAATATTAACTTTTTTCCCATGAACTTGCAAGACTTTGTATATGTGAGTTTATAACTTTATAATATACCTCAACACAGAAGAGGAGGTATAAGATGGCAGCAAAATGTGATATTTGTGGAAAAGAGGTTATGTTTGGAAACCATGTAAGCCACGCACATAATAGAACCCGTAGAAAATGGAAACCCAACCTTATTAAAACTACAATAATTGTAGATGGCAAAAAGAAACGGGTTAGGGTATGTAGCAAGTGCTACAAAAAGTTAAGAAAGGCTATTTAGCCGACCTTCTTTTTTTTATTATCCTTTTTTTAGGTCTTTGGGCAATATACAAAAAGAGGGCCTATGTATTATCTGGTCTTATTTCAAGATTTACCCATTCTGAATTTAAGATTGGAAAAGTCATCAATAAAGGCCCTCTTAATACCACTTTATATGGGGTACGTGCACCGCACTTTTCTATAGATACCATTCGTATATCCACATCTTTCATTGAACTTGTTAGATTGCGTCTTAGAAGAATTGACATAAATGGTATTCATATATATCTTAACTCACTTTCTAAAAATGCACAAAATGTAAGCAGGCAAAGGCAAAAACACTTTAAAATACCAAATCTTCCATTTTTTATCTACGCACTACAAGTAAAAAACATGGTGCTTTATTACAAAAATGATTCGGTTTCTCTAAAAAAACTTAAGGTGAGATTTAATGGCTCTACTCACCGCTTCTCTGCCCAATTTACGATGGAAGATCTCAGTATGAAGGACTTTCATCTTGATTTTTTTAAATCTACTATTTACCACAAAAAGAATGCCATTGAACTTGAAAATGGTGAACTTGCAAGCAATATATTCTATATTGACAATATTCGTGCCACCTATGATTCTACTGTAGTATTGAACCTAAGAGGCATTACCTCAAATAATATGAATATTGTGTTGGACCGTCTTTCCATACATGCATTGCCAAATTTAACTTATATCAATGTGAACATGCATAACATTGAAGTATTGCAAAGAACCATCAAAAACAGCACTTTTGATATTAAACTTGATAAGAATACCTTTAAATACAACTTCACTCTTGCCTCTGATTGGCTGCATTCTCAAGGTAATGGAGAGATAAACTATAAAGACCATTTCACATATTCAATTCACATAAACAGGTTTTCTTATGAGGAAAAAGATGCGTACTTAAGGGGCAAACTCTTTGTAAAGGGCAAAAGGGATAGATTAAAAGGCCTCTTAAAAGTGGATACAAGTTATTATAGAGGAAGACCCATAGGAAGTATTACTGCATTTTTTAATTTTAAGAGACCTATGATTTTTACCCTTGACAGCGTTTCTATACAAAATAGTAGGAGTTTAACTGTATTGAATGGTACAATAACACCAGAGTTACAACGCTTGCACATTTTCCCGGATATACACATAGCAGATTATGACACCACTTTAAATGGCCATATAAAGGGAGAAATTATCACTACAATCATCAAAGGGAAGAAAGTTTCAGTCGATGGCTATCTTCAAGCCTCCCACTTACATTCACCTTATGGTACAGTAAAAGATGTGACCTTGAATATGCATAGTATAAAGGACCATACTCTACAGGCAAATATACAGGCAAGTGGTGTTATATACAACGAAAAAATAGCCATAGATTCTCTTTTCATGAACGCCAATATAAAGCAATTATCCACGATCACCTATAAATTGAGGCTAACATCACAAAGAGGCCGGATGTATCTTAAAGGAAATGCTCAAACTAAAAGGGGCGAATACACAGCCCGTATAGATACCATGTATGGGATAATAAATAAGATGCATATCTTCTCGGAAAAAGGTATATTTGCCTCATACAAAAAAGATACAGTTTACCTTGCGACAGGCAATTTATATGCAGAAAAAGGAAGGTTAAATATAAAAGGAACATTTGATAGGTATGGGACAATGAACATATCCATTGAAACCGATTCACTCGTATTACCATACCCACAAGAAAATAATATGATGTTAAGTACCAAAACAGTATTAAAAGGCACATTAAATAACCCCATTCTTATATCAAGTGGGAATATACACAATCCTAAATTTCATGGCATTTCTGCAGAAAATATCGCCTATTCACTGAGTTTTGAAAGGCATATACTTTCTATAAAATATCTTAAGATTTTGCGAAATGAAGGCGAGATGTTAGCACAGGGAACCCTCACATTCGGGGATAAATTGTATCCAATAATAGCCGACAGCATAACACCTGATATAACAGTTAAATTTAAAACATTTGATATAACCCCAGCATTTTCTTATATATCTGATGTTTACAATATTGAATATGCCAGTGTTGATGGTGATATTATTCTTCAAGGCACATTGAAACATCCATTATTCAGAGGTACTATCTTGATAAATGGCCAGAATGGATACCTACCAGCAGTTGGGATAAGAACGGATAATATTAAGGGATATATACAGTTTAAAGGTGACGAAATCATACTTAGGAGCCTAAGAGGTGAAAGCGACGCAGGAGAGATAATAGCACGCGGAAAAATAAAAAGCACAAGCGCGCTTTTTGATTCACCGGATATTAGCATATCTGCAAAGGATATATATATTGAGATAGGTTCTGAAATAGAGGGTGTATGCGATGCAAACCTCTATCTCACAAGGGGTGAAAAAACGCCTCTTCTCATAAAAGGGGATGTGAAGGTAAAAGAAGGGTATTTGTTTGCGGAATTCAAATCTCCCCCCACTGTATCCAAAGAGGAGTATAATCCCATATTATCCATGAATATAAACATATCATGGGATAACAATGTTTTCCTATTAAATGAGATGGCGCGCATAGAGTTTTCAGGCAAATTATCATATATCTATGGTTTAAGAGGTATGCTATTAAATGGTAAACTTACCGTGCTTTCTGGTGATTTTTCCTATTTTGACAGAATGTTTAAGGTTGCAGATGGCACTGTAGAGTTTAATAATCTATCCAAGATAGACCCTGAACTTGATATAAACGCTGAAACAGATGTTGATTCATACACCGTCAGACTAAATATTTCTGGTACATTGACAGAGCCCGTCATAAATCTTACATCTACTCCCTCACTTGATGAAAGTAATATAATTGCACTCTTGACCTTTGGTAAACTATTATCACAGGGTTCCTTTAATGTACTTACCACCACCTTGCTTGAGAAAAAAGCACTTGGATTTGCTCAGAGTTATCTCACAAGGAGCATTCGTAGTAAACTTGGCCTCAGAGAACTTGAAGTTTCATCTGGTAGTATCGAAGAAGACCCACACCTCAGTATTGGTTTTTATGTAAGTTCTAATATCTACCTGAAATACTATCATGATTTTCTCTCTATTCAGTATGACAGGTTTGATTTAAGATACAAAATATCACGATATTTTGGCCTAAATGCTATTAGAGATGAGGAAGGTAGATACTACTTTGGTCTCTCATTTGAAAAGAGGTTTTAACGGTGTTCTGTGATATCATCATACCCCACGCAGGCAAAAAGGCATACACCTATAAATGTAATGAGAGGGTACATGTAGGTGACATAGTAAATATACCATTTGGGAAAGGCACAGCAAGAGGAGTGGTAATATCCAAAAGCGTTGCAAAAGAAGTGGATTTTAATATAAAAGAGGTTGAAAGTATTGCATTTCCTGAATTTTCTTTACATGGCCCAAGGCTTGACCTTTTTAATTTCATGGTAAAACACTACGCAGCGTTTGAGAGCGAGGCTATATTGCTGTTTTTTCCACCTGGGGTACTTAAGCGGTCAAAAAATGAGTGCAGGGCAAAAAAGATTGAAATACCCCCTACGCTAACAGGGAAAAAATTAGAAATCTTTTCCTATTTAAGGACACGCTACCCAAGATGGATTAAAAAAAGCACCCTCACAAAAGAGTTTGGCTCCAATGTAAGCAATATTATATCTGAACTTAAAACTGAAGGGCTTATAACCTGTAGAGATGTCCTTAAGACTGCAAAGCCAAAACCATTTACTTATCATATTGAAGATATCAAACATAAAGAGGTTTCAACGCTTACTGAAGAACAGCAGAAAATATACAACGATGTTTTAAGAGACATAAAAAATCACAATTTTAGAAACTTTTTGCTCTTTGGTGTTACAGGTAGTGGGAAGACCGCCATTTATTATAAACTATTTGAGTATGTACTTGAAAACAACAAAAGTGGCATTTTCCTTGTTCCTGAGATAGCACTAACTGTTCAAACTCTGACTTACTTTCTTAATAGGTATAAAGAAAGGGTATTTGTCTATCATAGTGGTCTTTCAAACACCGAAAAAAACTGGATCGCAAAAAAATGTGCAAGTTCAGACTCTGTTGTTGTAATAGGCACAAGGTCTTCTCTGTTTTTACCTATATCTAATCTTTCTCTTCTGGTAGTGGATGAAGAACACGATTTTTCATACAAAGAAGAGGAACGCATGCCCATGTACGATGCAAGAGAAATAGCCGAATTCATAGGAAGGAGATTGAATATACCGGTCTTGATGGGAAGCGGAACGCCAGATGTGATAAGTTTTTACAAGGCTTCTATAAAAAATGACCATGGTATCCATATAATCACTGAACGCTTCAAGGATTATGCAAATCCAGAAATAGAAATAGTTGATATGAAAAAAGAACGCCCTGGCAAGGCGCTTTCTCTACATCTTATAGATGAAATAAAGAGGAGTTTAGACAAAAAAAAGGGCATTATTCTATTTATAAACCGTCGTGGATATACCCCTTTTGTTCAATGCATGGACTGTGGTAAAACTATTTATTGTCCTATGTGTTCTGTCCCACTTGTGCTACATAAGAGGGAAAAGGTATTAAAATGTCATATATGCGGGCATACAGAGCCTATACCAGATGCTTGTCCTTATTGTGGTTCACATAACCTATTCTTTGGAGGATACGGGACAGAGAGAATAGAGGAAGAGGTTAAAAGATTCTTCCCTTATGCTACAATATCCATTTTAGACAGAGACACTGTACAGAAAAAGGGCATGAAAGAAAAAATATACAGGGATTTTATAAATAAAAAAATAGACATCCTTGTAGGTACACAAATGATTTCTGTGGGCTTTGACTTCCCTCATGTTGAAACAGTTGGTATTATTAATGCAGATACAGGACTCATGTTCCCTGATTACAGAGCAGAAGAACGTGTTGCACAAACATTGTTTCAGGTTGCAGGAAGACTTAGAAAAAAGGGTAAGGTAATAGTTCAAACAAGAGACCCAGAACATCCAATCTTTGTTTATCTCAAAAACCACGACTATAGGGCTTTTTTACTTTATGAGCTGGATAACAGAAAGCGATACCAATATCCCCCCTTCATCTATCTTATTCGGATTATTGCACGCTCAAAAAACGCCAAAGTTGCGAGAGAACAGATCATAAAAATCAATGAAGAGATTAAAAATACTCATAAAGATGTTATTATACTTGGTCCTGCTCCCCCACCCTACGAAAAAATAAGAGGCGAGTATAGGTGGCAACTTGTTTTAAAGGTCAAAGAAAACGATCTTGATGAGATAACAGAAAGTTTAAAATCCTTAAGAGAAGAATCAGATATCAGAAATATGAAGATTACTGTAAATGTTAATCCTTATAGTATGTTATAGTCATGCGCCCTTCATCCAAAGTCCCACAGGTATGAGAATAACAAGTCCTAATACCATTGATATAACAGAGAAGGTGATGTCTCCCAATGCGACAAAGATAAAACCAATTATGCCTAACAAAAGCCCTACACCCTGGACAATATAAGCCTTTTTTCCATATGGCAAATAGATATTTTCATCTTTACCTTTGGGCAGTTCTCTCTTTGCTTTACCTGTATTTTTCTTTCCTTGCATTTTATTCCTCCTTGTACTCTACTATTCTGCCATTTTTAAAAGTATACACCTTAATAAGTGAAGGATCATCTCTAAATAAAAAATATCCCGATATACCCTCATATACACCCATTCTACGAAGGTAGTTTATAACATTTTTTCTGTTGAATGTGTCCAATTCACTTACCATTTTTTTTATAAGATTTCCAACATCGTATCCACGCTCGGCAAAATAGGATGGATAGTTCCCAAATTGCTTTTCATACATGCCTTGAAACTGGTCCTTTGAAGACATTATATCAAGCATCTTTCGCTCTCCCATATAATAGCCTGCAAAAATAACGCCATTTAGACCCACATATCCACCATGAAGCACCTTCCATTTAAAATCAGAGAACACAAACACAGGCAGGTCCTCCACCTCTCTTCTAAATGTGGTGGCAAGTGTCAGAGCAAAATCACTTCTGCCGAGCACAAACACTGCATCCCAACCCTCTCCTGTGGTAGAATCAATCTCTGAAATAATTGAAATAGAATCTTCACTAAAAGGTTTCTCAAAGGCGATATAAAGGCCCCTTTTTGCAATTTCCCGTTCTAAAAACAACTTAGAAGAAAGAGATATAGGGTCATTTTCATCATAGTAAATCGCATAGTTCATATAACCCAATTTATCAGCAAATAGCATAATGCCTTTTTCTAATTCAATAGCATACCTTCTGTTTAATGAAAAGAATGGCAATTCCATATCAATTCTTACATCCTCTGAAAGTGGAAAGATACAAGGCTCAAAGATTGTTTTTAAATATTCAAGACTATTTACAATGCTTTGAGAATACATAGGTCCAACCACCAAGGAGGCATTTTTAACATCTTTTATATTATCAAACCTATTATAGGGAATAGTGCCTCCGAGCCCAAGGTTAAATCCATTCATAAAATCCTCTGCAACACTACCACTTTCTCCTTTTGGTATAAAAATCCCTGGTCTTTCAGGCCTTAAAAGCCACTTAAGGGATATATCTTGTGGTAGATATGACATGCCAATATAGTTTTTCACAAAATCAAGTGCCCTGTTCCTATTTTTCATCGTATTACCAGATTTTGAGGCATAATACAAAGAAAGGGCAATATCATCTTTCTTAAAATACGAAACTGCAATCATAAACATTATATCCGAGTATTCCTGGGTTTTAGGTGGCAGTTTAAAATCTTCAAGATTATTGCTCAATGAAATAATAGAATCCCACATTGACCTTTGGTAAAGGGAATACATTAAAAGATGCAGAACATCTTTATCTTTAAAACCCTCTATAATAAGAGAGTCCGCTATTTTACCTGCTTTTTCATAATTCTTAGAAGCCAAAAACTCCCTTGCCCTGAGATATGCATCCCAATTTGCAGCATGTTTTCTGAAGAAAGGAAAAGATAAAATAAACATCAAAGCCCATTTCATGCCTTAAATTTTAAGGCTTATGATGTGTAAAGTGTAGACTTTTCAATATTTTTTTGCCAAACCCTCATAATACCTTAAAATAAACGTAGCATGGAAGAGAAAGAAATCAATGTAGAGGAGATATTTACCACCCTAAGACGTAGAAAAGCAACAATTTTTTGGGTAGTCCTCATATTTTTATTTTCTGCTTTGTATTATAACCATAAAAAAAGACCTGTATATAGGGCTATGGCAAGGGTCAGATTGCCCGGTAGTAACAACATCACCCAAATAGCCCTTCAAGGTATGACCACCCCATGGAATGATGTTCCTACACAACTCGCGATCCTCAAATCCCTTAACATACGCAAAAGGGTCATAGAAAAACTACACTTAGCCATAAGATTAGAGGATTCAGTAAACAGCGTTTTTATAGATTCCCTTAAAGTATCACCCACCTTAACACCTGGACATTACACATTAGACATAAAAGAAGATAGTTCATACTATGTTAAGGATTCTACAAACAACGTTTTAATATCAGGAAAGGTAAACAAATGGTCTGAAAATGACAAGATTGGCCTTTTAATTAAAATATCGTCAGATATTAAACTACCTCTAAAACTTCACTTACGCATAAGAGATATAGGAAACCTATTGGAGAAAATAGGGGGACATATCAAAATTCAGCAGGAAGGAAATTCTTTTATCGCAAGAATAGAGGCCCGTGATTATTCCCCTGAATTCGCCAAGAAACTTGCTGATGCGTATGCTGAATCTTATGTGGATTATACCCTTGAAGATGCACGCTATTCCGCAAGAGTGTTAAAAGATTTTTTAGAAGGTCAGGTGGCACGCGTAGAAAGGCAATTAAAGGTAAAAGAGGATTCACTTTCCATGATGGAAAAAGAGTTTGATTATTTCTCCACGCTAATGATAAAAGATGGCGAAGAGACCAATAAAGAACTTTTATCAAACTATCTTGCACTTGTATCTGAAAAGTATCAAGCAGAGATGAGGTATAAAGAGGCAAGCGCACTTTCTGAAACCCTCACGCGAAAATTAAAACTTTCAGGTGGTTCATCTCTTATGACAGGAGATTATGGTGATTTAATAGATAAATTACTCGCACTTGAGAAAAGACGCGCATTTTTGATATTAAATTATTCTCCTGAGCATCCTGAGGCAAAGAGGCTTGAAAAGAAAATAAATGCATTACAAAAAGACCTCTCACAAAAGATACATAAAGACACATTAACATCAGAAGATAGGATTTCTCCAAAAATCCTCTCTATATTACAGGAAAGCGAAGTAAATAGCATATTATACAGTGCCCGTTTAAAGGCTATACAAGAGGTACTAAAGGATTATGAAAACAAACTATCAAAAGTCCCTGATGTCTCCCTCACATACTTTAATCTACGGAGGAAAATAGATGCATTAAAACAAATCTACGAAAATCTACTTTTAAGATTAGAAGAGGCTAAAATAGAGCACGCGTCACAGATACCAGATGCAAGGGTACTTGATTATGCCCTTGTTCCCAAAAGCCCATTTTCTCCAAATAAGACACTTAATCTCTACTTAGCACTGGTATTAGGTCTTTTTGTCGGTGTTCTCATTGCATTTTTACAGGAGCATCTTGATAAAAGCATCAAAGACCCAGAAACAGCAGAAAAAATAATAGATGCACCAATCTTGGCAGTCATACCACATATGGATGTGCCTCAACCTGTTATAGAGCCAATTGGTACATGTAAGGATGAAAAACTTATAGAGTCACTTAACAGGTTCAAAATCAACCTTGAATTTTTAAGAAAAACAAATCCATCCTTAAAAACCATTGGAATAAGCAGTACTGCAAGTGGTGAGGGGAAAACAATACTTTCACTTAATCTTGCACAAACACTTGCACTTTCAGGTTATAATGTGCTATTGGTTAATGCTGACTTTGTAAAGCCTACCCAGAATAAGATACTTGGTATACCAAGGAATGAAGAAGGTCTTAGTGAATTCCTATACAGGGACTCAGAAAAAGCAAACATACTCAAAACAAAACTAAAAGGCCTTGATTTTTTGCCCTCAGGGAAAAACAAGGGATATATCTCATCATACCTACTTAGAGGGCAGGCATCAAAAAAATTTAAGGAGCTTACTTCTTCCTACGATATTGTAATCGTTGACACTGCACCAATAGGTGTTGTATCAAGCACATTGCTTTTTGCTAATAATCTCTTTGATGGCCTACTACTTGCAATAAAATACAATTTTACAAATGCTGATTTTCTCTCTGCAGTATGCAAGGAACTTGTGCGTAACAATGTTAATATCATAGGCGGTGTTTTCAATGACTTTAAAACATCCCAGGGCTATGGTTATAGGTATTACTATTATGGCTATTATTACCACGATACACGCAAAGGTATCAAGCATACAATAAAAAGGTTCTTTAAACGCAAAAAGGGGAGAAAAAAATGACATTGATTTACCTTATATTCACCTTGGTATCCCAGGGAGATATGTTTATTGTAAGATACCCTGTATCAGACTCTATACGAGGAATGGTATATGCACCACTTGACACATTTTGTCTTGAGGATTCTGTAAGCCTTTTTTCCACGAATTTAGGTGTTATAAATATAAATTCTACAAAAAATATAAGACATGTTATAGATTCTGTTTACAAAACCATACTACCAGAGACACGGGTTATTATTGATAGATATGTAAAGGTCTCGGTTATTGGTGAGGTAAAAAAGCCTTATGTTGGATACATAAACGAAAATGAACCCATAAGTTCTCTAATAGGTCTTGCAGGAGGTACTACTCCACTTGCAAACCTCAAAAAGATAAAGATTTATACGCATTCTAAAACCTTTAAAATCAATTATTACGAAGCAGTTGAAAAACATACAACCGTAAAAGAACTTGGCCTTTTTTCAGGTGATGCAATTGAGGTTTCCAAAAAATTCCATGTTAATTTCTCAGATATTACATCCATTATAAGTGCCATAGTTCTTTTGTGGAGTTTTTACCAGACCAACTTTTAAAGGAGGTAAATATGAGGGTTCTTCTAACAGGCGCCTGTGGATTTATTGGATGGAAAACAGGGGAATTTTTACTTGAGGGTGGACATGAGGTTTTAGGTATAGACAATATCAATGATTACTATGATACCAAACTAAAAGAATACCGTCTTTTTAAACTGAAGGCATATAAGATGTTTAGATTTATCAAAGGAGATATTGAAGATGTCGTTTTTCTCAAGAAAGTTTTTGATGAATTTAGACCAGATATTGTCATAAATCTTGCAGCAAGGGCAGGGGTTCGGGCATCCATAGAAAATCCTTATGTTTATTACACAACCAATGTTTTAGGTAATCTCAATCTTTTAGAACTATCTGTAAAATATAAGGTTAAGAGATTTATTCTTGCATCCACATCATCTTTATATGCAGGGCAAAAGATGCCATTTACAGAGGATCTGCCTGTAAATAGCCCTATATCTCCCTATGCAGCATCCAAAAAATCTGCTGAGGTTACTGCCTATACATACCACTATCTATATAATCTCAATGTCGTAGTGCTCAGATTCTTCACAGTATATGGTCCTGCATCAAGGCCAGATATGTCGCTTTTGCGATTCCTCAAGTGGATATACGAAGCAAGGCCCGTCATTATTTATGGAAATGGTGAACAATCCAGGGATTTTACTTATGTTGACGATATTGCAAGGGGTATTATACTTGCAATGGAAAACATAGAAGGGTTTGAAATTATAAACCTCGGGAGAGGCAAAGAGCCCATAAGTATTAAAGAGGTCATCAAAAAATATGAACATCTTCTTAATAAAAAGGCAAAAATAGTTTTCAAAGAAAAAAACAAGGCCGATATGGAGAGCACGCAGGCTGATATTACCAAAGCCAAAAAACTTTTGGGATGGACGCCTTTGATATCCATTGATGAAGGGCTTAAAAGAACCGTAGAGTGGTATTTAAAAGAAGGAAGGCATATAGGATTTAAGTTATAATGAAGGGTATAATCCTTGCAGGTGGTAGTGGTACAAGGCTTTTTCCCATAACAAAAACAGTGTCCAAACACCTTTTGCCTGTGTATGATAAACCCATGATTTATTATCCCTTATCTGTTTTATTATTGGGTGGCATCCATGATATTCTACTTATAAGCACAAAAAAGGATATCCCAAGGTTCAAAGAACTGTTAAAAGATGGCTCTGACTGGGGAATAAATATAAGTTATGCCATACAAGAAAGGCCCAATGGGATAGGTGAAGCATTTCTCATTGGAGAAGATTTTATTAAACATGATCCTGTGGCACTGATATTGGGTGATAATATCTTTTTTGGACATGGACTGACCAATCTTATAAAACAAAGTATACAAATTACTAAAACAGAACAAAACGCTGTAATATGGGCATACACAGTAAAAAATCCCGAGCATTATGGTGTGGTAGAATTGGACAAAAATGGCATGCCTTTAAGCATTGAAGAAAAACCCAAAAGACCAAAGAGCAATTGGGCAGTAGTGGGCATATATTTTTATCCACCTGATGTAATAGATAAGGCAAAAATGCTCAAGCCATCCTGGAGAGGGGAACTTGAGATAACAGACATAAACACTATGTATTTGAAAGAGAAAAGACTTCGGGTAAAGCTAATGGGGCGTGGATATGCATGGCTTGATACAGGCACAGCAGAAAACCTTTTAAGCGCATCCCATTTTGTAGAGACAATAGAAAAGAGAACAGGCCTTAAGATTGCCTGTCTTGAGGAAATAGCATATAGAGCAGGTTTTATTACAAAGGAAAAACTTGTAAACATTGCCCGTACAATGGAGCATAGTGCCTATGGGAAATATCTTTTAAAACTTTTGGATGAATTGTAGTGGAGTTTAGAGAACTTGCCATAAAAGGTGTTTTTTTAATTAAGCCAGTTGTACATTATGATAAAAGAGGGTATTTTTTTGAGAGTTTCAGACAGGATCTGTTTGAAAGATACATTGGTAAGATAACATTTGTTCAGGACAATGAATCATACTCAAAAAAGCATGTTTTTAGAGGATTGCATTATCAGATACCCCCAAAGGCTCAAAGTAAATTGCTAAAGGTCGTATATGGAAAAATCATAGATATAATACTTGACCTAAGAGAGGACTCCAAAACTTATCTTAAATATATGACCTTGGAACTAAACAGTGAAAACAAACATCAGCTATTTATACCAAAGGGGCTTGCCCATGGCTTTTATACCCTATCAGACTTTGCCATAATAAACTATAAGGTAGATGAATACTATAGCAAAGAGCATGAAAGGGGAATAAATATGAAAAGTCTTGGCATGCATTTTCCTATGCCACCCATCTTATCCAATAAAGACCAAAGATTTCCACAATTAGATGGTATAACACCTATAACCTAAATCCCATGCATGAGTAAAGATGCCTCCCTTAAGAAAAAGACATTAAAGGCTGGATTCTGGCTTTTTTTTAGAAAATTTGCCGTACGTCTTATAAACTTAGGCGCTATATATGTCCTTGCAAGAAAACTATCCCCCTCGGATTTTGGTGTAGTAGCCCTTGCAAGAGTAGCCCTGAGACTTATTACAGACGGCACATCTCAAACAACATCTACATTCATAATTTACGATAACCAGGAAGACTGGAAAGAGCGTGTTAATACAGGATTTTGGCTAAATGTAATTCTTCTGATCCTTCTATTTATCATTTTACTAATAATCTTACCCTTTATTGTTAAATTTTACAAAGGCGGTATCTTTCTAAAGCGTATTGTTCTATGGTTTTTTGTTGCATTTGTATTCACAGAATTAAGGAGCATTCCAGATGCACTATTGAAAAAGAAGTTGTTATACAACAAACTCGTTTTAAAAGACACAATCATGGATGGCCTGTCTGCAATAATCAGCGTATTTATGGCGATTTATGGGTATGGGGTATGGAGCCTTGTAACGCCTTTTGTGATTGTTTCAATATTAAACCTACCTGTATCTTTTTTCCAGAGCAAATGGTTTCCCAATAAAATATCCCTCAAAGGAGCAGGGCGCATTATAAAATATACAGTCCATATAATTGGGACAAATATCCTGACATTTCTTGGTAATGAAGGAGATACATTGATAGTAGGCAAACTCTTGGGCTTTAGGGATTTGGGAATATACAATCGTGCCTATGCATCAGCCAATCTCATTGTAAGTAATATAAAGAGCGTTGCAACGGATGTGTCATTTCCATCCTTATCATCTGTAAATAGAGATATAAAGAGATTGCACAGGGCTTTTATAAAAATGCTTGAACTCCTCTCTGTGGTTGCTTTTCCACTTACAATTGGACTTATTGTCCTTGCAAGGGAATTTATCTTGGTGCTGTATGGTCAACAATGGATCCAGGCTGTGGTGCCTATGCAAATACTCGCTATTATGGCACTTAGAAGGGTCGTTGGTTCACCCGCTGGCACACTTTTTAATGCAAAGGGTAAGCCCGATATCATGCTAAAATTCGGCATTGTTTTTACCCCGTTGTATCTTATATCTGTTTTCTTTGGTGCACTGCATGGCATGATTGGTGTAGCACTTTCGGTTACCATCGTTCGCACTACAGGTGGACTTTTTATATTCTATCTTGTATCAAGGGAACTTGAATATTCCCTATTTAAACTCTTCTCGCACATGATAAGACCATTTATATACGCATCTTTTATGGGCATAGTAATATACATAGCAAAAAAAGTGTTTTGCATAAGCAATGTATATATATCGCTTTTTCTTTATACCGCAGTGGGTATGCTCATATATGGCATACTTATTTTCATGGATAAAAAGACCCGCAATATGATCTCTGAACTTCTTAAATCTTTGAGATAGTTTATTATCCATTTAATAAGAATTAAAATAAAAGATATGAAGAAGCCCATCATCTTTATAATGGGGGTTGATTGGCCACCTACTACATTCATCAAAAGGAAAATAGACATTTTATCTCATACAGACAAATTTAAACTCATGGTTGGGGCATACGGAAAAGTTCCAAAAAATTCATATAGTTTTAAGGTCATAAGATTACCCCAAATAAGAGACCCACTTATGATAAGAGTGTTATGGCTATTAAAATACCTTATAATTGGCATCTTTCATCCCATTAAAACATTAAACATAATAAACATATCAAAACAGTATTCAATTAATAAAAAACAGTTTTTCAATCGTCTTCTTAAGTATCTAAGTATTGCCTTTTTGGATTTTGATGTGATACACTTTGAATGGGTGGCATATACGTCCTACTTCTTACCACTTTTGAGATACCTTAATAAGGTCTATACAGTGAGCATAAGAGGAAGACAGATAACAATAGACCCTCTTTTGAGCGAAGAGTATAAAAAGGATTTATATGAAGTGCTTAAAGGTGCTGCCTCTATACACTGCGTATCAAAGGCATTGGAAAATGAGACAAAAAAGATATATAAGGATGCACGTACAAAAGTTGTTTATAATGGTGTTGATACCAATTTATTCAAGTGCAAAGAAAAAAGTGCATCTTCTGAATTAAACATTGTATTTATAGGCAATTTAATATGGAAAAAAGGTATAGATAGTGCCCTCTTTATTTTTTATAGGTTTTTAAAGAAAGGTGGAAGTGGAAAGATGTACATAATCGGTGATGGCGATGAAAAAGAAAGGATGTACTCCACAATGAATAACCTCGGTATTTCTCACAATACATTTTACCTTGGCAAAAAAACAGAGAAAGAGGTTGCTGAAATCCTTATGGATATGGATGCCCTATTATTACCATCTTTCGCAGAAGGGCTTGCAAATGTTATACTTGAGGCAATGGCAACATGCACGGTGCCCATAGTGTCCAATGTGCATGGTAATTCAGAACCTATAAAGCACAAAGAAAATGGTTTTGTCTTTCCATTACTTGATATGGAAAAGCCTGCATCATATCTATACTACCTATATACACACCCGGATGTACTTTCAAAGATGAAAAAATCTGGTAGAAAAACCGTTGAAGATAGATTCACCCTAAGTAACATGCAAAAAGGTCATATAGAGTTTTTTGAAGAAGTGCTGGTATGAAGATAGTACTATACACCTATCATTTCCCAAGGTTTTCTGAAACATTTATCGCAAGGCAGTTTTTGTATTTATTAGAAAAGGGCGTAGATGTCCATATTGTAGGCTACAGATCCGATGAACTTTCCCTATTTCCAGAGGTTTATCCCCATATATCTCGCATACATTACCTTCCTTCAACAAGACCGAGATGGAAATCATTATTCATACTCTTGTATCTCTTAGTTAAGAACCTATTATCACATCCCATAATATTTTTTAAATACTTTAAAACTACAATACCTCTATATGGGATAATAAATTCTCTCAAAAAGTTCTATATAGAGTATCCTTTATTTGACCTAAAACCCGAGCTTGTACACTTTGAATACATCTCTATTGCAAGAGAGCATTTTCATTTGAAACAGATTTTTGGATTTAAAGCAATTTCCAGTTTTAGAGGTCATGGTGTAATGTATGTGGAAATAGATAAAAAAGATTTTTATAAAGATACATTTAAACATATTGATGCAGTTCATACATTAGAAAACCACCTCGTAGAATATGCAAAAAAATACAGGAATTTCCCTTCAAATATCCTTACTTATAAAATCCCACCAGCAGTGCCAGAAGATCTTTTATCCTTAAAACGAGAATACTCCAAAAGGGATGGCACAAATGCACCCTGCATGATTTTAACTGTAGCACGCCTCCATTGGACAAAGGGATATGAATACATACTAAAATCTTTATCCATATTAAAAGAAAGAGGACTTAAGTTTGAATACCATATTGTAGGCGTTGGGCCTTTAAAAGAAATGGTGATTTACCTCTCCCATGCATTAAAAATCAATGACAATGTTGTATTACACGGAAAGTTGGCGTTTTCTGAGATTGTTCCCTTATACCTTTCATCAGATGTTTTTGTTCTTACCCAAGCATGGGGAACGATCTTGGAAGGCTCTCCCAATGCAGTTTTAGAGGCATTATCCTTAGGGCTTCCTGTTGTTGCAGGAGAGTATGAAGAGAACATAGAATTGGTTAACAAATATAAAATAGCACTGCCTTGTGAAAGGAGAGACCCAGAAGATATTGCCAACAAACTTGAAATCCTTATCAAGAATCCTGACCTAAGGAAGGAAATAGGCACAAATGCAAGAAAATATGTAGAAAAACACTTTACACTTACAAAACAGGCAGAAGAGTTTTTTAAGTTCTATACAAAGGTGCTAAAAGGAGATAAATCATGAAAAGCGTTGATCTTATATATGTAGGTGCCTCGTTAAAAGACGGTTTTAAATGGAATGGCAATGTATTTACAAAGGAAGTTGCCTCCTTAAAAGACCTGAACAACCTTATTAAAAAATCACTAAACAATAATGAAACCGAGTATCTATTGATATGGCATGAATCTTTGGGAATGCCAGCATTTGATAATATACAAAAAGTGCTAAATACACAAGGGGATGTATGGCATTCTGGTTTATTTCTTGGTATGAAGGGAAAGCCTTTTCTTTTAAATTTTGTAGCACCTACATGGATGTTTAATAAAGACCCAGACGATTTTAAAAAAATAGCATCTTTTAGAATGCATATCTATGGCACATTGTTTAAAAAAGAGGCATTGAGGCATATAGGTATATTGGATGAAGATTTTAAGAGTATTGAGGGTGCATCTTTAGATCTTGGGCTCAGGCTATTAAAAGGTGGTGCATTTTTGGTATTTGAACCTGATATTTTAAAGCACATTATAAAATCTCCATCTTTTATAGAAAATATACCTGTTCTGGATGAGGTACGAATGTTAAGAAGGCATTACTCAAAGAATCAGATTATATGGGCACTTTTTAGGAGTCTTTGGTATAAATATCCAATAAGTGGGATAATACAAGGTTTAAAATTGACCTTTACATTAAAAACATTGCCTCCTAATATATGGGAAAGGAGCATACCCGAATCATATAAACTAAAAAACACACCAAAAGTCTCTGTCATTATACCCACATTAAAAAGACATTCCTATATAAAAAATGTCTTAAATGCACTTACAAGGCAGACTATAAAGCCCTTTGAAGTTATAGTCATTGATGCAGACTATTTCCCTGAGTTTTATAATAAATACAAAGATAAATTAAACCTTAAGGTATTTACAGACAACCATAAAGGTCAAAGTACTGCAAGGAACATAGGCCTTCGCAACGCAAAAGGCTCTATCATTATGATTGTAGATGATGATATAGACAAAATACCCAATAACTTTATTGAGAATCATCTAAGATATATTGAATTCTTTGGCGTGGATGTCTCATGCGGTACTCTAACAGAAAGGGGTATAGACTATAAAATGCATAACTTTCAAAAAATAGTGCAATTGGCTGATTATTTTCCCACCGATAATGTAATGTTTAAAGGAGATATTCTTAAAAAAAGCGGTTATTTTGATATAAATTTTGACAAAGGTATGCAGGAAGATCACGACCTTGGTATGAGAATCTACCTCTCTGGCTATATAATGGGAGTAAATCCCTTTGTTGATGTATTTCACCACAGGGCACCAAGCGGAGGCCTCAGGCAGCATAAGGCAAGAATTATAACCTACACAAGTTCCAGAAAAAATATATTTCATAGAAACCTCATCCATAAAACAAGCATTTATCTTTATAAAAAGTATTACAAGGACTTTCAAGTGAATGAGGCTATATTGCACAACATAAGAGGCACTTTTGTGCTAAAAGGCAGCATATTTAAAAAAATACTAAAGGTCTTGGTAGGATTTATTCTTTTACCTCATACCTTAATAGTGGTGTACTCAAGAAAGCAAGAAGCAGATAAGATGATTAAAGGCCTAAAATCAAACGATACCACTTTCCCATGATATTCTCAAGGTCAAAATCCCTTGCCCTCTTCATAGCCCTATTTCTATAATCTATATACAATGATTTATCATCGTACAGGGTCATTATTGCCTTTTTCCAAAGATGTAATATATGCTCATCCGCTCTACTTGAAAAATCAAGGTTTTTACTGAATGGTGGCATAAGAATGCCAAATTCTTCAAACTCAATATCTTTTGCTACATCTGAAAGGTTTGAATGTGGTGCAAGTATCTCCCTTGGGCCTGAATTACAATCAGAAGAGATAACAGGTGTACCCACTGCCATAGATTCTATTAACACATTACCAAATCCCTCCCACAAAGAAGTAAATAAAAACAAAAAGGCATGCATTATGTATTTATACGGATTATGGACAGCACCAAAAAAATACACATCATAGTTATCATGTTCCTTCAAAGGCTCATCTTTATGAAATACCTTAAGTTCAAGTTCATGGGCAAAATCTATCAAATCTTTTCTTAATGGACCATCTCCGAGTATTACCAATTTAAAGGCATCACTTTCCATCTTTAACATCTTCATAAGTTTTAAAAGATACCACTGCCCTTTTTGATACACAAGTCTTCCTATGTTCAAAAGAATGCGATGCTTATGAAAAATATGCTCTTTGAAGGAAGATAAAGGCTCTCTCGAAAGGTCTTTTATCCTCTCTATCTCAAAAGGGTTATATATTACCTCTGTCTTTGACTTAAAGGAGGGACCTAAACTCAATATCCTTTCATATACTCCATGGGAAACACCGATGATTTTATCTGCACGTCTATAGGTTTTTTTAATAAAAAACTTGTATAAATCTCTTAATATAGGTTTCATATCATCAAAACCAAAAGTTGTATTATGTACTGTAGCAATTTTTGCATCCTTTGTGTCTGTATAGAGATTGGCAATATTGGCATTTTCAAGAAGACTTATGGACACATCTATATTCATATCCCTTTTAATCTCTTCAAGATGCCTCTTACGCTTGTAAAGATTTATAAATTTATAGAAAAGGCTTTTACTACCCGGCACATCAATGGAAAACACCAATGATTCAGGCGGAATAGTATAATATAAATTATGGGAAAATAGTATAAAGGACACATCATCCCCTCTTTTTACAAACCCTTTCGCGAGATTAACTGCCACCCTTTCTGCACCACCCTTTTCAAGGGATGGTATAACAAGCCCAATCCTCATACCTGTATTTTAAGACAATAAAGGCGTTTTATAAACAATAATACTCCCTTATAATAAACAAAATGAGATTGCTTATAATATCTCCTACAGCACACTACATAGACAAGGAGGGCGCATTAAAAGGACATGGCGCAACAGTAAAAGAAATAAGTTATCTTGCCACATTATTTGAACATATAACACATATAGCCCCTTTGTATAAAGGCACACCCCCAAAAAGTTTTCTAAGTTATACATCAGATAACATAGAATTTTTACCCGTTCTGCCCGCGGGAGGAAAAAATCTTACAGAAAAACTAAAAATCCTCTTAAGAGCATCAGGTTGGATAACGACCATTAAAAACACGCTAAAAAACAGAGCATTTGACCTTATACATCTACGGACCCCATCAAGTTTTTCCCTTGTGGTACTTTCCTTTTTTAAATTGAGCCATATAAAGACATTAAAATGGATCAAATTTGCAGGGAACTGGGAAGATAACAGTGCTGAGAGCCTTGCAGCAAAGTTGCAAAAAAGAATCATAAAATCTGGCATATATAGTTCTTTTGTTAGTGTAAACTACATAAAAGACCTTCCCAACAAGAATTTTATACCATTTCCCAACCCATCATATTATCTTTCCTCTTATCTTGAACACAAGAACATTATCCAGGAAAAGAAACTATCTTCTATTATTAATATTGCCTTCGTGGGGAATCTATACAGGGAAAAAGGAATAATGGAATCCTTACATATAATCAAAGAACTATTAAAAAAAGGCATAGATTTGAGATTCCATATTGTAGGGAGTGGCAAACTTGAAAATATGGCAAGAGAATATGTGTTGAATAATAATCTTGTAGAGAAGGTCATATTTCATGGCCCCATGCCACATGAAAAGGTTTTTGACATATTGAAAAATGCACATTTTTTCCTATTTCCATCATACACAGAAGGATGGCCCAAAGTATTGAATGAGGCAATGAGTATGGGTGCTGTACCTATATCAAGTAATGTGTCTATAATACCTGATGTACTCTCTGCATGTAATTGTGGATTTTACGCACCCTATTCCCACATAAATGCCTTTGTAGATGGTATAATAAGATATATAGAGCAGCCTGACCTGTGGAAAACGGCATCCCAGAATGCATACAGATATGCCGTTTTTTTTACATACGAGTACTACGGATTAAAATTAACGCAGGTGTTAAATCAATATGGATTTAAAGTAGATGAACAACGATTTGAACATATCAAAAACATCACAAAGGACATACAGTTTCCCATCTGATAAAGAAAAACATTCACTTTTGGGACTTATTTTGTTGATTATACTAAATATGTTTATAGGACTTTTGCTGTATAAAATACGCATCCTTGCCACCCTTCATGCCCTTTTACTTCCATTACTTGCTATATTAGCCTTAAGTTTCAAAAAGCCTTTTATATCTATATCATTTTTATCCTATATTGTCACAAGCCATGTCTTATGGCGAATGACAAAGGCACATGTTTTCTGGGAATACAGCAAGTATGTAAGCATACTCCTTGCTATACTCATTATACTACGCTATGTAAGGCATATTAAAAATTTTATATTACCCGGATTATTTATTCTCTTGTTATCTATTTCTATACCACTTACCATTAACTATTATGGTTCATGGGAGGATATAAGAAGGGAATTGGCATTTAACCTATCCGGCCCTTTTCTATTATCTTTTAGTCTTATGCTTTTTTACAATATAAAAATATCAAAAACACAGATGAGGTGGGTTTTGCTTTCAACCTCTATGCCTACCATATCCATAGGAGCCATATCCCTTTACTCTTTACTAACAAATCCTATAATTTATACAGCAACCTCCAATTTCACAGCAAGCGGTGGATTTGGTCCCAATCAGGTATCTGCTACGATGAGCCTTGGTGCACTATTTTTTTTAATACTTGCTATAAATTATTATAAAACGCCATCAGAAAAGGTCCTGGTTTATACACTCTCTTTGTGGTTATTTATCCAATCCCTGCTTACCTTTTCAAGGGGTGGTTTTTTTAATTTCTCTTTGGCTGTCTTAAGTCTTTTATGGTTTACGATAAAAGATAAAAAAACAAGGGCAAGGGTATTGGGTTCAGTATTTGTTATTTCTATATTCATTCTTCTTTTATTACCGAAACTGCAGTATCTAACACAGGGACAATTTAAAGAGCGATTTACCAACTTGAATCCCACAGGAAGGGACAAAATAGCCCTTGCTGAACTTAAACTCTTTGAAAAGCACCCTATATTTGGCGTAGGACCTGGGGTCGGCATAGCAGAGAGGTCAGAAATCCTTGGATATTATACAAACCCCCATACAGAGTATACAAGACTTTTAGCAGAACACGGCATCTTTGGACTCATAGCCCTTATTATTCTTTTTACTATGATGTACATACCTATAAAAAATGTACACAGTATAGATAAAAAGGGTGAAAATGCTGCTTTTGTATTATGGAGTATTGTAGAGATGGCACATTCTGCAACAAGAATTGCAATAACAGGATACTTGCCAGGTATAGCATATCTTAACATGCATAGAGAAGAATGAAGGTTTTATTGACAGGACCCATCTTAGGGTACAACAGAGGGCGAGAAAAAAGTCAGGCAGAATACCTAATTGAACTTTTATCCCAAAAAGGCATTGAGGTCGTATGGGCAAGCAAGTACCCGCAAAGGATAAAAAGAGCACAGGACATAATAAAAACTATTATAAGACACAAAGATGCCAAATTAGGCATTATAATGGTTTACAGCTTTGGTGCGTTTTTGTATGCAGACATTGCTTCATACCTAATGCATAGATTTCACATCCCAATTGTCTTTTGGTTACATGGAGGTGCGTTACCAGAATTTGTGGAAAAGCACAAAAAATGGGTGAAGAGGGTACTAAACCGTGGTAAAATACTAATTGCTCCATCTTTTTATCTTGCAACATACTTTAGAAGATATGGATATGAGGTAGAAGTAATTCGCAATATCATACATATTGAAGATTACCCATATCACACAGAAAATAATATATCTCCAAAACTGCTATGGATGAGGACCTTTCATCCCATTTATAACCCCAAAATGGCTTTGTATGCCCACAGAGAGGTTTTAAAAGTATTTCCAGAGGCATTTTTAACCATGGCAGGAGTTGATAGGGGTATAATGAAGGATATGATAAAACTCTCAAAAGAATTGGGCATTTCAGATAAGGTCAGTTTTCCAGGTTTTTTGGATAAGGAGAAAAAATATGAATATTTTAAATCACATTTTATCTACCTTCATACCAACTTTATAGACAATACACCCGTGAGCGTTATAGAGGCACTTGCAGGTGGCCTCATTGTTATTGCAACAGATGTAGGGGGAATACCCTATTTACTAAAACACAAATACAATGCCCTGCTCGTCAAACCAGATGATTACAAAAAAATGGCAGATTATGTAATTGGCATAATAAAAGGTAAGATTGATCTTAAAGGAATTAGGACAAGGGGGAGAGCACTCGCCATGGAATTTGACGCAAAAAATGTAATAGAACAATGGCTCTTACTCTTAAACCAAATAGGCTGCTAAAAAATACATTGAGGGTTATGTTGAGAAAATTGAAAGAGGAGATGCGGTTGAAACATCCCCCCTACCCCCCTTCTAAAGAAGGGGGAATTTTAGCAGTTTTTCCCCTTAGTAAAGGGGGACCAAGGGGGATTATTCCCTCAATTCTCCCCCTTGGTGAAGGGGGATTAAGGGGGATTGTTCCTAAAGATTTCACTTCCCTTATTGAAACACACGATGTCAAAGAGGAGAGATATGGGGGTATGTGCAAGGAGGAGGGGATGAAAAGAATGAGTCATTTCAATGGGCTTGGAAATCTTTAACAGGCTCAATTCAAATAAAAGGAGGCCATAATGCTTAGAAGAAGTCCTAAAATTCAAAAGCACATCTATTTCCTTATCCAAAAACTACGCAAAGAGCCTGTAAAACAGGCATGGGAAGAGATAAAGACACAGGATCATACAGATAAAAAGGCATTAAAAGAAAGAGTGTTACATCGTGGAAGGTCCCATCTTGAGTACATTCTAAACAATGTTCCAAAATACATGGAACTGAAAAACAGAGGACATATTTTAACATTACTCAAAAAGGTAAAGGACATTAGAGAATTTGATGACCTGCTCAAACAACTTCCCATAACTTACAAACAGGAGATCATAGAAACTCCACATAAATTAAGATCTAAGGAAGAAAAATCTATACCAACTTTTGAAACTGTTTCATCTGGCACAACAGGTCAGTCTATAAAATTTCCAAAAGATATGCGTGATTGGGCAAGGTCTCATGCAAATATGTTTTACATCCTTTCACTGTATCATATAAATCCATTTTCACCTTATGTATTTTATTGGGCAAGTGACTGGTACTTTAAGACAAAAATAGAGTATTTTGAAAAAGATTTGCTTTTAAATAGATTAAGACTAAACTCTTACAATACAAGCGCATCCTATTTATATAAGCAATACAAAAAAATGATAAAATTCAGACCACACTATTTATACGGTATGCCTTCTGCTATTTTTGCATTTAGTAATTATATCTTAGGGAACAAATTACCTTCTCCAAAAACGATTCAAAGCATTTTTACCACAGGAGAGATGCTTTATCCTGTTCAAAGAAACACAATAAAAAAGGCGTTTAATGTACCTGTTGTTAATATATACGGTTCATCAGAGGTAGGCATAATCTCATTTGATTGCCCTTTTGGCCATCATCATGTACTAATGGATACAAACTATATGGAGGTCATGGAAGATGGCACTATCTTGATAACAAACCTCTTTCAAAAGGCATTTGCTATGGTAAGATATAAAATAGGAGATATTGCCTCATCCGGGTTAAAATGGGAGCACACATGCAAACTTGCATATCCTATTATAGATGGATTTTCAGGAAGAGAAACTGAAAAAATAGTTATGCCTAATGGTAAAAAAATCCCTACTATGGGACCTACTTTCATATTTGAAAGAGTAGCAAACACAAGGTCTATAATTAAATACAGATACGAACTTGATGAAAAAACACTTATTCTAAAACTCATTGTAAATAACAGGTTTAACAAACGCATAGAGGATATTATAATTAAAGAAAGTGAAAAACTTTTCGGGATTAGACCAAAGATAGAGATAGTTGATAATATACCGCCATTAAGAGGAGGAAAGGAGAGTTATTTCATATACAAAGATGCAAGAAAGAAAACCTGAGATAAGTGTTATAATACCGTGTAGAAATGAAGAAAGATATATAGGCAAGATTATTGAAGACCTTATTTTCCATAACAAGGACCTATCCTTAGAAATAATCGTTGTAGATGGCATGAGTACTGACAAAACCCGTGATATTGTAAAATCTCTGTCCAAAAAGTATCCGGGCATTATTAAACTTATTAACAATCCAGCAAGATATGTTCCACACGCACTAAATCTTGGTATTAAATCAGCAAGGGGAGATATTCTCATTCGGATGGATGCGCATGCTATATATCCACCTCACTATATAAAGACCTTAATAAAATACCTTAAGAATGAAAAAGATGCGTGGAATGTAGGACCTGTGGTAGAACCTGCACCCTACGGCAATGCACTGTTTCAAAAATCCATTGCCATTGCCCAAAAAAGCATTTTTGGAGTGGGTAATTCCCTGTGGAGACTCGGCGTTAAAAAACCCACTTATGCTGATACAACACCCTTTTTTTGCATGAAAAGAGAGACCTTTGAAAAACTTGGGCTCTTCAATGAGAAACTTATAAGGAACCAGGATGCAGAGTTCAATGCCAGAATCATAAAAAATGGTGGGAAAAATCTTATTATTCCTGACGCAAATGTAAAGGTTATTACAAGAAGGGATTTTAAGAGTCTTGCAAAGCAGTATTTTGAATATGGGTATTACAGGGCACTTAGCACCAAAATTCTAAAAAAAACATTTTCCTATAGGGCATTTGTCCCTCCGGTGTTTTTTACCCTTTTGATTTTTTCCTTGCTGTTTTCTTTTGCCTTTAAACCAGCATTCTATTTCTTTTGTATGCTTGCATTGAGTTATATATTCGGAGCATTGCTTTTCTCTGTATATGAGTCCATAAAAGCAAAGAATATACTTTTTTCATTTACCTTACCTCTTGTTTATTTTATTATCCACTTGTCATTTGCTCTCGGATTTATAATAGGATATTTAAGGAACATTGGTAATGAGTAAATTATTTGCAAGAAGACTCTATTTTTATTTATTTATTTTGGCGATTTTGGTGCTTTTCCATTTTATCTCAACCTTCTTTTATATGCATCATCTAAGCACCACTATGCTATTTATAAAAACGCATCTTTATCAGCACTTGATAATTATTTTTATTACCTATTTGATGCTATATGCAACTGGAATGGTATCCTTTTATAGAAAAAGACCAAAGGCGTGGACATCCTTTAATGTTATTCAATCTATATGGTTTTCTTTTATTTCACTGTCTGTTGCCTATGGTGTTTCAATATTACTCTTTTACACAAGGAGTATAGGGAGGGTTATTTTTCTTTATGATTTCATACTAATTTCGGTTTTTTTCAGCCTGAATTTAGAGTATTTTTTGCAACAAACTATAAAGAAAAACACCTCGTATATATGGCTATGTAAAAATATGACACCCGAACAACTAAAAAAGCAATACGGTATAAATATTCTCAATGTAAAAAATGACCTATCCACCTTAGATACATCAGAAAAGGGTATAATTTTGTATGATGACCCTAATATAGAAGAAGAAAAGGCAACAATTGAAAAAATTGTAAGTGGATTTACTGCCATTCCCATACCTTATCTCATTGAACTTGAGGCAGGGCTTATTCCGCTTATTTATATAAAAGAATTTTACCACATATCTGATTTTATCAACATAAAACATTTTACCGATGGAGTGAAGATACTAATAGATTATACCCTGACACCAATACTGTTTATTATATTATTCCCCATATCTTTTCTTTTAGCACTTATTCATGAAATTGAATCCCCAGGACCCCTGTTCTACAAGCAGGTTAGAACCGGAAAACACGGTCATACCTTTTATCTAATAAAGTTTAGAACTATGATAAAAGATGCAGAAAAGACAGGGAAGAAGTTTTCAAGTAAAGATGACAAAAGGGTTACTAAAATAGGACGTATAATGAGAAAATTGAGACTTGATGAGGTACCACAGTTAATCAACATAATAAAAGGTGACATGAGTCTCACAGGCCCCCGTCCTGAAAGACCTGAGTTTGTGGAAGAATTCAGTAAAAAAATCCCCTATTATAAACTAAGGCTTGAGGTAAAACCCGGACTCACAGGATGGGCACAGGCCCACTATAAATATACAGGCCCTTCTCTTGAAGAACAGATAAGAAGACTTGAATACGACCTTTATTATCTGAAAAATAGAAGTGTCTTACTTGATATTATAATACTTTTGAAAACCATTGGGGTTGTCTTAAAAGCAAAGGGGGTATAATGGAATTTGTGCTTTATTTCATAATCTCTATATTTAACTATCAGGAAGTCTCCAATTTCTCTCTACTTTATTCCAATAACTTCTATGAGAGAGAAACTCCCCTACCATCCTTCATAAAATATCAATGGATAGACATCACGCCTTTTTATACGCTCATTAGTGCAGGAAAAGATGTACATATCGGAAAATTAAGTGCTGGTGGAAACATAATTATAAAGCGTGGAGACAAAGATATTTATCCCTATAAACTCTGGAATAACCTCTTTGCAGCAGACTATAATACGCTTTATTTAAGATATAAAAACAAGCATTTTACCTTTATATTGGGAAGGCTCCCTATAAGGTGGAGCCCATCACCCCTGGGGTCTCTTGTTTTTACAGGTTATGAACCAGGCATGGACCTAATATATTACAGGATAAGCACAAAAAAACTGTCCTTAGACTGGTTTTTCTCACCACTTTTTGATTCTGAACCCATAAGATACCTTGCAGCCCATAGAGTGCTCATAAAGCCCCTCTGTAATGTGCAAATAACCTTTAAAGACATAATACTTTATAAAACAACATCCAATGTGCCAGATTTCTATTACTTCAATCCATTTGCCATATACTATGTAAGGCAGTGGACCTTAGATTCATCAGGACTTACAAACTCTATATTTGACTTTACAGGCGAGATTTTAAAGAAAAATGCCCATCTTTATGGAGAACTTATGATAGATGATTTTCCCTATATAAAGGTTTACCATGAAAATCCCCGTATGGGCATAATAGGTGGCATTGTGTATAGGAAAAGGGACATTGCCATGCTCAGTGAATATGTGAGGGTAAACAGGTTCACATACTGTTATTATACCTTTGCTCCTTATATGGGATACAGGTTTATAAATATGCCGCTTGGCCATCCTGATGGCAATGATTTTGATAAAATAACACTGTTAATGTTAAAACAGATAAAACAAAATAATACAGGCATTATGCTTTTTTATAAGAGACACGGCAAAGGAACTCTTGATGAAACATACAAAACAACCAGTGAAGAATCTGAGCATTATTTTTTAAGTGGAATTGTTGAAAAGACCATCTCACTTTCTGCAATTTTGATGCTTAATTTTCATAAAACCATGCTTTATCTTTTACCATCAGCATCACACATTAAAAATTACAGACATAAAAAAGGATATAGCGTGAACCTTCTACGCCTTTCTATGGGTATGAGATTTAATTTTTAAGGATTTACCACTTCTTTTTCAATTAAAGCATACAAGTTATAATCGGTCTTATAGACTTTAAACTTATTAAAATGCTTTTTAAGTAGGTCTTCAAACTCAAAAACAGTGTATTCTCTATAATGATAGGGGTCCTCTCTATAATAATTTCTGTTCGGTGTGGTTATTATTGCTTTTTTTCTAAATATACCTTTTATTTTTTCAAGAAAAGCATCATCATCTGGCAGGTGTTCAATTACCTCTGATGCAAGAAGATAATCAAACTGTTCTTCTACATCAAAAATATCCCTTACTTCAAAAACAACTGAAGGACACTTCTTTTTGGCTAATCTAATCCCTTCTTTTTCCAAATCAATGCCTTTTACCTTAAAGCCTTTTTTAGCCAAAAGGCAGGCTATCAATCCATCACCACACCCTACATCTAAAAGTGTTCCTCTCTCATGTTTTTCAAATGTTTCTATAATATAGTCAACATGTTTTTTATATATTGGATAGTTTTTATAAAGTTCCCAGTGGTATGCTCCTCGTACTATGTATTTGTCAAAACCCCTATCCTTTCTAAACGCCTTTTTTAATAATAACTTACCTTTATGTAATACTTTCCTTGGATTACGAACACCGATATGTATTTTAGATTTCAAACTCCTTTTCTTCTTCAACTCGCCTTTAAGAATTTCTTCAAGTCTTTGCGCACTTTTATCCCAATTAAATTGCTTTATATGTCTAAACGCGTTTTCTCTCAGACTATCCCT
>CAJXJZ010000005.1 GCA_913055745.1 uncultured bacterium | reverse complement strand
TATTTATTTTGAGGAAACAATAAGATTTCGTGTAGATTATTTTTGAGGAATCCCGACCATTTCACTTTCCACAGATTTTATGTTATAATTAACACATAACTGGCGCCATCGTCTAGCCCGGCCGAGGACACCTGGTTCTCAGCCAGGAGACCCGGGTTCAAATCCCGGTGGCGCTATACTGGGGGATCGTCTAACTGGCAGGACAGCGGACTCTGGATCCGCCAGTCGGGGTTCGAATCCCTGTCCCCCAGCCATTTTAAACTATGAATATTAGAAAAGTTTATACCTTTGATGACCTCTTACTTGTCCCACAAAAAAGTTCTGTTTTACCGAAAGATACAAATTGCAATACATTCCTCACTCGTAATATAAAACTCAACATCCCCATTGTGTCTGCGGCTATGGATACTGTAACAGAGGCGGAAATGGCTATAAGCATGGCAAAAAACGGTGGAATAGGCATAATCCACAGAAATATGACCCCAGAAAGGCAGGTTAAAATGGTAAAAAAGGTAAAGCGCTCTGAGAGTTGGATAATTGAGGAGCCTGTTGTAATCCATCCTGAAGATACCATAAAAAAGGCGCATGATATTATGAAGAAGGAGGGAATCTCTGGCCTCCCTGTTGTGGATGAAAAGGGTCATCTCATAGGTATGCTCACGAAAAAGGACCTTCTCTTTGTAGATAATAGAGACACTCCTGTTAAAGAAGTTATGACGCGTGATGTTATATATGCGGGGGAGGATATAGATAAAGAGCAGGCATTTGAAATATTGAAAAAGCATAAACTTGAAAAATTGCCTCTTGTTGATAAAAATGGGGTATTAAAGAAGTTAGTTACTCTGAAAGACCTTCAAAAGAAAAGAGAATATCCCTTTGCCACTCTGGATAGATATGGAAGACTTATGACAGGTGCTGCGGTGGGCACCAGTGAAAAGGATAAAGAAACTGTAAAACTACTCTTGGACGCGGGTGTTGATGTTATTGTGGTTGATACTGCTCATGGACATTCTGAAAGCGTTATTAATATGGTTAAATGGATTAAAAAGCATTTCCCAGAAAGTGAGGTGATTGCCGGAAACATAGCAACTCCTGATGCATATCTTGATCTTGTAGAGGCAGGGGCAGATGGTGTTAAAGTGGGTGTGGGACCTGGGAGTATATGCACTACCCGTGTGGTTGCTGGTGTTGGTGTGCCTCAGCTTTCTGCAATTATGGATGTGTATGAAGTGCGTAAGAACAAAGATGTACCTATTATAGGAGATGGTGGTATCAGGTATTCTGGAGATATAGTAAAAGCATTAGCCGCTGGTGCCGATACTGTTATGCTTGGTGGTCTTCTTGCAGGTACTGATGAGAGCCCTGGTGATACTGTCATTCTTGAAGGAAGAAGGTATAAGACCTATAGAGGTATGGGGTCTTTGGGTGCACTTACAGAGACAGGTGGCGCCCGGTATTTTCAGGAGGGAAGTACAAAGTTTGTACCAGAGGGTGTTGAGGGTATGGTTCCCTATAGGGGACCTGTATCTGAGGTTCTTTTTCAACTTGTTGGTGGACTGCGGTCTGGTATGGGGTATATCGGTGCAAAGGACTTAAAAGAACTAAGAGAAAAAGCGGTTTTTGTTGAGATTACCCAGAGTGCAGCAAGGGAGGGGCACCCTCATGACATCATTATAACAAAGGAAGCACCAAATTACGAAAGCACGCGGTAGGAGTTTTTACCTACTTATATTTCTGCTTTTTCTATTTAACTTTATTCTAAGTTTTTTAATCCCCATAACAGCAGATGAGGCATATTATTTTCTCTGGTCAAAACACCTTGCATTTTCTTACTTTGACCACCCACCCATGGTCGCCTATATGCTTGCCTTTTCAAGGAGTATCTTGGGCGATGGAGTACTTGGAATACGGTTTTTCCCACTCATTGTATCTCTATTAGTCCCTTTTTTATTTGTTCGTGCCTTAGAAGATAAAAGTGCTGGTATTCTCTATGCTATTTTTTGGGCATCACCCATACTTCAGATAGTTTTGTTCTTTATGACGCCAGATGTGCCTTTTTTGTTATTTTCATCGCTGTTTCTGTATTATTACATAAAAAAACGAAGTCCGGATTTAATAGGGGGTATTCTCCTTGGTCTTGCCCTTTTATCCAAATACATGGCCTTTTTGCTCTACCCTGCACTATTTTTTGACATAAAACGAAGAGACATAAAGAGGTTCATCCTTTTTTTCATATTGGTCCCCTTCATCATATTTTTGCCTGTCATAATATTCAATATATTGCACGGTTTTGTATCTTTTAAGTATCAGTTTGCACATGGCACTGGTGGTTTTAACATAAGGCCGAGGTATTTTATAAAGTACCTTGTTGACATACTCATTGCATCAGGTATTCCTTTATCCATCTATGGAATGTTTGGCCTTTTAAAACGCAAATGGGATAAAAATAAAATCACTCTCCTAACAGGATGGGTATTTTTTCTGTTTTTCCTGTTTTTTTCTTTCTTTTCCCGTATAGAGGCGAACTGGCCCATTCTTTTTTACCCTCCTCTATTATATGCAGGGTATAGATTTATTGAGGGTTTTAAATACAGGGGACACATTATCTGTATGTACTTTCTCCTCTCCCTTCCACTCAAGCCCATTCTACTTATTCCTCAGATTAAGTATAGGGTTTTTAAGAAAGAGATTGCAATGAAGGATATTGCTCGCAGGCTCAAAGATGCAAAACTACCTGTTTTTGCCAATACATACCAACATGCAAGCCTTTTATCCTATTATCTTAAGAGGTATGTTCCCTCATTAAACATAAAATCAAGGCATAACCAGTTTGATTTGTGGAAAAAAACTTATCCTCATGAAGATTTTATTTTTGTAGGTATTGGATATAAGGATGTGATGTCTCATTTTTATGTTGATTCAACGCTTTATAAAAGGGATAATATTTCAGTTTACAAGGTAAGGTTTAAATGAGGGTTGTACTGTTTTTAATATCCTTAGTGTGGCAAATAAACACGCAAAATGTATTTGAAAAGAACGAATACCCATTAACCTATTTAAACATATTTCATGTGAAAACAAACTCCTTCTTTGCAAAAAGGCTCATTTTAAGTGGAGGTAGTGATTCACTTAATATTGAGGAGACTAAAAGAAGGCTTAGGAGCCTTGGAATATTCAGGGAAGTAAAAACCCAAAGGAGGAAGGACACTGTTTTTCTCAATCTTCATGATGCATTTACTCAGAGCCTTTTTTTTGATTACAAGTTTTATGATACATTAAAAAATATAGGAGTTGGGTTTGAGGATGATAACTTTCTTGGAACACTATCAAAGGTGCATGTTTACTATTTTAAAAAATACGATAGGGATTATCTTCAGGGAGGCCTATCAATACCAGGTCTTCCATTAAAAAGCACTGATTTTACGGCGTCCTTTGAAAGGGGTGAAAACTTAAAAAAAGACATGCTCATGCTCAATCCATTTAGTACACCACTTATAAAAAAATACATAAATGCCCTCTATATAAAGGAGAAAAAAGATGAGTTCCTCTATCAAAAAGGCTATATCATTGATACAAATAAAATTGATTTTTCACTTTTTTCTTTGAAAATGGGAAAACCTGTTAAGAAAAAATATACCTTCTTGCCCTATATAGCAACAGAGTATCTCAAGACAAGGGATACTGTTTTCACTCGTATAGGTGCAGGCATTTACTATGTAAGGTTAAGGTCATTGAAAACAAGACTCATGCGAAGTTCTCTTTATAATGATTATCTCACAAAGGGCACAGTAGCGCGTTTTGAGTTATACCCACTTTTGCGGGGTGTGGAAAGATTATCTTTATACCTCAATTTGAAAGAAGGGATGCCTTCGGTTTACTTTGATGGCTCTCTTATTTATTCTATTTCAAGAGGGTCGGGTTATGCAAGATTAAAAAATAAAATCTATCTTAGATTGCCGTGGAGATTTACAGTATTCGGATATACAGATTTTGGTATTATCCACAAGGTTGAAACTGTGTTATCCTACGAGAATATTTCTGTTTTTTCACTTGGTGCTGACAATGGTCTCTATGCATATCCTCCACACTATTTTAATGGTAGGGAAATGGCGTTGATTTATGGGGAGATAAGGCTATTCGGCCCTTCCTACAAAAAACTTCTTGGACCTCAAGTTGCATTGTTTTATGCACTTGGCAATGCAGGTGAACATATAAAATACTTAAGTCGTTCCTTTGGATTTTCACTAAGGGCAGAGATAGGGGTTCTGGGTCCTAATGCCATATACGCCCTAAATTTTGGGTTTAAAAAGCCTTTTGAATCTCCGCTTATTTCCTTTGGGACGACTCTTGATTTTCAGTAAAAGCCTTCCATAGGGCAATGGAAACAGCAACATGCACATTTAGTGAATTTACATCTTTTGACTGTTCTATACTTATGATGATATCAGAGTGCTCAAGGATTTTTCTTGACACGCCTTTTCCCTCAGAGCCAGCAACCAATAACAGGGGCTTTGGAAAGGAAGTCTTATTTAAAGGATGCCCACCACGCTCCAAAGATGCTACAAAAAGGCCATGCTTTTTCGCTTCTTTAATAAAATTCATGGGATTTGTTATCATCGCTAAAGGTATCTTAAAGGCGAATCCTTCAGATACACGAATGACAGTTGGTGTAATCCTACATGCCCTGTTCTTTGGTATTATAATACCTTTTGCTTCAAATGCGGCGGCACTTCTTATAATGGCTCCGAGATTTACAGGGTCTTCAATGTGGTCAAGGTATAAGAGTATGCCATGTTCCTTTATAGCCTTGTCTACAAGGTCGTAGGGGTTTTCATATTCAAATTCACTTAAAATAGCAACAATGTCTCTTGCCTTTCTGTTCTGTGCGATTTTCACAATTTCTTTCTGCTCAACCTTTTTGACGATTTTCGGATTTTTCTCAATAAATTCTTTGATAATACCTTTTGGAACAAATGTATGTGCAATATAGAGCGTCTTTATTTTGCCATTGTATCTTAAAAGTTCCTCTACTTGATTTTTTCCATATACGAACATGATGAAATTTTAATAGTATTTTGCCGTTTTTAAAAGAAGAATGGGCGACTTTTTTGTTTTATAATATTTAACCATGTCTTTCTTGAGGTTCAAAAGGGATGTGCTTTTGGTGGGGCTTTCTTTACTCTTAAGCCTTACAGCAGTGTTTTCGTTCTATCATCTTTTGCCAGTTTTTTTATCGGACCTGGGCTTTTCTGAGAAAAGTCTTGGTTATTTTTACACTGTTTTTCTGTTTTCCTATAACTTTGGGCAACTCGCTGGTGGATTATTTTTAAGGAGAATATCACCAAGAACCCTTTATGCGCTATCAACCTTCCTTGTTGCTCTCGCCTTATTTATAATTTCTTTCCTAAAAAGCAGAATTTTGATAGTTTTTGTCCTATTTATTGTATATTTTCTTTGGGGGGTGCAATTGCCACCTCAAGGCGTAATTGTCCATGACGCTGAAGAGGATGCTATGCGTGGTTTTTCCCAAATAGAGTTTTTTGCACTCATTGGTATTTTGATAGGGCCCTTTTTTGGATATGCGCTTTTAAAATACCTTTCACTCACATCGGTAATTTTTGTCGCGGCTATAATAGAAGTGGTTGTAAGTGTACTTAGATATCTGGTAAAAACTCAAGGAGAAGTTCCACAGAATAAAGTACGTTTTCCAAAATTAACCCGTGAGGTTTTAATCATTACAGCATTTGTGTCCCTTTCCTTTTTCGTGTTTTATTCAACAGCAGATGGTCCTTTTATACCCAGTATAATGAAAGAAGTCTTAGGACTCAATATGAGAAGCATTTCCCTTGTTTTTGGTATTTCAACACTCGTTTCTATTGCCTTTATACCCATTTTCTATGCATTAGCCCATAGGTTTGGGATGTGGCTTGTAATGGGTCTTTCTGTTGTTTTCCATGGCCTTTTAATATACCTTTGGTCCCTAAACTTCTCTGCCCTTTTTATCCTTGTCTTTGCCTTTGTCTCCCTGCAGCCTGTTTATACATATTTCATGCCCGTTGTAATGGAAAATGTATCTTTATCAGAGAGGGGTGGAGCAGTGGGTTTGGTTGGATTTGTAAGTGGAACAATAGGCTCTATATCACCGATGTTATTGTCTTACAGTAAGAATCCGTTTTTTTATGCCTTTTTAGTTTCTCTTTTGGCAAGTATTATAGTATTGCTGTATCCCTTGAGACATAAGGGATTTTGAATGTTGTGGATATAACCTCTTGACAAAACGAAACAGGTGGGGTATAATATTAACACTTACAAAAAAGGTGGTTTATGCTCTTTGAAAATGAAGTGGTGAGTTTCTGAGTGAGTGATATTCCCCATGGAGGGTTTGATCCTGGCTCAGGACTAACGCCAGCGGCGTGACTTAGCCATGCAAGTCGTGCGCGAAAGCTCCCTTCGGGGAGTGAGTAGAGCGGCGAACGGCGGAGTAACGCGTGGCTAACCTATCCTTAGGTGGGGGATAACTGGGGGAAACCCCAGCTAATACCGCATATTGTCTCGAAGGGACATCCCTTTGAGATGAAAGCGGGCCTCTCTCTGTATGCTCGCGCCTAAGGAGGGGGCCGCGTCCTATCAGGTAGTTGGTAGGGTAATGGCCTACCAAGCCTATGACGGGTAGCCGGCCTGAGAGGGTGACCGGCCCGAGGGGCACTGAGACACGGGCCCCACTCCTACGGGAGGCAGCAGGCTTGAAATTTGGGCAATGGGGGAAACCCTGACCCAGCGACGCCGCGTGCGGGATGAAGCCCTTAGGGGTGTAAACCGCTGTCAGGGGGGAAGAAGGGTCGGCTGGCCAATACCCAGTCGACTTGACGGTACCCTCAGAGGAAGCCCAGGCTAACCTCGTGCCAGCAGCCGCGGTAATACGAGGTGGGCAAGCGTTGTCCGGAATCACTGGGCTTGAAGGGGATGCAGGCGGGTAGATAAGTCGGACGTGTAATCCAACGGCTCAACCGTTGGTCTGCGTCCGATACTGTCTGCCTTGAGGACGGGAGAGGAGAGCGGAACTCCCGGTGTAGCGGTGAAATGCGTAAATATCGGGGGGAACACCAGTGGCGAAGGCGGCTCTCTGGCCCGTTCCTGACGCTCATATCCGAAAGCCAGGGTAGCGAAGGGGATTAGATACCCCCGTAGTCCTGGCCGTAAACGATCCCCACTAGGTGTCAGGAGCTTAGGCTCTTGGTGCCGCAGGGAAACCGTTAAGTGGGGCGCCTGGGGAGTACGCCCGCAAGGGTGAAACTCAAAGGAATTGACGGGGGCCCGCACAAGCGGTGGAGCGCGTGGTTCAATTCGATGCTAAGCGAAGAACCTCACCTGGGTTTGACATGCTGGTGGTACCCCGACTGAGAGGTTGGGGGACCCGGCTTGCCGGGAGCCAGCACAGGTGGTGCACGGCTGTCGTCAGCTCGTGCCGTGAGGTGTTGGGTTAAGTCCCGCAACGAGCGCAACCCCTACCCTTAGTTGCTACCAGCGACCATGTGTCGGCTGGGCACTCTAAGGGGACTGCCGGCGATGAGTCGGAGGAAGGTGGGGATGACGTCAAGTCAGTGTGTCCTTTATGCCCAGGGCTACACACGCGCTACAATGGGGACTACAGAGGGTAGCAACCCCGCGAGGGGAAGCCAATCCCTTAAAGGTCCTCCCAGTTCGGATTGCAGGCTGCAACTCGCCTGCATGAAGGCGGAATCGCTAGTAATCGCCTATCAGCATGGGGCGGTGAATACGTTCCCGGGCCTTGTACACACCGCCCGTCACGCCATGGAAGCCGGGGGCACCTGAAGCCGCTCGCCCAACCCCGCAAGGGGAGGGAGGCGTCTAGGGTGAACTCGGTGACTGGGGCGAAGTCGTAACAAGGTAGCCGTACGGGAACGTGCGGCTGGATCACCTCCTTTAAAGAGAAAAATAAAGGAAAATCAATTGCTCACTTAGAAACTCACCACTTTTTTATTTTTATTCAATAAAATATGTTTGAATGTGTGTGTTAAATTAAATTTAATTTAATAACTTAACAATTTTTAGTCCTATGTTTGAATTTTTGTAAATAAAATAATATACTTTTCTAAACATAAATTTTGTAAAAGTAATTCTATACGACAATTAATCATGTTCTATCCATTTATTTTTAGTATTCTTTGTATTTCTAATATAAAAACTATGTCAAATTGAGTGTCTACACATATTATCTTCAATTCAATTTTCCCTTACCTTATCATTGCTTTATGTTATTGTTGAAAAATGCCGAATGCTTGACTGTTCTGAGTTTAATCTGTATATTTATTTTATGAATAAAAAAGTATTGAATGTAGGTATAAGTAGTATTTACGATGATCTGCTTAAAATATCGCGGATAAGGACCGGTAAGATAAGTTAAAAATGAGTGTTATTTCTTGTGATCGTGATTTTGTTAAAGATTGTTATGAATGAATTGGAGATATAATATAACGAAATTTAGCAAAATGTTTAGTGATGTGTGATTTACACGTTAATCGAAGTAGTAGGCAATATAAATGATAAAGTTGGTGCTTGAGATGAATCTTAAAGAAATGCAAAGGAAACTCAAAGAAATAGAAAATAGGGGTTTCATCCCCTCCATGAGGAGTGGTTCAACTGGAATTGGTTATACCTTTGAATCACTTTTAGAAATTCATGAAAACAATCTACCTATTCCAGATATAGGAGGAAGAGTAGAGATAAAAACAATAAGAAAGTATTCCCAGTCCATGGTAACTTTGTTTACTTTTAATAGAGGCGTTTGGCATGTTAAACAAAGAGATCTTATACTGAAATACGGATACATTGACGAAAAAGGTAGGTACGCTTTGAAAAATACAATTTTTTGTGGAAAGGTTATAGCACAAGGGATATCTCTTGAAGTATACGAAAATAAAAACACCATTTACTTAACTGATGATAATACTGGTGAGGTTTTAGCTACATGGGATGTCTATGTTATTGTAGGTAAATTCATGACAAAATTGAGCAGGGTTTTACTGGTACTAGCAGATAGGAAAGTAGAGAACGGAATAGAGTATTTTCATTACAATGAAGCATATTTATTGACAGATCCAGGTCCAAGAAGATTCATTAAAGCATTTAAGGACTCTATAATAGGAATTGATTTAAGAATGCATTTAAAAGAAAGTGGATCTGTTAGGAATAGAGGAACAGCGTTTCGTATTAAAGAAAAGGACTTAATAGAACTTTACGAAAACCGCAAGAGACTCTTATAGAGTAAATGCAATGCTAACTAAAATAAAAAAATATAGAGATAATACTTGGGACTTCAGAGATGCAAATACTAAACAATATACTCATTGTTTTCATTCTTATCCAGCAATGATGATTCCTCAAGTGGCCGGAAGAATATTAGATGAATTTGGGAAAAATGCAAAAGTTCTATTTGACCCATATTGTGGGACAGGAACTTCCTTAGTGGAAGCAAATATACGGGGAATTAACGGTATAGGAACTGATATAAATCCGTTGGCTCGTCTAATAGCAAAGGTAAAAACTACAGTAATCCCTATAAAGGAATTAGATGTTTATTTAAAAGATTTTAACGATTTTCTCTTTTCAATTAAACTTGGTGTAAAAAAAGTTAGTCCCCAAATTCCCAATTTCAAAAATATAGATTACTGGTTCAAAAAAGATACGCAGCTTATGTTAGCGATTATAAAAGAGTATATAGATAATATTGATGACAAAAATATACAAGATTTTTTCAAAGTAGCATTTAGTGAAACTGTAAGAGAAGTTTCCTTAACAAGAAATAGTGAATTCAAACTATACAGAATGAGCGAAAAACAGATTGAAAAATTTAATCCAGATGTTATATCTGTAATGATTCGAAAACTTACAAGAAATAGAAATGGGATGGCAGATTACATCTCTATTAAAAAGAATGTTTCAAGAACATTTATTTATGGTTTTAATACTGTATATGAAATCCCAGAAAATATTCTACCTTTTGAAAGTATAGATATTGTTATAACCTCTCCTCCCTATGGTGATTCAAGAACTACTGTTGCTTATGGACAGTTTTCAAGACTTTCTAACCAATGGTTAGAGTTTGAGGAAACAAATGAAGTTGATAAAAGGTCAATGGGTGGCTTTAAAGTAAAAGTGTCAAAGAGTTTTGGGTTTAAACCACTTGATCATGCTTTAGAAGAAATTGCAATGAGAGACAAAAAACGAGTTTTTGATGTTATTTCTTTTTACATAGATTATGAAAAGTCTATTAATAATGTTTCAAAAGTTGTAAAGAAGGGAGGAATAGTTGCATATGTGGTGGGTAATAGAAAGGTAAAGGGAGTGCAAATTCCCAATGATGAAATTACAAGGGAATTTTTTGAGCGAAATGGTTTTAAACACATAAAAACAATAATAAGAGAGATTCCAAACAAGAGAATGCCTAAGAAAAATAGCCCAACCAATATCTCTGGTTTGAGTGATACAACAATGAATCACGAGTATATAGTCATACTCCAAAAAGTATAGGAAATATCGTATACTCTAAAAAAACATTAAAAACATCAGAAAGAAGATAGAAACTTTCCCTCTTACTCTATGAAAATTGAAATATAAAATCCATAGTATTTATCTCTTATGACAAAACCCTTTACCTGCTCCTTATTTGGTATAGGAATGCTTTTAATAGCCTGAGAGTTACTTTCTTTCTGTATGTCTTATCAGAGCGCTGGTCTGTTATGGGGTTTATGTGTTTTTCATACGCATGTGCGATCTCATCAATGAGGTGATCATCAAGTTTTGATAATGCTTTTCCTCTGATTCTTTCTTCTATCTCCATCCGCCTTATTGGAGTTGGTGCAACTGCGCCAAAACTTATGCGAAAATCTTCTAAAACTTCTTCATTTAACTGTGCTAAAGCGGCAACAGAGAGTTTTGAAAGTGCATTTGCTTTCCTTGTCCCTACTTTCCTGTAGAATTCGTGCGTGTGGGTGGGTATTTTGAATCTTACTTCATAAATGATTTCGTTATCAAGTCTTTCTGTCTTTCCAGGTCCTTTAATAAACTCATATATATAAAGGCATCTTCTCTCGTTTTTTGATAAAAGTACTACCCTGGCGTCTAAAACATAAAGGGGTGGTAGCGTATCACCTGCAGGGGAAGCGTTCTGTATATTGCCACCAATGGTTCCCATGTTTCTAATGCCAGGTGATGCCATCTGTGATACGGCTTTTCGTAGTATTGAAGGCACAAGGGGCGATTTTTCTATCTCCGAGAGTTCTGTTGCGCTCTTTATTATTATTTCTCCGTTTTCTCTGTATATGCCTTTTAGTTCCTTAAGTTGTGATATAAACAGTGGTGGATATGGAAGAGCGGGTGTAAGGTTCTTCCACCTTTTGTATCTTACCATCAGGTCTGTGCCACCTGCTACAGGTATAAAACGCTCTTTGCTTAACGCATCTAAAGCCTCATTGAGCGATTCTGGTATTAAGCCTTCCATAGTTTTTCACCCCTTTTTGCTGCGAGTTTAATGGCATCTATTATCATCTGATACCCTGTGCATCGGCATAGGTTGCCTGATATGGCCTTTTTTATATCTTCCTCTTTTGGATCTGGATTGTTCTTTAAGAGGGCGTAGGTAGACATAACAAAGCCAGGTGTGCAAAACCCGCATTGAACAGAGCCCGCATCTAAGAATGCATCCTGTATAATCCTGTATGCCTCTGTGTTTTTCAAACCTTCAATGGTTAAAATCTCTTTTCCTCTTGCATTGGCTAAAGGCACAAGGCAGGAATGTACCAACTTGTCATCCAATAAAACGGCACAAGCGCCACATTCTCCTTCTCCGCATCCCTCTTTTATTCCCAAAAGGCCTAAATCCTCCCTTAGGACATCTAAAAGACGCCTTGTGGGGTTTGTATCAAGTTCTACCTTTTTTCCATTCACAATAAAGTCTATCTTCATTTTACTTCTTCTCCATCAATGAAAGTAATTTTTCTGGTCTTATGGGGATCTCATATAAGTTTATACCAAGTGCATCTTCTACAGCAGCACATACACTGGGTGCAGCACCTACAAAGGGGAGTTCTCCTGCGCACTTTGCACCAAAGGGCCCATTTTCGTAGGGCTCTACTACAAGATCTGTTTCAAATTTGGGTGCGTCCATTACTGTTGGTATTATGTAGTCTGTGATATTTCTTTGCTTAAACCTGCCATTTTCAAACTCCATAACCTCCAATGTGGCATAACCTATGCCCTGAAGCATTCCTCCATGTATCTGCCCTTCTATTATCTTTCTGTCAAGGGGTGTTCCAAGGTCAAACACGCCATAGGCTTTTTTCACATCTATCTCATAGGTTATGGGGTCAACCTCAACCTCAACGATATTGGCACCCCATGAGTATTCTGGATATGCATCACCATGAAATGTTTTCTGGTCCCATTTTATATACTCTGGATGTCTGTATTGTTTCTCAACAATAATCTCTTTTCCATCCTCCCATTTTTCTTTAAGTTCCATTGCGGCCCTATATAAAAGACCACCAACTATCATTGCGGTACGGGATGCAACTGTGGGCCCTGAATCAGGTACCTTGTCTGTATCTGGGTTATCATAAATTACATCGCTTAAAGGAATGCCAAGTGCCTCACTTACAACCTTTCTCAATGTTGTTTGTGGACCTTGCCCCATCTCAACATTGGATACAAGGATTTCAACCTTGTTATCCTTTCTCTTTTTGAGTCTTGCTACGCTCTTTAATATCTCCTCACCATTGCCTGTAAAACCACATCCATGTAGGAACATGGAAAATCCAATGCCATAGAGTTTGCCATTTTTTTCTTTTATGTGTTTTTTCTCATGGTATTTTGACATATCAACTATCTTTTGAACGATTTCAGGAAGCCTTACCTCGCTTCTTAAAAGCCCTCCTGTTGCAGTGGTATCACCCTTTTTATACCTGTGTGACAACTTAAATTCTATAGGGTCTTTTTTAAGTTTTTTTGCTACATGGTTCATAAATGTCTCAATAGCATAGATGGCTTGAGGTGCTCCAAAACCTCTAAATGCGCCCATTGGCACCATGTTGGTTGCAAATGCCTTCCCAAATACCCGCACATTTTGTATGTTGTATGCACCTGTTGCTGCAAACATCCCTCTTTGAAGGACAACACTTGAAAGCCCTGCATAAGCACCGGCATTTAAGGCAATATCAAACTCAATGCCTGTTACCCTACCATCCTTTATGGCAGCCTTTATCCTTGTGCGCGATGGGTGTCTCTTTGTTGTAAACTCAACATCTTCTGCCCTGTCGTATATGAGTTTCACAGGCTTTTTGGTCTTATAGGCACAAAATGCAGCAATACCTGCAATCTGGGAAGGGTATTCTTCTTTTCCACCAAAGCCTCCACCTGTTGTTGTCTGCACCACCCTTATTTTATCTTCTGGAAATCCAAATGCCTCCAAAAGGGCATTTTTCACATAGTATGGACACTGCATTGAACCCCATACGGTAATCTTTCCATTTTCGTACTTTGCAATCATTCCCTGTGGTTCAAGGTATATATGTTCTTGAAAACCTGTTCTAAACTCCTCCTCTATTATCTCATCGGCTTCCTTGAATGCCTGGTCTATGTCTCCTTTTTCATAAAAATAGTCTGCAAAAAGGTTGTTATCTTTGAAAATGGGCGGTTTTTTGTTCTCCTCAGATTCCTCAATGGTATATATGGGAGGGATGTCTTCGTATTCTATCTCCACTTTAAGGGAAAGTTCATATACCTTTTCTCTGTCTGGTCCCACAATGGCAAGTATGGGCTCTCCGTAATAGTTTACAACATCCTCTGCAAAAAATGGCCAGTCATCAAATATCATCTTTATCCTATTGTGATGGGGCACATCGTGCCTATCAACAACGGCATAACCATCTGGAAGGTCAGGAAGTTTTATATGCTTTATCCTTGCCCTTGGTTTTGTGGACCTTACGATTTTCACATATAACATCCCTTCTTCAAAATGGTCGTCCACAAACCGTGCAACACCACCTATCTTTTCTGGTGCATCAACCCTTCTTATGGGCTTTGATATATCCTGCATCTTTATTCTCTCTCTTATTTTTTTAAGGTCTTCTTCTCTATCCATATCCATTAAAATGCCATCATCTTCAACCTCTACATATTTTACTTTGTGTCTTTTCATAAAGTTTTTGAGGTTTGATGTATCAGGCTCTTTTAAAATGAGTTTGGCATAGTGCTCATTTACCATGACTGGATGGCCTGCTCTTTTTTTATAAGAAGGCACAACAACACCGTCTCTTTGTTCAAGCAAGATTTTGTAAATATCTTCTTTTATAAGGGGGCAATCACCTGGTATTATGAAGATGTAATCTGCTTCTATTTCAGAAAGCCCTTTTTTGACAGAGGAGAACATGCCAAGTTGGTAATTGGGATTTTCTATAAGTCTCACCTTACTGTATTTTAAAGGGATATGTTTTAGTTCCTCTTTTTTGCATCCTATGACCAGGACTATGTCATCTGCTATATTGTAAACGCCACTTATGGTGTGCTCTATGACGGATTTTCCTCCAATGTCAATGGTGAGTTTGTATCTTCCCATTCTCTCAGAGCAGCCTGCTGCAAGGATAATGGCTCCAATCTTCATTATAACTTAAGTCCCTGCTCTTTTATGGCATTTAACACCCTCTCTGGAGTAAAGGGAGACTTCTTAAGCCTTACGCCAATGGCATCATAAACGGCATTGGATATGGCAGGTACAGGTCCGTTTATACCAATCTCTGCCACTGATTTTGCCCCATGTGGCCCTGTTGGTTCATAGGTTTTACAGATAATGACCTCCATCTCAGGGATATCCATGATGGAAGGCACTTTATAATCCCAGAAGGATGGGTTTAGCATCCTGCCTTTTTTATCAAATACATACTCCTCCCAAAGGGCATATCCAATACCATTTACTGTAGCGCCTTCTACCTGACCTTCAACAAGTGCAGGGTTTATGGGCTGTCCACAGTCTACTGCAGAGACAAATTTTACAACATCAATCCTCCCTGTTTTTATATCCACTTCAACCTCTGCAAATTGTGCCATAAAAGGAGGAGGCGACTCAAGACCAATATTTGAAGCAACGGATTGTATTTGATGCTGATCTTTTGAATAAAGGGAGTAGAGGGCAATATCTGAAAATGTCACTCTTTGGGTTCTATCCTTTGTATAAACAGTGCCATCCTCTATGAAAAGTGCATCCTGGGGTACATTTAGCATATTGGCTGCAACCTTTAAAATCTCTTCTTTTATCTTCCTTGCGCATTTTAAAACAGCGCCACCTGAGATGTATGTTGTGCTTGATGCATAGGCGCCTACATCAAATGGCGTAAAATCAGTATCAGAGGAATATACGATGATTTTGTCTATGGATGTGCCTATCTCCTCTGCTGCTATTTGTGCTAAGATGGTGTCAGAACCTGTGCCTAAATCTGTTGCACCTATATGAAGATTGAAGGAACCATCTTCATTCATCTTCATGTATGCTGCTCCCATATCAATCTTTGGGATGCCAGAGCCTTGCATTAAGATGGCAGCGCCTACACCCCTTACCTTATCGCCTTTTCTTATTTTCTTTCTTCTCTTTTCATGCCATTTTATTGCCTTGCTGCCTTTTTCTATGCATTCTGAAAGTGCGCAGGAGCGAATTATTTGCGAGACGCCTTCCTTCCCTTCTCCAAGTTTTTCAAAGATGGGGGATGTCTCACCCTTTTTAATATGTCCTTTTTTAAAGAATTCAAGCACATCAATGCCCAATTCTTCTGCTATCATATCCAGCATTACATTGAAGCCAAAATACCCTTGTGTTGCACCATAACCCCTGTATGCACCTCCCACTGGAAGGTTTGTATATACAGAAAACCCCTCAAATTGGAGATGTTTTATTTTATTAAACAATGGGAGGACCTTTGAGCCTGCATTAGCCATTACTGTAAGGGCATGTGGTCCATAGGCACCTGCGTTCATAAGGGCCTTTAGTCTGAGTGCATGTATCTCTTTTGTATCCTTTTTAACTCCTGCCTTATACCATGTGATCATGGGATGTCTTGTTCGTGTTGATATGAATACCTCCTTTCGTGATAGAACGACCTTTGATGGCCTCTTTGTCTTGTATGTTACAAGACCTACAACCTGTTCAAGGAAGACCTCTTGCTTTCCGCCAAACCCACCCCCAATGCGTGGTTTTATGACCCTTATGTCCTTAACTGGAATGCCAAGTACCCTGGATGTGATCCTCCTTGCATGGAATGGAACCTGTGTCGTGGATACAATGTTGAGCCTTCCCCTCTCATCGTAAAATGCCAATGCTGCATGTGGCTCCAATGCTGCATGATTTGCATAATGTATCTCAAACCTATCTTCAAAAACCTTATCAGATTCTGAAAATCCCTTCTCCACATCTCCAACAGAAAGCGTGATGCCTGCTGCAATGTTTTTTTCTGGCTCATAAATAGTGGGCAGAAGATGATATGCACCCTCGGGGGGTATCCTTTCGCTCTCTTTTGCCTTCTCTGGATCTATGTTGTATGGAAGTTCTCTGTATTTAACCTTTATCTTTTTCTTTGCCTCTTCGGCGATTTCTTTTGTTTCTGCTGCAATGATGGCAACTCTATCCCCAACATATCTAACCCTTTTATCCAATATGCGTGTATCATAGGGGGATGGCTCTGGATACCCTTGACCTGCTGTGGTATGGAGTGTATTCGGCACATCCTTATATGTTAAAACAAGAACAACACCTGGCGTTTTTTCTGCCTCTTTCGTATCTATTTCAACTATCTCTGCATGTGGGTATGGAGAGTATAAAAAGGCGATGTGTAGCATATTGGGTAGGTTAATATCTGCTGTGTATTTTGCCTCTCCTATTGCAAGTGATAGGGCGTCAATCTTTTTAACGCTTTTTCCAACAACCTTGAATTCTCTATTTCCCATTTTCCTTCACCTTTTTTGATGCGAGTTTTACAGCCTTTATTATCTTTACATACCCTGTGCAACGGCATATATTACCACTTAGGGCGTATTTAATATCTTCATCATCAGGGGTAGGATTTTCTGAAAGTAATGCATAGGTGGATACAACCATACCTGGTGTGCAAAATCCACACTGGACAGCACCTGCCTCTGCAAATGCCTCCTGGATGGGATGAGGATTATGCAAACTGCCAATCCCTTTGGATGTTGTTATCTCCCTCTCCATAACAGATGCTGCAAGCACCTGACATGAGTTTACAGGCCTTCCATCCAATAACACGACACATGCACCGCATTCTCCTTCTCTACATCCTTCCTTGACCTCTGTATAGCCGTTTTCCCTAAGTACATCAAGCAACCTCTTATGAGGCTCAAATTCAAGTTCCTTCTTCTCGCTATTTATAATAAAAATACCCTTCATTTTAATGTCTCCAAAATATCTCTTAGTTTTCTTTTAACCTCTGTGATAAATAGCGTTTTTTGATACTCTGGGCTAAACTGAACCTTCCCATAGAACTCAACCTCATCAAGGCTCATAGATTCTGGGTCTATTTCTTTTACATTCTTCCCTATAACCTGTTTTTCAAGTACATTGAGCCTCTTAAATTTATCCTTTGTGCCTACCACATAGAAAGAGGCACTATGCACCCTCTCATCCCTTACATAAAGGAGCAATGTAATGGTAAATGCAGGGTGGTCAATCTGCGTCCTTTTGGCCCTGTAGTGTGCAGAGCGGCCTGTATCTACATCTTTTTTATATCGTATCTTCAAAACCACAGTCTTTTTGTGAAGTTCTCTATTTGTAGCATAGTCAAGAATGCTGTACCACCCCTCTTTTTCACCTGTAAGATAAACCTGTGCAGAAAGCGCAAACAAAGGTCCCATAACATCTGTCCATGGTGGGAAATATGCAACACTGCCTCCAATAGTGATTCTATTTCTAAGAGGGAAAGATGCGGCATTTAAAAGGGATTTATACAAAAGTGCGTTGTTGTTTTTATCTTTAAAATACCTTAAGATATCTCCATATGTAGCCATAGCACCTATTTCTACAAAGTCATCCTTTTCTTCAATGTTAGATATATGGAGCCTTCCAAGGTCAACAAGGCCCTTGTATTTTCTAACATCTCCCTTCAGGAGCCCTGTTCCCCCACTATGAGGCACAACACCCACCGATGTTGTGATTATCTCCTTAAGTTCCTTTATTGTTTCTGGAAAATACCACAATAGTTCACCCATAAAAAACCCCTTTATTTTAATCCTATTTTAATATATAGGATATGGAGAGGCAAGTATTTTCAAAGCAACTTATCTTTTTATTCTCCTATACCTCTTCATCAGGGTATCCTGTGCTATGATGTGGCCCTTCATGAGTTTTAATAGGTCTTTTTTGGTCATATGTTTTTGGCAGTCAAACACTGTATCAAGTGCATATGCCTTAAAGAAGTATCTATGCGCTCCAGAAGGAGGACAAGGACCACCGTAGGCGTACTTTCCAAAGTCGTTTATGCCTTGACATATGTTGCCTACCTTCATACCCTCTGGAAAACCCTCTTTTAGATGTGTGGTATCCTTTGGTATATTGTATATCACCCAATGTACCCATGTTCCCATTGGAGCATCAGGATCATCTGCAATAATGGCAATACTCTTTGCCTTTTCTGGAATGTTTTTAAATACAATTTCAGGTGATACATCCTTGCCATCGCATGTGTACTTTGATGGTATGTATTTTGTATCCAAAAATGCGGGTATCTCAATCTTGAATGTATCCTTTTGTTTTTTTGCACCCTGTCCTGTTATGAGAAAAAGCAAGAGACCTATATTCATGACTTCACCTCCTTTTTACCTGTTTCTTCCTCCAAATAAAATTTTGCAGAATCCACCTTGAACTTCAAAACCTTAAAAGATAAAATGTTAACACTTGACTTTAAGTAAGCGCCTTTAATAGGCTCGTACCTGAGTTTACAAAAGGATGGTATCTTGAAGTTCACCTTAGATTTTTCTAAAATAATGGGATTTATACTGCATCCTGTATCAAGCAGGAGTTCTGAATTTACAAAATACCCTTTTACAAGATTTACCCTGTATATTTCAACCTTAGCATCATGAGAGATTATAACTACCTTCATCGTTTTTGGTATAAAAATAACAGAACGATGGGTCAAATATAGAGTATCCCCTAAAATACGAGGCATTTTGGTATTATGGGGAAATTTTATTAAGACCTTCTTGCCTTCTGTCGTGCTCTGTAGAACAAACTTGGATTTTTCGAGGTAAATATACAAAGTATCCTTGATATTGAGTGTTATGCTGTCTTCTAAGTCCGAAGTATTAAATTTTTGTGTTTCAAAAATGGAGGAGAGCCTTATTTCCACAGTACCAGCATCGCAGGATAAAAGAAAGAGCACTATAAATAAGACTAACTTATTCTTCATCTCTTCTTTACCACATTTATACTACTTAGTGCACCATCAAGATGAATGATAATATCAGGGTGTTCTGTGTCATTACATGCATCAAAACTCTTTAAGTTTAATATACCCTCTTGTTCAACAGCACATGTTGTATTCTTTGGAATTAGAATGGTACTGCTTGATACTGCTTGAGATATGAATAGATGGGAAGGTGTAATATACGGTTTTCTATTAAAATCAACCATCGCGTTTGCAGCACCTATATTCATTTTTATAGTATCAGCCCTAAAATTTTCACATGATAAAAGGTTCACAGTACCAGCACCTGTATTTATCTCCAAATATCCATTTTTTGCCTTGTTTTTCTTTAGAAATTTAATTTCTGCCTTTCCTGCGCCCATATTTATTACAAGATGCTTTATCTTATATTTTTTAAGTTCAACCGTTCCTCTTGTTGCACCAAGGTTTAAATCTACCTCTTTAAATGATATTTTTTCAGGGATGCCTATATCAACATGGATGGAATCTGATAGGCCTTTGAAAATACCTTTAAGATGTTTGCGAGTTATATCCAGTTCGTTTTCAACGATGCCACATACTGTTTTATCATCTTCCTTTTTAAGACCGAAAAGGTGTTTTATTGAATCAGGAAGTTCTGCTTTGAGTGTTATATCTTTCCCTCTTACTGTGTGGACAGTGCATTTTCCAACACAGTTTATTTCAAGGTCTTTCATATTGGAGGGTGTTATGGAGAGGTTTATCCTCACAAGTCCAAATATTGCCAATATGTATCCCAACATTTTACACCTCCTATCCTTCTGACATCTTCCACATATACATGTTTAGTATAAATACCACCAAAAGCCACAAAAGTGAATAAACAAAGGAAAAGCTGCCTAAGTGGTATACATGGACAGTATCTATTATTACCTTTAATTTAAAGGGTGAAGGGATAAATCTTTTGGTTATGTAATATATTCGCATAAAAACAATAATACCGATAATGCCTGTAAAAAACGATATGGTATTTCTCTTTTGGTATATAGAGCGTGATAGAAGGTATAGGAACCTACCTGCCAAGAGGGAGAGAATAAAAAGCGGGAGATAAACAAAAAATGTGCCATAGGAGAGAGAGAACATAAGCATTGTTTTATAGTGGTGTGATAAAATATGTAAAAGTAAAATAGGAACGGCAGTAAAATACAGTGATTCAATGATAAAATAGAAAAGGTATGAAGACTCGTACTCCAATGGGGTAATTGGATTTGTTTTATAGATATAGACCACATGTCGCGCCCATTCTTTCTTTGTTATAGAAATGCCTCTTAAGAGAAAGAACAGGGGATAAAACGCAAACGGCATACCTATGAGAAGAAGAGAGGTGTTTCTAATAAAACCAGATTTAATGAATACAACAAGGCCTAAAGGTATAAGGAATGCAAGGGAAAAAGACAGAATGCTGCCCTTTTCGTCTGATAAAATACGATTTGTAATATAAAATACCCTCTTTATATTCATCTGAATGTCCTTATATAAATGCCTTCTATGCTAGTTTTGTATTTTTCTCTAAGTTCATCAGCCTTGCCATAGAGCGTGATCTCGCCCCTATCAATAAAATATACATAATCAAAGAGTTTCTCAATCTCACTTATAAGATGGGAGGTAATAATAAAAGCACCGCCATCTTTGAAACCTTTTTTTATTACCTCTTTTATTCTGTGCCTTGATGTTGGGTCAATTCCAGAAAAGGGTTCGTCTAAAAAATAGAAGGTGGACTCTTTTGAAAGGGCAGAAAGCACCCTAAGCCTTGCCTTAAAACCCTGAGAAAGATTGACAATTTTTTCTTTAATAGGTATATCAAGCATCTTGCAGAGCATATCCTCCTTTTCCTTAGACCAGCGAGAAACCACACGGGATAGAAATCTTAGAAACTCATATACCCTCATGTTTTCATAAAGGCCATAATTTTCTGGAGAAAAGGATACAAATTCTCTTATATTAAGTGTCTTTTCATTGTCTTTTAAAACGACTTTACCTGATGTTGGTCTTATAACACCTGCTACTATTTTTAAAAGGGTAGATTTTCCCATTCCATTTGGCCCTAAAACACCATATATCTTACCCTCTTCAAATGATAAAGAGACATCTTTTAATGCTATTTTTTGTCCATACCTTTTGGATAAATGCTTTACTTCAATGTATTTCATTATATTTATATTATAATTGGTATCTGTTGAAAATCCGAGAAGTAGGACTTATAATTGAATAACTTTATAAGAGAGGAGGAATAAATATGCCTGTACCAGCGGGAAAGCACTCAAGGATGAGGTCAAGAAAGAGGAGAACCCATTATAAGTTTAGAGTACCTCAGTATATTAAATGCCCAAACTGTGGTGCGCCAATGGAACCACATAGGGTTTGTAAAAGCTGTGGGTATTATGCAGGGAAACCTGTGGTAGTTGTAAAGACGAAGAATGATTGAACTTGAACGCTTATTAAGAGAGGCACGCGATAAAGAGGTGTCAGATGTCCATCTAAAAGTGGGCAGGGAGCCCGTTTTTAGAGTACATGGCAGTTTGTACCCACAGTATGATTATGGGAATGTCACTAAGGATGATATGGAGTTCATTATTGAATCCATAATTACACCGGAGCAGGAAGAGCGACTTAAGCGTGAACTTAGTCTTGATGTGGCGTTCGTTATTGAGGGTGTAGGCAGACATAGGATAAATATCTTCAAACAGCGTAATGAGTGGGCAATTGCTATAAGACTTATACCTGCATTTATAAAGAGTGTTAGGGAACTTAATCTACCAAGAGTATTGGAAAAACTGGCTCTTTCAAAAAGAGGGTTGATACTTGTAACAGGTGTTGCAGGCTCAGGGAAATCAACGACATTGGCTGCAATGCTATCCCATATAAATAAAAACCGTACATGTACAATTATAACCATTGAAGACCCAATAGAATATGAACTTACCGACGACAAGGCTTATATAGTGCAGAGGGAAATTGGTATTGATACGAAGAGTTTTGCATCTGGTCTCAAAGAAGCATTAAGGCAGGACCCCAATGTAATCATGGTGGGAGAGATAAGGGATTTGGAGACTGCGCAAACAGCCCTTCTGGCTGCGGAAACAGGGCATCTCGTGTTTTCCACTTTGCATACCCTTGATGCAAGAGAAACCATTAACAGATACGTTTCTATCTTTCCACCACATCAGCAGGACCAGGTAAGGTTACAACTTGCAACTGTTCTTAGAGCAACGATTGCACAACGACTTGTTCCAAGAAGCGATGTATTAGGGCTCATTCCTGCTGCTGAGATAATGGTCAATACTGCAAGGGTTTCTGAATTAATTAAAGACCCTACAAGAACAGATGAAATACATGATGCCATAGCAGATGGCTTTGTACCTTATGGTATGCAAACCATTGATCAGTCTCTTTTTTATCTTTGGAAAAAAGAGGTCATTTCAAAAGAAACAGCACTTGAATTTTCTACCCAAAGAGACACCCTTGAACTCCGCATGAAGGGGATACAGAGTGGGGAAGAGGGTAGAAACTGGGAGCTCTTTGAAAGAAGGGCGTTAAGAGAATTAAGGGAAAGAAGAAAAATAGGAGGGTAAGTATGGCTAAGATAGATGATGTAATGAATGAATTTGTGGAACAAGTGGATGAAATAGTTTTCTCCACAATAGTATCTATGGATGATGCTACACCTGTTACAGGCTATTCCACAGATGAGTCTATAGATATAACTATTCCTGTAGCCTTTATGACAGAGGTGGCAAGAAAGGGCATGATGGCAACAGAGAATTCTAATTTTGGTAAAGCAGAGGATATTCTTCTTACAACTGATACAAACTTTATTGTTATTCGGATGATTCCAGAGACAAACTATATGCATTGCGTTGTCCTCACCAAGCAGGGGAACTGGGGCATTGCTAAGGTCCTCATGTCTAAATTTGCAAAGAAGTTTAAAGAAGTTTTGCCATGATAGGTTGAATATTCGGCTTGTAGAGTTTATAATATAACATATAACATGCGCCGCTAGCTCAACTGGTAGAGCAACGGACTCTTAATCCGTGGGCTGGGGGTTCAAGTCCTCCGCGGCGCATTTTTTGTATTTTTACAGGGAGATAATGTGTCTTTTGCAAGTTTTTTCTTATCACTCTTTATAACATCTGGAAATTTCTGGTTAAGTTCTACATATTCCAATATTGGCCTTAAATTGGAGGCACTCGGTGCACGCAAAAGGACAACTTCCTATATTCTTGGTATGTCTTCATTTTCAATACCACGGGATGTAGTTAAAAAGAATAAAGGCAAATTAAAATTTCTTAGGGTAAGAGAGGGTAGAGTAAATCGTCTTTTTATGGAAAAGGTGCCTTATTACGGTGATAATGAGTTTATTTATAAAAAGATAGGTGTGGACTTTTTACATTCAAAAGGGCTATATGGACAGGGTATTACCATTGGTGTATTTGATACAGGTTTCGACTCCACACACCCTGCAATAAATAGTATCTATAGGGAGGGGAGGGTCATATCGCAATACGATTTTAATTCAGGGGACCATCTTTTCTTAGATGGGCAAGAGGTCTTTTTAAGCGATTCACTTGTGTACATAAACGGTTTCAGCATAAAAGATAGTTTTATTGTGGTATCCTATGTACCCATAGATATACTCGCATTAAATGATAATGGTTATAGGATGCTTATTCTTCACAATGGCACGAGGGAAGTGATATCTACGAACGAGAGAAGTATTAAACCTAAGGCGTATTTAAAGCAAGATACACTTTTTGTTGTATATGAGATGATTTCTGGGGGTTATATGCAAATAGAACTCATTAAGAGGCTACCTGATGGAACGGTAAATAGAATACCTATAACATCCGATGCCTCTGATCACATTTTCCCTGATTTGTCCTTTAAGGGAGATACACTTTTTGTATACTACGGGCAAAAAAATGGGGCCTGTATGGCAGGATTGCTTGGTGGCAACATCATAAAGAAAGATACCATCCTTCATAAGGAACACATTACATATCTTAAAGTCTATGATAACAGGTATTTGGTTTACGCCACATATGATAGCGTTGGATTGTATGATATTCCTAATAAAAAGACGATATTTACGCATTATGGTATAAATCCTGGACTAAATCCTAAAAATAGTATGTTTTATTATTCAGATATGGACGGTACCTTTGCATATAACATGCAAAATGGGGACATAGTTAATATAAGTAAAAATATCCTCACATCACCTCCTGCGTTTGATGGGGACTCTACAATGTATGGAACATTTAACGATTATTCAGCCTATGCTATTTATAAAGATGCTTTATATAAGATACATAGTGGACTTTCTGACCTTGTAGATGCCCAAGGGGCGAGGGTTTTAATAAGACAGAGGGGGGATAGGGATGTTATGCCAGATAATAAAGACGATTATAACATGCATGGTACTGAAATGCTATCACTTATAGGTGGTTTTTGGGAAGGGAGAATAACGGGTATTGCACCACTTGCAAATTTTATTCTATGTAAAACAGAGAGAGGGGAATCGCCCCAAGGAAACAATTTTGAAAATGTTGTTGAGGAAGATTTTTGGGTTGAGGCACTTGAATTTGCTATCTATAATAATGCACAAATTGTATCCAGTTCCTTAGGGTATAAAGACTGGTATTCAAAAAGAGAATTAAATGGGCATTTCCCGGTATCTTCAAGGATGGCATCAAAGGCGTTGTCCTTTGGTACACTTGTAGTCACAGCCATGGGAAATGAGATACACAGCACTATTCCCCAGGATGGTGATACATCTCTTGTCGCTCCAGCAGATGCATATAACATCCTGGCTATTGGTGGATGTGATACCACATGTGAGGAGGTTGCCAATTGTTCCTATGGACCATCAGGAGATGGGCGGATAAAGCCAGAATTAGTGGCTCCTTTTAATGCATACTGGACAAAGGAAGATGGTACTGTTTACATGCTCGGAGGCACATCTGTATCCACAGCCCTCACAGCGGGATTTATAGCATCTTTATGGAGCACTGATCCAGACATGAGCGCAAGTTCCATGAGAACACTATTAATAAACAATGCCACTCAATTAAATGGCTATAATGCGCCAAATAATATTACAGGATACGGTAGGATAGATGGAAAAAAGGCTTATAATGCACTTTCAATAAAGAATTCAAACGGCGAAGATGTTGAGTTTTTAGACCCATACCCAAATCCTGCAAAAAAATCCATTCATAATGAGATTATTTTACCCCTTCAATTTGTCCATAGGGGTGATGGCATAATAAAAGTATTTACCTTAAATGGAAAACTCGTAAAAACAATACGATTTTATAATCGGGGTCCTGGCATTCTTAAATTTTCCTTACCCATCCGTAGTCTATCACCTGGCATGTATAATGTGTTCTGTCATACCACCTTTAAAAGTGCAAAGACAAAATTTATTATTCTCCCTTAAAGGCATTTTCTTCAAGGTCTTTCCTTAATAAGTTTGATAAAAAAGGTGGAATGGGTAAGGAAAGATCAACAAGAATATCTTGAAGAATTATTAAAAGTTCATTGGCTTCTTTTTTAAAATTACGCCTTATGACACTTACAATATATTCAACAGCCTCTTCATACCCTATGTTTATTTTAGAAACCTCTTCCCCCATAAAGACTATAGGCTGTGTAAACTCCCTGGATTGGGATTCTTTAAGGAGTTTAAGAAGTTTTGTATGAACTATTATGTTATATACCTTTACTTTACTTAGAAATTCTGAGAGTGCAAGGACAAGACGGCCTGTATAGGCATTATTTACATCCTCTATATCAACGCCCACATCAAGATGATACAATCTTTCAAGGAATTCATCCACAAGGTCCCCCTTTATAACATATCCATGCTGAGGGGCTATCACTTCAACCTTGGGTGTAAGCATTCGTATAAGTTCTATAGTTCTCTGTATAGCCTTTTTTGATGGCATATAGATCTGGTGGAATAATGCAATCCCGGGCCATGCGCTCTCATCAGCGTATACAGATTGCTTATTCATTGTATTAAGACCAGCCATAAAATCCCCAGAAAATAGTATTCTTGTCTCAGGGTCGTATACCATCATTGCCCCTCTGAAATGGCAATATGTAGCAGGAACAAAATAGATCTTTGATGTTGTCCCTGGTATTTCAAAATAAGAGGATACAAAAGATTCTGCTGCTTTAAATCTTCCTTGTGGCACACCGTACATCTTAATAAGCCTCCATGCGTCTATAGAACCAATTAGAAAAGAGTTTTTTGCCCTCATAAGAAGAGGAGATACGTTGGATGTTACATCAGGATCCTGATGACTAACAAAGATTATATCAATATTTTTGAGCCCTCCAATTAGTTCTTTCAATGCATCTTCAAGTAAAGGAAGGTCAAGTTTTGTCCCAGGATCCATAATCATATTGATGCTATTTTTTTTCTTAAATCTTTGAAAAAGGAATCCCAGACCTTCTTTTTTTATGGGGAATTTTCTAATATAAATGTTCCTATGGAAATCCTTTTCACTGGAACTTAGTTTGTAAAATCCTTTGCCTATCTCAACGATGTTTTGCATAATTGTCCTCCTATTTAAGATTATATTATAATACTTGTTTGATGAAAAAACAAATAAACTTAGAATTATTATAAAATACTTGAGTGATATAAAAAATGGCGGCGCAGGGACTCGAACCCCGGACACGCGGATTATGATTCCGCTGCTCTAACCAACTGAGCTACGCCGCCAGTTTTATAAATTTTAATTGAGTATGTATGTACTGTCAAGCGGGCGGCTCACCTCAAATTGGAGAGTTCAAGCACATGGCTAGGAATAGATTTATTTTTTTGGAGATACGGTGGAGTTATATCTTTTGAAAAATTCATCTATTTTATCTAAAACAATAGATGGTGTTATGCCTCTTAGGCATCTTAAGTCACCATACTTGCATTTTTTCTCCCCATGCAATGAGCATGGTCTGCATGAAAGGTCTTTTCTTTCAAAAAGATACACGGGTGCTTTTGATACGGGCCTGAAGCCAAACTCAGGGATTGTTGGTCCAAATATGACAAATAAAGGCGTATTCACTGCCGCCGCAATGTGTGCAGGGCCTGAGTCGTTGGACAAAACAAAGGTGGCAAATTTTTCTGTATTTATGATGTACGATAGGGGTTTTGTTCCCATGAGATCCGCGACATAAGGTGCATCTGGTAATTTAATATCTTCTGCGCCAAGATATACAGATGGTATACTGTATTTTTCATATACCATTCTTGATACCTCTAAAAAATATTCCAAAGGCCATCTTTTTGACACCTGGCTTGCCCCTGGGAATACAGCAATATACCTTTTTAAAGGCCTTAATGATTCGTCAAAAGGAATATTTATGGAAGGTATGGGGTAGGAATGGTCCTCAAAAAAGCGATGAAATGGCCTTGTATAGAGTTTGTATAATGGTACTTCTTTTATGTCTTTCTTAAACCATACTGAGAGCCTTCTTTGTAATGCACGCTTATTTATTATGCATTTTTTTGATGCTCTCACCTTAAGGAGTTTTATAATGGTTTTAGGTTTTGCGTGAAGGTCGCAGGCTATGTCAAATTTCTCATGTTTGATGGTGTTAAAATTCTTTTCATCAACAAGACGGGATACCCTCGGGTCTTTTTCAAAGAGTTCAAAGTACTTCTTTTTTGTAATTAAGGTTATCTCTCCTTTGTCTTTGAGATATTCAAGAAGAGAGGTCATTATTACAAGATCACCTAATGCAGATAGCCTTATGAGAAGTATTTTCATTAGAACATTTCGCCAATGCCTATGTTTATCTGAACATTTTTCAGGTTATCAACTGGTGATGCGAAATCTATCCTCAAAGGACCTGCAGGGGTATATAGCCTTATGCCAAATCCAGGTGATTGTATTAAATCGTGCATGCCAGAAAGCACATAGAAATTGTCCATAAAAATAGATACACCAAACCAGTGTGTAAATTTTCTTCTGATTTCAATATCCATTAGTATACCCCCATCGGTCATGACATAATCCCTTTTAACACCCCTTACAGTCCCGTCCCCTCCTATTCTAAATTTCTCCTCAAGTGGTATGATGTTTGTTTTGCCAAATGGCCTTTGATACATCAATGCGTTGTAAAGGGCAAATACATACCCTTCTATGCTATAATACCCGGCAAAGGAAACATATAATCTTCTAAAGGAAAAATCTCCCCTTAGTATTCCTCCTGTCTGCTGAATCTTTGTCGTATATTTTATGCCCCTTGTAGGGTAGAAAAAATTATTTGTTCTGTTTGTGCTATATGTGAGAACTGCTGAATTGGATATACCATGTACATCTGTGCCCATGCTGAGATTCTTCCACCCAAGGAAAAAACGTAGAATGGAGTAGCTTGCTATCCTCTTACCCAAGGACATATCAATTCCATATAGTTCATTCCCAAGTTCATAATCCCTTTGATAAAATGGATGCAATTGAAAAGAAAGTTTTTGATCCAAAAATAGTGGTTCTGTATAGTATATTTCAGATTTTCTTTGAAGGGGATGTTTTGGTGTCCTCAAGAAGTTGTATTGAATGGATAACTTTTGTGCATCTTTAAATATATTATCATGTCCTATTCTGAATGTACCATGGAACTCTCGTGGGATGTTGTAACCTCCTTCAATGCGGATGAATCGTGATGGTGCAGGTTTTGCTGTTATTATTATTATTAAGGTTGAATCTGATGTTTCTTTTAACGAGTAAGAGATTCCTTCATATATACCGAGTGCATTTATTTCACGGAGGCTTTCTAAGATCCGTTTTCTTGAAAAATACTGCCCCTTTTTTATTGTTATTACCTTTTTTATGAGATATGGCCTTATGCCTTTGTTCCTTTGGATGTAAATGTCATCTATGATATATCGCCCACCTTTGTTTACAAAGATAATTACATCCACAAGATGGGTGTCTTTACAAGGGATTATAGAGTCTCTTATATTTACAAATGGATAACCGCTATTTGCATAGTGTTGGAAGATAAAATCCTCAATTTCTCCTATGGTTTCATAGGAGAAAAACCCGTGTAAATTTCTATGCTTTAATACGCCTGTTTCTTCTATTACTTCTTTTGGCAGGATTCGTAATTTCCCTATTTTATATCTTTTACCCTCTATGATTTTAAGGGTTATATTGACTTTATTCTTCTTAAACTCTATTTTTCCTTCACTGAGATGGATATCAAAAAAACCATATCCCTTGTAAAGTTCAATTATCCTCCGCTCCCTTGCTCTAAGATACAAAAGGTTGTATGGAGTGGCTTTTTTAATAGAGAGGACCTTTTTTAGTGCCCCTTTAGAAAAAAATTGCGCGCCTTGGATATTGATCTTATTGAATCTTAAAAAGGTGGAAAGGAGGATAAAAACTAATAATTGCATGAAGAAGAAGGGGCATGGCCCCTTTTATATCCCTTTAAATCTGTCTTTCAGTTTTTTTAGAACCTGTGGGAGTGTAGTGTATTCCATTTCCTGTAAATGGAGCCTGTGTGGCTCAAATGGACCGTGTCTTCTTATGTAGTCAGACATTATATTAGCAGTCCTTCTTGCCTCGTCAAAGGATGGGTCATCAAACATATCTCTTGGTCCAATAAGTTTTCCTTCTGCAATCTGAAAGCCTGCTGCTATGACTCTTGGTGGACCATCAAATCTTGACGGGTTTGCCTCATGAAATGCAACAGGCATCAGAGGACCTATATGGGAGCCACGCATCCATCCTGTCACAAGGTGAGGAAATGCAAAAGGTTCAAGCACTTCACCAACTGCAGGGAAACCTGACTGCGACCTTACCACAAGTACTGGGTCATCTTTTCCTACGTATCTTCCTGCCATCATGGAGAGTTTCTGTGTTGAACTTACAGCAGCGATATCACCATTGTCTCTTCTGTATACTTCTTTGATTATATAGTGCTCTGTTGCTCCTATTAAAGCAAGCATATCATAGGTATCTTCTGGTAAATTGAAATCTACAACCTTGTTTTCATAAACATCCAATACCCTAAACCTAAATCCATCATGCATTTTCGGGTCTATAACAAGTCCTGCCGTATTGAATGGGTCGCCAAAGATTTTGTATAGTGGTAAGTTCCATGCACCTGGCGAGGTCTTATCTGCCATAAAGATAATCACAGGCTCTGATGGTCTCTCCTCAAATTCCATCTCCGCTATACCAGGGCCAAGCCCTTTGATATTTCCAGAGAATGCATCTTTTAAAAGGTCCTGTCCGGCACCATAGAGTTTTAGTTTTTTTGCCTCTTCTGTGCATTTTAGAAATGTGTCCCATGCGAGTTTGTGAATCTCTTCGTCATCCCTACCTTTTGTATGCGTCATTATAAGCTGAAGGTCGTCTCCGACCCTGAGAACATGGAAATCCAGTATTTTGCCATCATCCTGTGCCTTTTTCAGCTCTTCTTCTGCGGTTTCCATGAGTCTTGGGTGCATGCCAGAGTGGCCTACATAGCCTCCAATGTCTGCCTTTATTACAGATAAAGTAACCTTCATGATACCATCTCCTTTTTAATAGACTCATAAATAGATTTGAGTTCTTCAATACGCTTTTTATCCTCTAACTGAAAAGTAAATGTGCAAAGAATGACGCCAAAAATATCAAGCCTTGTAAATGTTGGATTGTAAGGAGTTAAGAGCTTTATTATTTTTTGTAGATTTATTTCGTTTTCCTTACCGATAATGCTTAAGTATATTCTTTTATTTCCTATTAACATGTCAATTTTGTGGTTATGTCTAAAATAATCTACAAATAGATTATGAGCGAACCTTATCTCCTCAATAATATTCTGAACAGGTTGAGATATCCTATAAAAAACATCAAGTGAATAGTAGTATGACTTTATAAATCTTTCGGATATCTGAGAGCCTTTGAAATCTTCCATGATTTGACTTAATTTTGTTCTATCCAGTTTTCTCATGCCTTCGTCAAAGTCTCTAAAAAAGCCTATGGATTTTTCAAGTATATTCTTTAACTCTGTATAGAGTTCAACCTCGGAATCAAAATATGAGAGTTTTGCCTTGATAGTAATGATTTGTACATCTATGCTTTTACTGGGACTAAACCCTGACCTGAAATTCTGTAATTCAAATTTTTGTGTTTTGCTAAAGGCACTTGTAAGTGCCTCTTTGTAATTTATTTTGTTGTTTTTTCTTCCAACTACTCCTATCATCATAAGTAGATTGCCTTTGTCATCTTTCTCAAAAGGGAATATGTAAACATTGGTATCACCGCTTGATTGAACCTCCTCAATAAGTTTTGGTATAACAACCCTACCAAAAAGTTCAGGTCCTAAGTTGATGTTCATAGGAACGCGAGGCCTTTTGTATTTAAGTGTGGTTTCAAGATGGTTTTTCAAAAGTTCAATTTCGTCCCTTTTAACAGGCTGTTTCCCCTCTTTAAAGAACTCAACCCGTATAACGGTTATACCATCATCTGTGGTAAACTGCTTATCATACATACGCACAAAATGAGGGTAGAGTGCTCTTATGGCATCAAAGACATCATCCATGGATATATCTCTCTCAAACCCAGCCACTGATACACCTGTAAGATGCTCCCCTTTTTTCGTACGAAGGTTGTGCACGAGAACGCGAATTCCTCGCCCCACCTCTCGCAATTCCTTTATTGCCCTGTAATTAAATTCCACTACTTTTGCAAGCATGGCCGCTGCCCTATCTTTTAAATAGGCCTCAGACCTTGAAATTACAAAATAGAAGAGTTCTCCATCCTGGCTTGCTATCTCTTTAAGTTCTTCTTCATCGAGAATTTTACGTAATGCCCTTTCTATGTTAAGCATAATAAACAGTTTCTCAAAGCCAAGAACCATAACTTTTTTTACACGATACCCTCCTTGGGCAATTTCTTTTATAAAGTTTTGCAATATTTTTGCATCATTCTTCACCCTCTCTATATCTTTATGCGTTACATCAGAAAGAGCAATTACAACTCCCATAAGTCTTTCCTCTTCCTTTACGGTGAAGGAATTTAGATATTCTAAATTGTATCCCTTTTCATGAAAAGCACCTGAGGCAGTATCAACAAGTCCTGCCCAGTCTTCTGCCACAACAATCGCTTTAAGGAAGGTATTTTTGCCTTCTTTACTTACATAAACCTTTACAGAGGGTACTTTGGTTTTTAGTGCCTTATTGTATAAAAATTCAAGTTGTGTATAATCCTCAGGTGATGGTGAGAAAGTCGCTTTTATCATAGTTATTCTATGTTAAAGCAACAAGTCAAAAAGGTCAAGTATTCTTATCTTTAAAGTACTCTTTTATTTTCTTTGTCAGGGTATTTCTATGGATGCCAAGGATCTCTGCAGCCTCTTTAATATTGCCATCTGTCATCAAAAGGACCTTTTTTATATGCTCCCTTTCTACATCTGAAAGGCGTAGTAAAATCTTATCCTCTGATTTTTCAAAGTTCTCAAACATATCTGGTGTGATGTATTCTTTATCAGCAAGCACTACTGCTCGCTCTATCATATTCTTAAGTTCTCTTACATTGCCTTTGTATGTTTGAGATATCAAGTAGTATTTTGCTTCTTTTGTAAAACCTTTAATGTCTTTGTGCATTTTTTTTGAAAAGGTCTTTAAAAAATGCTCTGCCAACGGTATTATGTCTTCCCTCCTTTCTCTTAAAGGTGGTATGTGAATAGAAACGGTGTTTATCCTATAAAAGAGGTCTTCTCTAAAAGTCCCATCTTTTATCATCTTCTCAAGATTTCTATTGGTGGCGGATATAATTCTTACATTGGCTTTTTTAGGAATTGCTTCCCCAAGTTTCCAATATTCTCCACTTTCTAAGAACCTGAGGAGTTTTGCCTGAAGATGGGGAGGCATCTCTCCTATCTCATCAAGAAAAAGTGTACCACCATCTGCCACTTCAATCATGCCCTTTTTATCGGTATTAGCACCTGTGAATGCTCCCTTCTTGTATCCAAATAGTTCTGATTCAAGGAGGTTCTCAGGTATTGCAGCGCAGGATATGGCAACAAAGTCTCCTATCCTCCCAGAACTTCTATGAATAAACCTTGCAAGTTCCTCCTTTCCCACCCCACTCTCACCGGTTATTAAGATGGATGCCATACTCTTTGCCGCCTTGAGTGCGAGTAAGAGTATTTTTTTCATTACCTCTGACTTAAAAACAATACCACTTTTTTTAATATCACCCTTTTTATTCTCTTTTATCTCGTTGAAGGTGCTTATACTAATCTCATCCTCTATTTTTTTAATGATACTTAGGAGTTCTTCAAGATTTATAGGTTTTGTTAGGAACTCCACAGCACCCTTCTTCATAGAGCGGACAGCCGCATCAATGGTGCCAAATGCTGTGATTATGATGCCCTTAATGAGTGGATTTTTTTCTCTTAACACATTTAAAAGTTCAATACCATCTTTATCGCCGAGCCTTAAATCCAATAGGGCTATATCAAAGTGCTCTCTTTGGATTTGGGAAATTGCCTCTTCGTAACTTAGGGCAGAGTGTACATTGTATCCTTTTTTTCTTAAGAAGTTAACAAGTGTCCTGTTTTGAAGTTCTTCATCATCAACAACGAGAATGTTTACTGAACTCAATTTTCACCTCCACATCTTCCTTTGTATTTATTACACTTACCTTCCATCCATGTGCCTCTGTGATCTTCTTGACATAATACATGCCAATGCCGCTTCCTTTGTTCTTTGTGGTAAAAAACGGTTCAAATATCTTATCAATTACCTCTTTGGGTATCTTCCCTCTATTTTTGAAAACAATGTCTTTATCACTTATGTATACCCTTATCATATCCGCTTTTGCTTCAATGGCGTTTTTTATAATATTTGTGTATGTCTCAAAGATTTTGTTTCTGTCACATTCAAGTGATACATCGCCTTCCACTTTTATGTTTTCTCCTTCTTTTAAGCCAAGGGATGCTATAACCTCTTTAATTATCTCTTTTTGAGAATGGCAACTTTTTGAAAGACGTACTGGTGCAATAAGTAAAACAAACCTATTAAGCTCTTCTTCTATCCTTTTTACCTCTCTTAATATGTCCTCATACTCCTTTTTAGATTCCTCCATGTTAAGGCTTTGAACAATTAGACCTATGCCGTTTAATGGGTTTTTAATGGCATGAGATACCTCGCCTATAACCCTTCCCAATGCCTCATACTCCATTATCCTTTTTTCCATGTCTTTTTTTGCGGTTTCATAACCTTTTTCCGCCTTTTTTGCCCTTTCTATGTATTTGTACGAGAAAAGTAGCGATAAAAACAATATGATATATAAAAGTCCTATCTCCAGGAGCATTTTCCTTTCTGTGGAAAAATAACCCGTGCCATCAATGCCAACACGCATAATCCCCCTAAAACTCCCATATGAGAAGGGAATAACATCCTCTATAACCTTTTTGCCCAGTATGTTGATTATTCTCATCTCCTCCTTCCCTTCAATATAAACAGATAAGAGCATGCTATCTTCTTTAAGTGGTGTAAATATCCTTTTGTCAATGGTTGAGTATGCAACACCGTTTAAATCCTCTAAGGATACATAAAAGAAGAATCCTACTCTTGAGAGTTCATTAAAGAATCTATTTAGCCCCAATGCGGTTTTTTCCTCCTCCACTCGTTTTTTTGATACACCTACCACCAATGTCCCCTGTGTTTTTGGATAGATGTAGAGATAAAAACCTTTACATTCTAAGGCTTTTGGGAGTTCCTTCAAGGTATCAGTACACCCTTTAATGTCTTTTAAGAATCTTTTACCTTTGAGTACATGCGTTTTTTTGCCATTAAAATAGTAAGCAATGTCCAGATCACTTATGTATTCATTTCTACCTTTTTCAAGGGAGATGGCAGCATTATAGAGTATATCTGCATATTTTTGCTCTATATGCTGTTCTACATCTAAAAGAACTATATTGGTAGAATACAGGATACCCGATAGCATCTGGGTATCTCGTTTTATAAGCATCTTTGTGCTCTTGTGTACGAGGTAATATGTATAGATATATGCAAGGAAAAGGGAGAAAATAGCAAGGCATGCAATGATTTTTCTCTTCATTATAAAATAATATACAGCAATAGCCTCGGTCTTGAAACTTGCTTTTACATAAAAGGCGTATTATACTTTTCATAAAAAGGGGGAGGAGATGTTCTTAATCACTTTACTGTTTATAGGCCAAACAGAACTCCTTTTAAATGGAGATTTTGAAAACTGGGTAAACTACTTACCTGAGGGTTGGATCAAGGAAACATCCAGTTATCAACTTTATCAGGATTCTCTCCAGGTTTATTCGGGTAATTATTCTGCTAAATTTGTTTTAAGGTCCGATGTCACACAGAGACTCACCCAGTTGGTATATCCTATAACACCAGGTAATATGTACATCTATACATTACATGTCTTAGACAACGATACTATGGGAAAACTTAGGGGGTATTTAAGGTTTTACGATGGAGAAGGCAATCAAGTGGCGTACTTTTACACATCTTATTCTGATGATGGAAGCACATGGCAACTTTTAAAGACAGATACCTTTATATGCCCACAAAATGCTGAGACCCTACATGTTGAAATAAGGCTCTATGATAATGGCTCATGGCAAGCAGGAGATAGCGCCGTATTTTGGGTAGACAGTTTATCCTTACAAGACCTTGGACCTGCACCCGATCCACCGTATCATCCAATATCAGATATACAGGGACTCCTCACCTCTTCTCCATATGAGGACTCATTGGTTAAAACAAGTGGTATTGTTACTGCTACATTTGGCAATAATTTCTTCATAGAAGAATATCCAGGTGGATTGCGTAAAGGTTTATATGTCTATAGAGGGAGTGCGTCATCCCCTGCTGTGCACATAGGAGACAGCGTTCTTGTAAAAGGGAGGGTTGCAGAATACTATGGTAATACACAGTTGAGTAATGTCTTTGACGTCCAAGTCTTACAAACAGGACATCCCCTGCCATCACCAATTGAACTTACTCCACAGGATACCATTACTGAAGACCATGAGGGCGTATATGTACACCTCACTGATGCAGAATGCATAAACGATAGTTTAGGATACGGTGAATGGGAGATAAATTACAGGTATAGGTCAACACAAAAGGATACATTCCTTCATGTGGATAATATGGGTGTAGATTACATGCCCCAGGTTGGTGGGCATTATTCTATCTTAGGGGTTATTACATTTACTTATGGAGATTTTAAGATTGAGCCAAGGGATTCACAGGATATTAGATTCTTAAATATAACAGAACATAATAAAAGGATGGAGAAAAAACAAAAGACGTATATATTTTCGTCATTGGATGAGGCCTCAAAGATGTGCATGGGATGTGATATATTTGATGCATTCGGAAGGAAGATTGGAAAAACAGGTTCTATGGACACAAATAACATAAAAAGGGGTATTTACTTCATTAAATCCCAAAAGGGGAACTTTAAATACCTTAAAATAAAATAGCGACTTATTTTACATATACATAGGGCTTGAGTTTCATATAGGTTTTCTTGCCTATGCCTTTTATGTTTAAAATGTCCTCTAATCTTTTAAACTTACCGTTTTTCATTCTATAGGTTATGATTTTCTTTGCGGTCCCCTCTCCAATACCCGGAATTAGCATAAGTGCCTCCCAAGATACATCATTGAGATTAAACTTAGTTTTGTTCTCTGTGTGTGCTGAATCCTCTTTTATAAGTGTATTTACGAGTTTTTTTGATATGCTGTCTGTTCGTTGGGCCGACTTTTTAACATGATTTTGGTATTTTTTGTATGTTCTGTATGAAGGGTAAGCGGATATAAGTATAAAGAACGCTACAAGAACCTCTTTCTGCAGTCTATAGAGCATATTCAGAACCTAAAGGTTGCCTTTGCGTTTAAACTTGTACTCCTGGTGCTTCTTTGGTGAAGTTTATCGTTATTACCGCTTCTTGAAAATGTAAGGGTGCCTGTGATGTCCCTTGAAAAATTATAACTCGCTGATAAATTGAGTGTGGATGTAACATTTTCTGTAATAGGGACCGTCTCATTGGTTTCTATGTTGGTTCTATTAGATTTGTTTTTGTTTAATGAATAGGACAGGGTAATAGTTATCTCATTGGTCATTCTTATACGTCCAAGGCCTGGGATCTTTATTCCTTGTGGGAGCCTTGTGGCATAAGAGAGGGATGATGTAATGCCGTTTTGCACGGTATGTGTCTCTTGTGGCGTGCCTATATGTGATGTATCCCTCTGAGAACTAAGGTTATAATTGGCATTGAAATGAACCTTTTTAAAAAGCGTAAGGGACACTTGTGGGGTAAGGGTCAGGGCCCTTGATGTGGTTCTTGGGGTTGTATCTTTCTCTGCGCCCTGTTCCTCTTTTTTTAAGTTATAGGATATACTCAAGGAAGGATTGCTTATTATATTCCCATTTTTGACAATGGGATTTAAAAATCCTGAACTTAAACTAAATGTAATATTGGGCCATGTGGTCTGTTTTGTTGTTTGTTCCTGACCGTAGGTATGGCTTTTGTTTTTGTTAAAGCTGTAGGATAAATGTAGATTACCAATAGGTAGATTGAAACCCTCATTTAAATTAAGTGCATATCGCTTGCTTGATGTCGCCCTATTTTCCATAAGGGTGCTGACCTTAGGGTCAAATTCAAGACCAAATTGATACTTTCTACTGATATTACCAACTATGTACTGATAATTGGACCCTTTTTGTATATTATAACTTAGGTTTGGTGGGGTCATGTATCCTCCGATTTTACGGAGTTGAGAGAGAATGTAAGATCCAGGAGAAAGTATCGTATCGTTCTTTTTTTGTTCACCCTCTCCCAAAATCCAACCTATCATCTTTCCTATATAAAGGTTTGATTGTATAGTTATATTGGCATTGTTTGTAATATTACTTACATCTTTTATGGTATCACTCTGTAGGTTTTTGTCAAACCTCTGGCTAAATGATGAATTGAATGAGATGTTTGGCCGTGCTATTTTAAGTAGTTCAACACCATAAGAGAGACTAAAGTTTTGAGTTATCTGGCTTATGTGCCCATATTTTTTAGCGCTTATGCTGTCCCAGTAAAGATCTCGTGCGATGCTTTTTGTTAATCTCGCTGTTATAGAGGAGAGGGGGCTTAAATTAATCCCGTAGTTCAGGCTAAGTGCTTTATTGCTGTCTTTTCTCGTTATATTGGAAAAAAGGTCGTTGTTTATAGAATAGTTGTATGCATAGGAAGAACCAAGTGAAATACTTGTTGGAAGTAGGTTAATAGTGTGGCCAAAGAGTTTGAAACTAAGATGTGGTGAATAGGTATATCCTGCCGTAATAGCATTTGATAGGTTATGACCTCTGGCTGTTGGTGATGTACGATTACTTTTTGTCTTTGACGCAGAAAAGGTAAATGGATCAAGGAATATGTTGAGTAATTTATTCTTTGATCGGCTTTTGGAGTATCTTAAACTGTACCTATCCGATATATTCACGGATTGGTTCTTCTTTTTTTGTTGTTCATCTAAGATTATATCTGTATTGGGCTTGTATCTGGGCAGGGTAACAGAAAAGGCATGTGAATAGGAGGCATCTATGTTTATACCAAAGTCAGGGGGTAAAAAGAGTGATGGCTTGAAGGAAAGTTGATAATTTAAACTCTTTGTGCTATTTCCAAACTGTGATAGGGATTGGGAAAAACTCTTAAAAGATTCTCCCTTATATGTCAGGTTGTAACTTAGTGAAAGTAGTGAGCCAAACTGCATTGAACCGCGAAAGGAATATGCTGTTCCAATCTCATTTCGTGGGCTTGAGAGCCTCAACTCATCAATCCATAACTCTCCATTTAGAGAAGAGGGGGTATCGTTTTCAATGATAAAATCATAATTCCGTACAGAGCGCAGGTTCGGTGTTCCCTTAAATCCAAACTTACCGTTAAAATAAACAGAATCTGCGCTAAATGCTGCGCCGAGACTATCCTGAACATACATTCTGTATCTTGTTATAGAGTCAAGGGGAATATTGACATCAACCCAATCCGAGTTCGTTATTTTTACTCTATACTCGTAATAATTGACTGTATCTCCAACCCTTATCCAAAGATTTGGATAAGGAGGCGATGTGGCATGAGAGGGCTTAACAAAGAAATGTAGGTTTTTGTATCCCAATAGGTCCTGTGTGTTTTCTGTATATAGTCTTATTACAGCGTAATGCTTTTCTTTAAGATTTGTGTATGATACACCAAGAGAGCGTTCTATCTCAAGTTCTCCTGTTAAAGGATCCCTTTCTAAGTTTACGCCTTTGGGCGTTGTATAAGTTGGGTCTTCCTTAACACTTACAGTCCTTACACCTATTTTTTCTGTGCTGTCCACAGGAAAGGTGCTATCTCGTGAAAATATACCAATTTTCTGCCACTTAGAACCTACAAGTTCAATATTGGCAAAGTAATAGGTTCTTTCAGAACTTATACCATTTATCCATATCCTTGCTATCCTTATGTTTTCAAAATCAGGGCTCCCTACTTTTCTATAAATGGAAGGGTCTTTTAGTGGAATAAGGTAATGTCTAAAACCGTTTTTGTTAATGGATTTGAGATAAGGAGAGTTCGTATCGGACAAATCTATGGTGTACTCAAAATATGCATTGGTGGTATCAAGCACTCCATCAACCTTTAATTCTTCTGTATCAAAAATGCCATTATGCTCTGTGCCATTTACATGGGACCAATCGCCTGTTTTGGGATTATATGGCTTAAAATCGTCATTCCCATCATCACCCTTTACTTGCGCACTGTCACTTCCAAAAACCCCATCCAATCCTGTATCTTCGCTCCCTGCAATCCATTGACCATCGTTATTTTTGTCTTCGGTATCAATCACCGATAAAGAATCATGGTGCCACCCTTTTATATTGCCGTCTTTATCCCTCCAGATGGCATCCTCAGAAATGTATGGACCAAGGTCTATATGTATCTTGCCTCTATCCCCATGGACTACTACATCAAGGTATTCCATTTCATCAATAGAAATACCTCTGTCATCTAAAAGTTGTGATAAAGAGGCATAGGATGCCGTATCATTGTTATGTGGTTTTATCCGAATAGCAAGAACATTGGTGCTCTGACGTGCCTCCTCATCTGTAAGATTGTCGTATATATCTCCCTTTTTAAAGAGATTTGTAAAGGTGAACCAGTTCACCTTATCACACAGAAGGTCTAAAGGGGCATAACTTTTATCCGCTAATACGGGCCTTGAACCATACTTCCAGTATGTATAGTTTAGGTATACACTGTGCGATATTTTTGCATTATCCATATCATCAATGTAACCAAATCCAATGGTGTTTAAATTGGGTATTGAACGGGCAACTTCGCCTTGCAGTCTTAGATTTGGTGCTCTGGCCTCTGAATTCCAGGTAATCTTGCGTAAAAGAGGTGAGAGGAAATTTAAATCTCTGTTTATCTGAAAGTCCCCTTCCATTATCATGTTTTTCACAGGTTCCTGGCCCAATTGTGGTCTTTTTACATCCTGTGTTTCACTTCTTCCAAGAAAAGTGGCACCAAAGCGTAATCTTTCATTTCCATAGTTTGCCCTAAGGCCATAAAGGGAACGCGATTTGGATTGAAATACCGGAGAATAGTCATAGTTTATCTCTATCTTTGCATTGGGGTCGTTCAAGATGCTGGTATCCAGAAGTGTAATAGTACCCATGGAGTAGTCTATTGTATAGTCTCTGTTTCTCTGAAGTATTTTCCCATTATACTTTACGACCTCTGAGCCCTCTACAATATCCGATTGACCAAGGTTTATTGTTCTACTTAATGTAGCCTTCATTTTAAAAACCAGTTTGTACTTTTGTCCCTCATTAGACCTTAAATCTTGTTTCTTGTATATTATAGAATCAGGGTCCTGTAAGGAATCGGATGCGAATGGATGGGCATCAGGGAATATGAGGTAATGCCTTATTCCGTCAAATACCTGCACGAATTTGCCATTTACTGTGACTGTTGGGTCTATCTTACCATCACCATTATTATCAATACCAAGGATTTGTAAGTATGTCCTGCCTCCCTCTCCAGATTTCCATACATTTGAACCAAGGGAGTCTTTATAGATGGTAAGTGTTATATCATCAATGGATAGTGCCTGATTTTCTCCCATACTGTAAAACTCAATGGGATAGATATTCTTAAGTTCAAGTTCAAACAGTCTTGCCCTCAGTGTATCTGCACGAGAGTTTAAACTGTCAATATTATTCATATACCTCGATGGTTTTATAAGCCTTATGCTCATTGTTGAATCTGGGTTAAACTCGCTATCACCCACCCATCTTCCACTTGCTGTCTCATACGATACCCCTAAGATATTACCCTCCTCTAAGGCATTTTTAAGTTCTAAGACCTTGCTTTCGGGATAAAAGTAGTAATCTGTTTGGTCCACAAGGATTTTAAACTTTGTGTGTTCACTGAGTGTACTGTCAAACTGCCGTGTGCCAGGCTCATAATAGCGAGCATCACAACGGTAAATTTCACCAGATTGCACGCCAGAACCATCATGAACAAGGACAAAAATCCTTACAATAGAGTCAGGTTCATCTATGTAGAAAAACTTGTTTTTTAAATAGTCCCTGTCAAAGAGAACAGTGCTATCCTCTCTTGCACCGCCTATGAATGTTCCTTGAGAAGATTCAGCCGTCTCTCTTGTAAGAACACCCTGAACATTGACCCCACCAAAGTTAAAAATGCCCTTTAAACCAAAGAGCCCGGATTTTCCTCCCCCTCCAGCAAAACTCGCAAACTGGGTACCTTGTATGGAAAAACTCGTTTGACCTGCCTCTATGCTCTGTACAACCTCGTCTTCATCCCCTGTATAGTTTAATTTTATGATATTCTTATTCTGGTCTTCCCTCTTTTGGTCGTAATCTAAGGTGATATGGAGTTTACTACCAACAGTGCCTGTAAGAAGGACATTCATTGAACTTTCAAGATTCAATGTGGGAAAAGAACTTCCTGTATCCGCGCCCATGGATGGGTCATGCATATAGGTGGATTGTCCACCCATGAGTATATTCTCTGAACCCCTTATATCAAGTTTTCCACCTTCTCCAAGGAAACTTAATGCCTTTGGGAACCTTATGGGAACATCTATGGTAGGAATAAGGCCCTCACCTGCGCCTGTGGTTTTGGCACTTTCAGGGGTTATGCTCAGATAATCATCTATTAAAGTCTTAGTTTGAATACTGTCAAGATACCTTTCAAGTGGCATAATGTTATATGTATCAATGGGTATACCCTTATAATAATGGACGAAGATTGCCACATTGTCTTTTGTATCTATAAAAACAGAATCTGTAAAATCACCTGAAAGTTGGTATTGTTCCAAAACCTGGATGTTGCCAGTAGTATCTACTTGAGAAGATAAAAGGTGTAATAATAGCAGAAACCACATTATGATAATAATGAAACGGCTCTTTTTATAAGGTCTTTTGCTCTTTCCTCTGCTGTACTTTCTGCATAAATCCTTATAATGGGTTCAGTGTTTGATTTTCTTACATGAAGCCATGCATCAGGCCATTCAAAGTAAAGTCCATCCTCTTCACTTATAAAATCAGCATTCAAAGCACTTTTTAATCTAAAAATGTCTATTTGTTCTGTGAGTTTAATCTTTTCCTTTACAAGATAATACACAGGGAATGACAAAACAATATCTTTTAAAATCCCCTTTTCTGCAAGTTTTGTAATATAGAATGCACCGACAAGTGAATCCCTTGCCGAGTTTATATGAGAGAAGATAACACCGCCATTCCCTTCTCCACCCAGATGGGCGTTTATTTCTTTCATTTTAGATACCACATTTGCCTCACCAACCTTTGTTTTTACAATCTTTGCGCCTATCTTTCTTGCAGCATAATCACTTAACATGGAAGTAGAGTAGTTTACAACAACATAATCCCCACTCCCATATCCAATAATCGCCAGAGGAAGTGTGTATTCCTCACTTAAGATCCCAACTTCGCTTATACCGGTTATGAGTCTGTCTGCATCTGGGTCTGTGCCAAATCCAAGGTCGCACGCTTTTTGTTTTAAAAGTAAGTCAAGTTCTAAAAGATGTTCTTTTTTGGGCTCTGGATTATGGACGAATATGCCAGATGGAGCGTTATTAAGTGCTACTACATCGTGCCCCATAGCCGTAAGTAGACGGAAAAGTGCGGAATATGCTGCACCATTGTTTGTATCCACACATATTCTAAGTTTTTTACCGGTTTTCTCGTTGTTTTTTAGAACCTTTTTAATGTGATAATCCACTGCATCTTCTACCTTATGCACATCTCCCATATCGCCTGAAAATATAGGGTATTCATTTTTATTCCAATTAAGTGGAAATGAGCCATCTCTTAAAACGAACTTTATGCCATTGTAGTCTTTTGGATTGTGGCTTGCTGTTATAATAAAACCACCATCCAAATCGTGCTCCCTTATGTACAATAATGCGGTTGGTGTTGGAATAATACCCGCATCAAAGACATCAAAACCATAAAAACATAAAGCGCCTTTTACAAGTTGTGATATAGCCTCACCTGATTTTCTTGTATCCCTCGCAAGTAGGAATTTCTTGCCATTGGTATATTTAGCAAAACGAAGGGCTCTATCTATTATTATATCCGGGCGAAGGTCCTTCCCTATTACTCCTCTCATACCAGAAACAGATTCAATAAGCATATCAATTTCCAAGCTGGCGGGCGGACTTGAACCGCCAACCTGCGCATTACGAATGCGCTGCTCTGCCGATTGAGCTACGCCAGCATATAAAATAGTATAAATCAGAAAAAATGAATGTAAAAAGACCTTTTATCTTAGCCTCTCTGTTATGGAAAGTATTTTGTTTATAAATGACATACATTCCTCTCCTGTTTTACTGTCAGGCAAACCTCCCCACTGGCTTGCAAGAAGGGGTTTAAATAGATCCTCTTCTCCGTTATATTTTGAGAAGAAATCCCATATATCAGTAATGTCCAGGTCTATATGCTCCTTTTCTAAAAGCATATTTAGATGTTCAGCCATTTTTCTGCCTATGATACAGAGGTCAACGAAATCCCTCTCATCATATTCTTTTTTTGCCTTCTCACCTAATTGTATTATGTATTCTATCCACTCCTTCATTCTTATCTTCCTTCTTTTTCCCATTGTTCGTTATAATTGTAACAATAGGGGATTTTGCGGCATTATCCCATTTATCCTTTGCCTCTAACATGAGGTTATGCTTTCCATCGTAAAGGGTATCACTTTTAAAGGGTATTGAGAAAGATACGGCACTGTCCGTGTAAAAAATACGTCCATCCACATAGAGTTTTACCCACATAACCGGGCTTTTGTCTGTACATAAATACTTTACATTAACAATACCCTTTATGGTATCAAAGGGCACAGGATATGTGATTTTTATACTTGGGGGGTCTATATCTGGCTTTCCAGGAGGTGGCATCTTTGAACCACATCCAGCAAAAGCGAATAATAGTATAAAAAGGATACTACTTATGTGTCTTCTTCTTTTTTCTATGTTTCTTTTTCTTTGCATTATTCTTTTTTGTCTTCGTGCTATCTTGCCTATTTTTTGAATTTAATAGTTCAACAACGCTCTTTACCAGGCCCTTTTTTGAATGCTTATACTTAATGCTTGCCTGCCCCGCATAAAGGGGCAGGCAAGCAAATATAAGAGAAAAGATCAAGTATCTTATCATGGTGATACTCTATTATTTACCTTTTTCCTCGGTAAATCAACCTTTCTACCTCTTTTGGATTTTTCACGAGGATTTCGGATTGCCGAATCTTGCTTATTCCTTTTGATATGTCTTGTTCTATTCCTTGTTGAGCCCCTTTTCCTTTCTCGCGGAGTGCGGATAAGCGTGTCTTTTTTATTCCTTTTTATATGTGTTCTTTTATGTAAACCACTTTCTCTTTCATGCGGCTTATATCTACTGTTTGTTTCTCTTTTTACGGTGGTATTCCGCCTATTTTTTACTACAGGTTTCCTATCATTACGGGAGTTTTTTTCTACACCAGTTTCAATGCCACTATGCCTTCTATGTGCAATATTTTCTATTGGCTTTTTCACAATCTGTGGGTTTTTAATTATCTTCTCAGCATGGTCTTTCCACTGTTTTCTATATACGGGTTTTATATGGGATGGGACAATGGGATTTACAGGCTTTTCGTATTTTCTAATTGCCCCACTGGTAAGTTTAACGCTTTTGGTTCTATAAACAGGCTTTTTATAGACGCCATTTGTAGGAGGCTTATACCGATAAACAGGTTTTCTGAAACTCGCATAGTCTACAACAGGTGCAACATACCTTCTTCTTCCATGATAGTTTATGTAAACGATGGGCCTTCCGTAGGGATCCAAAGGCGCCCATGACACCCAGGATGGACCTTCATACCATACAACCCATGCACCTCTCCATCTGTGTCCTGGCACCCATACCCATCCAATACCCGGGACCCATGCCCATCTACCATAGTGATACGGTACCCATCCCCAATCTTCATAGGAGACCCATACCCATCCATAATGCACCCTGAAGACCCAATGACCATAATAATAAGGTCTCCAGTCAGGACCTACATCTGGCATCCACACCCATCCATATCCACTTACATATCGCCAGTGTCCGTAGTTCTCAAGGTCATAAACACCAATGTAAATATCATCTGGAATATACTCCACTTCCCTTACAACTATGTATCTTCTTTCGTATCCTGCAGCCCATCTATCAAAATCGTCGTGATTAAACTCTCTCCTTATGACAATTCTGCCATCAGGATATATTCTTGCCATCTCTCCTGCCCTTACAGTTTCATTTTCCACCATAGCCTCTCCCCTTATGACTGAGACCTTTGCCATAGCCCCGCGTCTTTGCACCCTTACAGTACTGTATGAATAAATATCAACATCCGTGTTCATAATCTCCACTGTACCCTCGCAGTCCTTAGACATAATCCGCATTACGCCATCATCTATTCTAAGATTGTAATTGTCATCTAAGGCATTTACTTCGACTTTTGTGTTTTCTCCTACTGAAACAACATTCCCTCTTCCAAAAGCAAATAAGACCCTTGAGTTTTCACGGGTCTTAACAATATCCCCCTCGCCTATCACATCGTTTTTAAAGAGGTATTCCCACTCATCTGCCCCATAGGGCAAAACCATTGCATCACCACGAACCACCTTTACCCTTCCTACTCCTTGTTCATAGGAGAGAAGGGAAAGACCTAATAATATTGTCCAGAACATGACTCACCTCCTTGTTTTCTCAAAATGGGTGTTTTTATTTTTTTCAATAGAGAGTTCATGGTTTGCAGGATCTGTTTGATACGCTACATCAAAGAGCATGTATTCATTTGTAATTTCAGACACTCTTATTTGTGCAAAATGGTTATCCTGTGTCCATATAACATAAGAATGACCGTTATAAGCCGTTTTTTCTGTCTCATTCCATCCGTTTTCCGGTGCCCAGTTAATATCCGCTAAGTCATTTGTTTTGCCCATGTCCTGTATATATGTTGAAGGTGCGCAAACTATCGTAGGAGTGGCATTTTTATAAGTAAAGTAAAAATCACCACTGTCCTTATTTACATTACTAAACTCTGCAAGAAGATATCCAGAATATCCCATGGTATCGTGTGAATAGGAGTATGCAAAAACCCTCTGTCCATGCCTTTCGGGTCTTGGCGTGTCAAAAATGGGGTATTGGGTAAGGTCGCTTTCATTTCCGAACCTATCAACACTGGAGAGTGCATAGTAATATGTTATGCCGTTTTCTACATCCTGGTCAACATAAGAATTGGTTGATACCTCATCTATTAACTCAAAATATCCATCAGGGCTTGTACTTCTGTATATCCTATAGGATACTACATTGGGGTTGTCTACATCTGTCCACAAAAGGGTCACTTTATTATCGCCTGTTATACTCTCTACATCAGATGGTGGAAGAAGTGGGTAGGTCTTTCTATGGCATCCAAATGATGCCAAAATGATTAGCAGTGGACCTATTCTCATGAGTTTCATGATAAACCTCCTTTTTCACCTGTAATAATACAATCTACATGCCAAAATGAGTTTGGATTATGCACAAAAATTGTGCATGTAAGAGTAATTCAGGAACATAATATGTGCATTCATTTTCAAGAGGATATATCCAGAGTTTAAGAAAAGAGGCGTGCATCTTTATACATACAAAATAGATGCCTGCCTGTATTCCTCTTTTTATCCTCACCTTTCTTTCAATTTTAAGGGATAGATTTAAAGGCATACTTCCTTTTGCTTATCTCTTTATTTTGCTTGATAATTATAATACAAAATAGGAGGATATATGCAGGTCCCTCAAATAGATTTAAAAAGGGAGTATAAATTTATTGAAGAGGAAGTAAAGAAAGCCACAGAAAAGGTAATGGCATCTGGTTATTACATCTTAGGACCCCATGTTAAAGAACTTGAAGAAAAGATAGCATCTTATACAGGTGTGAGATTTGCCAAAGGTGTTGCATCTGGAAGTGATGCCCTATTACTTACTCAAATGGCTATTGGAATTAAGAAAAATGAAGGAGTTATTACAACGCCCTTTACCTTCTTTGCTACAGCAAGTGCAGTATATAGGAGAGGAGGCATACCGGTTTTTGTTGATATTGATGAAAAAACCTACAATATATCACCAGATAGCATTGAAAAGGTACTTGAAGGAGGAAGAAAAGAGAAAGATGGAACTATTATAAAACATAAGGGTAAAGAGATAAAGATAAGGGCAATTATCCCGGTGCATCTCTTTGGGCAAAGTGCAGAGATGGATAGGATAATGGACATAGCGAAAAGATATAATCTTATGGTTGTGGAGGATGCTGCTCAGTCCATAGGTGCGGAGTTTGATGGGAAAAGGGTTGCTTCATTTGGTGATTTTGGTATATATTCCTTTTTCCCTACAAAAAACCTTGGCACATATGGGGATGGGGGGATGGTTTTAACAGACGATGAAGACTTAGATCAAATGATAAATATACTCAGGGTACATGGTGCTTCCCGTAAATACCATCATACCTATGTTGGCATAAATTCAAGGCTTGATGAAATACATGCAGCGATTTTACTCGTAAAATTCAAATATCTTGAGGAATTTACTAAAAAACGTGCAGAAAGAGCAGCATACTATATGAAACTCTTTAAAGATTTTGACCTTTCTGAGTTCGTTGAACTACCTTATGTCCATAAAAAGGCTACGCGACATGTGTGGAATCAGTTTGTTATAAAGGTAGAAAAAAGAGACGAGTTAAAGAGTTTTTTGAAGGAAAAGGGCATTGGAACGAATATATACTATCCCATGGGTCTCCATATGCAGAAGTGTTTTGAAGACCTTGGATATAAAGAAGGTGAACTTCCTATAACAGATAAGGTGTCTCGCAAGGTGCTTGCCCTTCCAATGCATCCATTTTTAAGGGATGATGAACAAGAATATGTTGTAGAAAAAATAAGGGAATTCTACAATGGCGTTTAAGAAAAAACTAATAGATGGTATTCTGTCGTATGTATATTACAAAATCGCAGAGGAGGGACGTTTCACTGTTCGCTTTTCAGAGGAGTTTCTTCGCCATGTATTAGGCCCATTTTTGAGTTATTACATGAGTGAGGTTTCTTTAAAAGTCCATGAAGGTTATATTGTTGTAAAAGGTTCAAGTCTCGTTCCTGTGAGTGTAGAATTTAAAACGCCAATAATACGGGATGAAGAGATTATAGTACCATTTAAGATGAATAAACTCCTTAAGTCCTTTATTGCTACATTTGGTAGTGATAGAATGAAGCCTTTAAGAATAGAGCAAGATACACTTGTTATACCTGCTGAACTTCTTTATAATGCATTAAAAGATATGGCAGAAGACTTAAAGGTCTCCAAAATTAATATAAAAGAAGGCGAAGTTGAGGTAGAGATTGTTTCAAGAAAATAGGTATGGATAATCGTCTCTCTGTTTTAAAAGAAGAATACGAAAAACTCAAGCATTTTGCAAAGATAGAGGAGAAGAAAAAACGTTTGGCAACGCTTGAAAAACTCAGGAATGACCCAGAGATTTGGAAAGACCAAAATAGGGCAAAAGGAATCAACATAGAGTATAAAATGCTATTTGATGACATAACAGAATATGAGAAAATGGATGAGCATCTTCAATATCTCATAGAACTTGAGGAAATGAAAGATGAAGATGAGGAATTGGCTAAGGAGTATGAAAAAGAGATAGAGACATTCTTGAAAAAACTTAAGGGCCTTGAAGTAAAAGTTGTCCTAAATCGCCCTGAGGATAAGAAAAACGCCATCTTGACCATTCACCCAGGAGCAGGCGGTACGGAGTCGCAGGACTGGGCACAGATGCTCATGCGTATGTACCTAAGATGGATAGAGAGAAAGGGGTATAAGCATAAGATACTGAATCTTCAAATTGGAGATGAGGCTGGCATAAAAGATGTGACAATACTGGTTGAGGGCCCTTATGCTTATGGTTATCTAAAGGCAGAAAGGGGCATTCATAGGCTTGTTAGAATATCTCCATTTGATGCATCAAGAAGAAGGCACACATCCTTTGCCTCTGTATTTGTTTATCCTGAGGCTGAGGATGTTGAGATTGACATAAGAGAGGATGAACTTAAGATTGATACATTTAGGTCATCAGGCCCTGGTGGACAGCATATGCAGAAAAATGAAACCGCGGTAAGGATCACTCATATTCCAACGGGTATTGTTGTAACCTGCCAGTCTGAACGTTCGCAATTTCAAAACAAGCAAACTGCATTGAAGATATTGAAGTCAAGGCTCTATGAACTAAAATTGCAAGAGGAAAAAGAGAAAAAGGGCGATATAGAAAAAGAGAAGAGGGATATAGGCTGGGGGCATCAAATAAGGTCCTATGTAATGCATCCCTATAAGATGGTCAAGGACCATAGAACTGGTTATGAGACAGGTAATGTGGATGCTGTAATGGATGGGGATATTGACCCATTTATTGAATCTTTTCTCTTAAGTGGAGGCCAAACCTGATTCTTAATACATCACTCAGCGTTTTTAGATAATCAAAGAATTTCACCTTGCTTCCCTCTTTGTTATACCATTTTACAGGTATAACACCGATCTTGAAGTTCATCTTCATCGCCATATAGAGTATTTCCATATCAAATGCCCAGCCATAGGTTTTAAGGTTACCAAAAAGCATGATGGCTGATTTATCAGTGAATGCCTTAAACCCACATTGGGTATCGTAAAATGGAATGTCAAGAAGCGTTCTAACCAATAAATTCCCCGCCTTTCCAATAAATCTTTTTACGAAAAATTGCTTTTTAACTTGCATGGCCCCCTTTGCGTCTTTTTTATGCCTTGAACCTATTACCACATCGTAGCCCTTTTCAAAAAAAGGCAACATTAGGTCAAAGTGGTCTATTGTGGTAGAGTTATCTGCATCCATAAAAAGCCGTATCTTGCCTCTTGCATTTAGCATACCTTCCTTTACTGCATATCCTTTACCCATATTCTTTTCATAGGAAATAACCTTGAAAATGGATTTTTCTTCAAACTCTTTTAAAACCTTCAATGTATTATCTAAGGAGCCATCATTTACAATAATAACCTCTGCATCTATTTTCCTTTCTTTTATCCATCTCTGTACATCCTCCAATGTATTTTTTATTCTTTTCTCTTCGTTATAAGCGGGTATAATAACAGAAAGCGTGAAATATTTCACAATCCCGGGCCATGGTATCTTGGACTGCTTTTTGTGAAACGACCTATCTGAATGGCTTTTTGGGGGCATCTATGCAGGCATCTTAAACAAAAATCGCAATCATATCCCCACAAAACCCTACCCTTCTCTATTTTAATGTTGTTTTCAGGGCACAGCCCAACACACGCACCACAAAGGTCACACCGCTCATCACTAAAAAATGCCTGTTGCCATTTTTTTTCTTTCTTCCAGAACATATGGGCAATAAAAGAGGTAATGGGCGTATATAACTTTTTTGATGGCGTAATCTCTTTATTACTTAAAAAAGCGTTTTCAATAGTAAAAGATAGTTTTTTCACTCTATTTTTTATGCCGATATTCGGAATAAGCATTATTTTATGCAAAAGAGAGCCTTCTTTTGAGAGGAGTATGAAGAGGGAATCTGCCATAAGAATGTCCTTTGAGCCAACAACCTTAAATCCTGATTTTTTTAGAAAATATGCGATTTTGTGTCCTGTATTGCCAGATAGAAGACCCTTTGTTATAAAAATAAAGGCCTTTCTACCATTACCACGCAAGGTCTTAATAAAATCAATCACAATATCGGGTGGATCATACGCATATACAGGCGTACCCACCAAAAGTGCATCAAAAGTATCGTCCATCCGCTTGTTTTTCTTTATAAAGAAAGTGGAAACCTTGTGCTTACTTGATAGGAACCTTCTCAACAAAAGTGCAACATACTGCGTATTCCCGCTTCCAGAGTAATAAGCAATCTTTATATGCATGTATAATCAGGTGTGGGTTATATTTCCTCCTATGTTCCCAATTCTTCCTCTTCTGCAAAGAGGTTTCTTGCTGCCTCATCAAGATAATCCAATGTGGGTTCTGTATCAAGGTAATATGCAAGTGATTTTATATAAAATAGTAGGTCTCTTGCATGTGAACCACGCATAGGCCTGTGCTTATAATGTTTATCTATGAAATCGTTGAGTTTTGCCTCATCAAACTCTATTTCAAACATTTCACAGTACATTTTAAAGATCTTTATAAAGAGGTCTCGTGTGGGATTTTTAATATGGATCTTGAAGGGAATTCTCCTTAAAAACGCCTCGTCTACAAGGTCGCTTACTGTAAGGTTTGTTGAAAAGACTACCTTTGCTAAGAAGGGAAAGGCAATTTGTTCACCGGTTCTTAGATTGTAATAATCCACTTCCTTTTCAAGAGGTACTATCCACCTATTTAAAAGATCTTCTGGTTTTACTTGTTGACGGCCAAAGTCATCTACGAGCATAATTCCACCATTTGCCTTCATCTGAAGTGGGGCAAGATACTCATTAGTTTCTGGGTTAAAAGCAAGTTCAAGATTCTCAAGTCTTAGTTCTCCTCCGACCTCAACGAACGGCCTTTTTATAGGTATCCATCTTTTATCGTATCTATCCTCCTGCCCTATATCTATCTCTTTGTGGTGCATGGGGTCATAAAATCTTATGATCTGACCTGATACCTCTATTGCATAGGGAACAAGGACATAGCCTTCCATTACCTTACTGATTGCTTCAACAAGAGAGGTTTTTCCATTACCGGGCTCACCATACAAAAATACTGATTTAGAGGATAAAAAACCTATTCCTACTTTTCTTAGTGTGTCCTCATCAAAAATTAAGTGATGGAGGGACTCTTTTACCTTTTCCTTTTTAAGCGGAATGATTTTGCTGTATTTTTTATAGACATCAAAATATGTATGAAGTGGAACAGGTGCAGGTCCTACATATCCATTCCTCTCTAAGGCTTCTTTTGCTCTTTCTACACCCTTGCTAGTAAGGGTAAACTCCCATTGCATTTCTATGATGGAAATACCCCTTTTCACATCAACAAGTGTAAGGTTCCTGAGTTCTTTAAGTGATTTATCAAGAACGCCGAAATAAGGGAGTTTTATGGAATTTTCAAGTTCACTTCCTGAAAGCGTACCTTTGTAATAAAGAAACTTAAGGATGAGTTCTTCAATAAAGTCCTGCTTTAGACCCGTCTCCTCTATGCTCTCTGGTGCCTTGGGCATCACATCTTCATGCCCTTCATTTCCTTGATGTTTAAATAATTTACTATCGTCTATCATATCTATTCAAAGGCTGATCTTAAAATATATTCTGCTACCTCTTCGTATGATATACCCATCTTCTCTGCTTCTTTTGGCAGATCAGATAGGTCTGTCATACCTGGTATGGTGTTTATTTCAAGAATATAGACCTCTCCCTTTTCATCTACTACTGCATCTACCCTTGAAAACCCTCTCCCTTCAATGGCATTATAGAACTTGAGTGCATATTCTTTCAGTTTTTTATCGGAATGTTCTGGAATCTCTGCAGGTATAATAAACTCTGTGTATCCCTTGGTGTATTTTGCTACATAGTCGTAAAATGCTCTACCTTTCACGCGAAGTTCTAAGGATGGTACACAAAATGCTTTCTTCCCTGTTCCAAGTATACCTACTGTTACAGCCTGACCTTCAATAAACTGTTCTATAAGTATGTGTCCATAAAGATTTATATTTTCTTCTAATTTACTTAATAGTTCATCCCTATCCCTTACTATGTGTATTCCAACTGAAGACCCTTCACTCCTTGGCTTTACTATCACCGGGTATATGAGTTTTTCCTCAACTTCTTTTACTTTTTCGTAAATATTATCATTATTTGTTGCAAAAACCGCACGGGGTGTGGGGATTTTCAAACTCTTCAAGATTTGTTTGGTTATAAATTTATCCATACCAATAGATGATGCTAATACTCTTGAACCCGTATATGGGATACCCAATACTTCTAAAAGCCCTTGAATACTACCATCTTCCCCCCCTTTCCCGTGAAGCATTATAACTGCTATATCAATCCCTTCCCTCTTTAGATCTTCTGCAACGCTCCTTTTAACGTCAATAAGTATAGTATCTTTGTACCCGAGTTTCAAAAGTGCTTCATAAACATTTCTGCCAGACCTTAAAGATACATCTCGCTCCGAAGACCATCCACCGTACAAAACACCTATCTTCTTACCTTGGGCCTCTCTTATCATTACTTAGTGTAAGGCAATGCTAATTTTACCCTCTTTTCATCAGCCTTGCTAACAAGGGTCTTCTTCCTTAAATTCCTCTTCCTTTTCCTTGTCTTATCTGAAAGGAGATGGCTCTTATAAGCCTTTCTTCTTCTTATCTTCCCACTACCGGTTATTTCAAATCTCTTGGCTGCTGCTCTTTTTGTTTTCATCTTAGGCATTTTTTACCTCCTTTTATTTTTTTGTAGGTCTTAACATAAAGGTTAAATTCCTCCCTTCAAGTTTGGGTTTTACCTCAACTTGAGACTCCCCTTCCAACTCTTTTATAATTCTATCTGCAAGTTCAAATCCCCTCTCTGTGTGAACCATTTCTCTACCTCTGAAAAATATGCGAACCTTGACCTTAGAACCGTGCTCAAAGAACTCTCTAATTTTTTTTAGTTTAACATTTAGGTCGTTATCACTTATATTAGGTCGCATTGAAATGTCTTTCACCTCGCCATGTGTTTTCTTCTTTGCCTTTTTCTTCCTTTTCTTTTCTTCATATTTAAACTTTCCGTAGTCTAATATCTTTGCGACTGGTGGCTTTACATTTGGGGCAATGAGTACAAGATCCAATCCCATATCCTGAGCCATTTCAATGGCATCTTTTGTGTTCATTAGACCTATCTGCTTTCCATCTGGACCTATTACCCTAACTTCTCTCGCTCTTATCCTATAATTTACCTGATACGGCTCTTTGTCCCTTTTGGGATGTCTATCCTGTGGTCTGAACCCTTTTCTTGGACTAATATCCTACCTCCTTTTTCTCTATCTTCTCATTTATATATTCCAAAAATTCCTCAAGTTTAATAAAGCCTTTATCACCCATGCCGTGTACCCTCAAGGATACACCATTCATGCTTTCTTCCTTTCTGCCAATTATAAGCATGTAAGGGACTTTCATCTTCTCGGCTTCTCTAATCTTATAACCTATCTTTTCGTTCCTATCATCCAGTTCTGCCCTTATATTCTTGGAAATTAGTGTCTTGTAGACTTTTCTTGCAAACTCACTATTTTCTTCACTTATAGGCAATACCTTAACCTGTGTGGGAGATAGCCATACAGGTAAATTACCACCATAATGTTCTATTAATGTGCCAAGGAACCTTTCAAAGGAGCCAAGGAGTGCCCTATGAATCATATATGGCCGTTTTTCTGTTCCATCTTTATCTCTATATGTCATATCAAATCTCTCAGGTAGATTAAAATCAAACTGAATAGTTGAGCACTGCCACTCTCTTTTTAGTGCATCCTTTATCACTACATCAATTTTGGGCCCATAGAATGCTCCTGCACCTTCATCAATTTCATAAGAAAGTCCCATGTCATCTGCCGCCTCTTTAAGGGATCTGGTAGCGAGTTCCCACATTTGGATAGAGCCTACATGCTTTTCAGGCATGGTTGAGATATAGATACTGAAATCTTCAAACCCAAAACTCTTTAGCATAAAGAGTGTAAACTCAAGGACCTTCTTAATTTCATCTTCTACCTGGTCTTCTCTTACAAATATGTGGGCATCATCTTGAGTGAAACCGCGAACCCTTAAAAGCCCATGTAATACACCTGATTTTTCATAACGATAGACGGTTCCCATTTCAGCATATTTAATAGGAAATTCCCTATAACTTCTTACCTTTGACTTATAGATGAGTATGTGGAAAGGACAGTTCATAGGCTTTATGAAGTATTCCTGCTCATCAACCTTCATAACAGGAAACATATTCTCCCTGTAAAAATCAAGATGCCCTGAGGTTTGCCAGAGATTAGCCCTTCCAACATGAGGGGTGTACACGAGTTGATAACCCCTTTTTAGATGTTCGTTTTTCCAAAAATCCTCTATAACCATTCTGATAGTAGCGCCCCTCGGATGCCAAAGGATAAGTCCAGGTCCAACCTCTTCCTGAATGGAGAATAGGTCAAGTTCCTTACCTAATTTTCTGTGGTCTCTCTTCTTTGCCTCCTCTATCATTTTAAGATACTCATCAAGCATAGACTTTTTAGGAAAAGATATGCCGTATATTCTCTGAAGGCGCGCATTATGCTCATCGCCCCGCCAATAACTACCAGAGGAGGAGAGGATTTTTATTGCCTTAACATAGCCTGTAGAGGGAAGGTGTGGACCTCGGCAAAGGTCAGCAAAACCACCCTGTTCATATATAGATACGGTATCGGATTCAATCTCTTCAAGGATTTCTATTTTATAGGTCTCCCCCAACTTTTTAAAAAACTCTATTGCCTCTTTGCGAGAGAGTTCTCTTCTTTTTATAGGAAGGTCCAGTTTTGTTATTTCTATCATTTTCGCTTCTATCTTTTCAAGGTCTTTGGGTGTAAATGCGTACCCTTGAGTATCAAAATCATAATAAAAACCGTTTTCTATGGCGGGTCCTATGGTAACCTTCACATCAGGGAACAGTTCCTTAACAGCTTGTGCAAGTATGTGTGATGTTGTATGCCAATAAGTGTCTTTACCTACAGGATGACTGAAGTCGCATATCTCTACTTCATTTTCAGAACCTGTAAGTTTAAATGTTAAATCTTTTGGTACGCCATCTACAATGGCAACAAGATAATCCTTTCTCTTACCAACAACATCTTGTATAGTTTTACCCTTAATATCTTCGATTTCTCTTTCTTCCCCTTTTGGGAATTTAAATTTAGCCATACCTACCTCATTCTTGTTTGGGCCTTAAATGATAAAGTTTAAGATACGCTCTTTCAACAAGTTATGTCTTCTACTCTATCACTCCAAGTTCTTTACCAATCTTGGCAAATTTTTCAAGTGCAAAATCAAGGTCCTTTTTCTCATGCACAGCAGAAATCATCACCCTTATCCTTGCCTTACCCTTTGGAACAGTTGGATATCCTATTGCCTGTGCGAAAATGCCTTCTTTGAAGAGTCTCTTGGAAAATTCCTGCGCAATGGGGGCTTCTCCGAGCATAATGGGTGTGATGGGAGTTTCAGTCTCACCTATGTCAAAACCCAAGTTTTTTATTTCTGTTTGAAAGTAGTTTGTATTGTCCCATAGTTTGACAACGAGTTTATCTGACTCTGTTAGTATATCTACAGCAGCAATTGCAGCTGCCACATCAGGAGGTGTTACAGCACTTGAAAAGAGGAATGGCCTTGCCTTTTGTCTGAGATACTCTATAACTTCTTTTTTGGCTGCAACATATCCTCCAACTACACCAAAGGCCTTTGAAAGTGTCCCAACTTCAAGGTCAACCTTCCCATGCAATTTAAGGCTGTCAACAATACCCCTTCCACTATTGCCCAAAACACCTTCTCCATGTGCATCGTCCACCATGGTAATAGCATCATACTCTTCTGCGACCTCAACATATTTGTCTAATGGTGCTACATCACCGTCCATTGAGAAAACTCCGTCTGTTACAACGAGTTTTTTACCAGGATGCTCTTTGTATTCTTCAAGTTTCTTTTTGAGGTCCTGTGGATCTGCATGCTTAAAACGCACGATCTCCGCCCTTGATAGCCTACAACCGTCTATAATAGAGGCATGATTGAGTTCATCTGAAAAGATTACATCCCCACGACCAACTAATGCAGGTATTACAGCAAGATTGGTGTTAAAACCTGATTGAAACGAAAGAGCCGCTTCAGCACCTTTGAACTTAGCCAGTTTTTCTTCAAGTTCTCTGTGAAGTTTCATCGTTCCTGCTATGGTCCTCACGGCACCAGGACCTACACCAAACTCATCAATGGCTCTTTTTGCCCTTTCTTTGAGCACTGGATGGTTTGCAAAGCCGAGATAGTTATTTGAGCAAAGGTTCAGAACTTCCTTGCCATCAACCTTTATCCATGCGCCTTGTGGGCTCTCAATGGTCTTTATATTTACATATAGCCCTTCTTTTTTAAGCCGTTCTATCTCCTCTTTCACGAAATCCAATTTACCCATTTTATCCTCCTTCTTGTTTAAATAATAATGGAAAGTGTAGGTAAGTTCAAATAATTTATCTGTCATATACATCTAAGGGTTTGGATTTTGTATATCATGCCTTATCTTAAAAGGTATGAAAGTAAGTGTGATCATCCCAGCATACAATGAGAAAGACAATATTAAAGAACTTTTAAGGCATATTGATAGGTTTAAACAGAAAAATCCATCTGATTGGGAGTTTATCATAGTGGATGATGGCTCTATTGATGGGACTTTTGAACTTCTTGAGAAACTCTATCCTGAGTATCCTTATGTAAAAATTGTTAAACATCGCAGAAACTTTGGTTTGACAGAAGCGCTGCTTTCTGGCTTTGAATACTCAGAAGGCGATGCGCTTGTATTTTTCCCTGCAGATTTACAGTTTAGACTGGAGGATGTAAAGCGTATGGCAGAGAAATTACAAGAGGGGTATGACCTTGTAGCAGGCAAGAAAAAGGGAAAGTACGAGAAAAAGTTTGTATCCTCTATTTACAATGCCTTATCAAGAAAAATATTCCGTGTACCTATATCAGATATGAACTCCATTAAGATTATGAGGAGAGAGATCTTTGAACTTATACCACACAGAAGAGGGTGGCATAGGTACATAGTTCCTATCGCAAATGAATATGGTTATAAGATGACGGAAATTGATGTTACCTTGTATCCAAGGGTTGGAGGAAAGAGTAAATTTAAGGGCCCCTGGAGGATTGTTGTAGGAACGATGGACCTTCTTGCTGTGAAGTTTCAGTTGAGTTTTATAAAGAGTCCTATGCTATTTTTTGGAACCTGGAGTTTGATTACTGGTATCTCGGGAGTTATAGTCTTTCTCATTGCCATTGTGCTACGTATCATGGGTCATGGATATAGGCCACTCTTATATGCCACTATTTTGCTTCTTGTTTGGGCACTTATCCTCCTCTCCATGGGTTCATTGGGTGAGATGATAGCAAACTTAAGGGATAAACCAAAGGACCTCTCAAAACATAAAATAGAAAAATTTAAGTATAAAAAAAAGGGGGATTAATCCCCCTTTTAAATGCCTATTTCAAGATAAGAAACTTTTTAATTACACTGTTGTTGTGAGATGTTATATGAGCAAAGTAGACACCTTTTCTTAAATGTATAGTACCAAGGGATATGGTGTGGCTCCCCTGGGATAGTTTGTATACAACTTGATTTCCTCTTCTCCTACCGGATACATCGTATAAGGATATTTTTACCTTGCCATCTTTTGGTAGATTGAGTTTTAGAACAGGTGAAAAATCGCTTAGGTAAACAACTCTTGCTGAGAATAGCGTTTTATGTTGTTGTTGCTCTTTTACCTTTGAGAGAGATTTTGTTGTAAAGAGAACGGCCCTTTTCTCTACTATTTGCTCTGCTCCTTGATTAAGATTACCATTGTAATAGTACTCTAATCCAATATTGCCAGAGGAGTCTTCTATTCCAACTGAGAAATTTGACCTATTGGGCGTTGTATCATAAAGCACTAATATATCACCATCTCCGGTTGGAGTTGGGTAGAATGCAGGATCATACAAAATAACAGTAAATGACGCAATGGATGTGGTGCTACCGTAAAATGGTACATTTTTAAATTGAAGCAAGAACCTATGGTTAGTGGTATCGCCTAAATAATAGATATTTCCACCACTTGATGGATCAAGGTCTGCCCAAAGGGGTGCAATTAATGTATTTGGAGTATCGGGAGATGGCAAAGGAGCATTTTGATAGGCATTTGTGCCAGGGTCATTGCCAAAGGATATCCACCCATTAGAGCATACCCACAAACTTGTGTATTCTATGCCATAGAATTTAAAGGTAAATGGCAATGATACCTCTTGTCTATCATCATCCCTAAGGGAAATTGAACCAGCATTTCCTTGTAGATCTATTTGCTCATAATGTGGGGCAAGTGGGGTATAAAGCGTGTCTGCATCATCAAGTGCTATATAAAGAGAATCTCCTTCTGTAAAGAAAACCTTTCCTACTTGCAATGTGGTATTCAACGTATCATCTACATTGTCTCCTTGTAAGATAAGTATGAGTGGTACATTTGAACCGTGTGGTATATTAGAACTTGCATTGATCTTGAATGTGAAGTATATGGTTGAATCGGGTTCAATGGTATCAATAAAGGATGTATCATCTAAGAGTGTAATACCCTGAAAACTACAGAAAATGGTGGCATGAATATTAGATGCTGCCTCTTGGCCAATGTTTTTTATATGCCATAGCAAAGTACCTGTTTCTCCTGGGTCGAGTGTATGATCATAATTGCCTGTACTATCAATTACCTCTATGCCCATACTTTGAAGATGGACTCCTTGAAGTGGTACATCCTTTTCCAATTTTACATCATCAACATACCATCCATCACGCGTAGCGCTCCCATCACTTTCAACTAAGAACCTTATAAATATAGATTGTCCCATAAACTGTGAAGGGATATTTATGGTATCTGCAACCCAATTTAGGATAGAATCTGTATAGGATGCTATGGTAGTCCACTGTGCATTATCACTTGAATCTGATGAAACCTGGATATACCCAAAATCATAGTTATTCTCAAAGTTATACTTGTGCCATAAAGTTATTCTTGCAAAATATGCATCACTTAAGTCAAAAGGATGTTCAAGAAGCATATAGTTATGGGTATCGTTTGCATATTCTCCTTGTGGTGAGTCTGTCGCCGAGGAGGGAGAAGAATGATATGTGGTAGTGGTTTTATCCCATGTTCCATTTGTAGTCCAACCCTCCATATCTGAATAGTCAAAATAAAACCAAGTATAGTACTTAGGTATGCCGATTTGTAATTGGAAGGTGTCGTATTTAGTGTACCCACTATCCCCTGTTATTATGAGTTCAAATTGTGCCTTAAGTCCACTTCTCCAAGTGGTATCCACTGTGAATACAAAGCCATCTCCATTTTTTATGCTGTCTTTGGGCATGATACCGTAATAGGATGTATTATCCAAAATGGTAATCTTTGAAGCATATTGAGGAAGCACATTCAATGTGGCGCTTACATTTGAAAGGTCAGTGCCAAGATTTTTTAATGCAACATATAGGTTTACAGTTTCACCAGGGTCAGGCAAACCATTATTGTTGCCTGATGTATCAACAACATAGACGTTCTGTCTAACTATAAATGGCTCTGTAAGTGAAGGGGTATTTTCTATGGCAAGGAGGGCATTAATACGACCCCATCCGTAGTCATTGTTGGGATAAGTTATTCCACTAAGAGTATCAACAGCATGATTCGTTAGAATATCATACACGGTTTCATAATCTAAGGAAGGATTCTTCTCAAGCATAAGGGCTATAACACCTGTCACATGGGGCGTTGCCATACTCGTTCCATCCCATGAATCGTATTGTCCATTGGGAAGACTTGATCGTATTCCCACGCCTGGTGCGCATATATCAGGCTTTATGAAATTCCAATCAGGTCTTGACCAGTAAGTCGTATCAGCATAAAGGCCTGTATCTGGTGCAGGCCCCCGGCTTGAAAAATCAGCGATACTGTCATTTATATCAGTCGCTCCCACACCTATAACAAAGGGATAATCACCAGGACTTGACACTGTTTCAGCCCCAGGGCCTGAATTACCTGCGGCAAAAACAGGGATTATATCCATACCCCTCCAGTTATTCCACACATCGCTCCACATCCATGGGTTTCCGTGTTCTCCACCCCATGAATTACTTATAATCCTTATATCAACGCCTGAATCAGCCTTAAGGCTCACAAACCATTGAGAGCAGTCCAAAATACTTGTATCAGAACCCTGTCCCTGATCATCAAAAGCCTTGCAGGAGGATAAAAGCGCATTATATGCTATACCAATATCGTCTTGGAAGGGTCCTGGTCCATCACCACCTGCAATGGTACCTGCCACATGTGTGCCATGACCATGATCATCGTACGGTGAAGTGTTACCATTTACAGCATCATGAAAATGCCCTGAGAAATTACCTGAAAGTGCTGGATGCGAGGGGTCTATGCCTGTATCAAGTATTCCTACATTTACCCCATTCCCAGAATAGCCATAATATGTCCATACAGAATCGGCCTTTATCTTATCAATGTTCCATTCAACAGTCTTGTCGCTTACAGAAGTTTTAAGAGAAAGGCTGGGTGTGGTTTTTAGGATGTGCCATGTGCTTACTTCTTTCACCATATAAACCCCTGGAAACTCTGCTATTTTACGGATTATAGTTGGTGAAGCATTTACATATAATGCGTTACTTATCCAATAGGACCTATAGGATAAAACTTCATTCTTATGAGACGTTAGAAATTGTATAATTTCCTTTTGGCTTTGCCTTGACACTTCACGGAGTAGCATGGCTTTTTCCTTATATGCCCCTTTACCTATCTTAGCAATGTTTGCCCTTTCTTTCATTATGACCATTGCTTTTATATACGGTTTGTTAGAGTTCAATTCTGTTTGCAGATTTTTGGAAATGATTGCGGCATGTAGTAGGTTTAGAAACAAAAATGTTACAAGAGTATAACGCATTTTAATTACCTCCTGTTTTAAACTAATTTTAAAGCTTAGTGTTGGTATTTCAAATATCTTCTGTTAAGTTGCAGCGTTGTTTGGTTTCTCCATTTAGGATGTGCGATAATAAATCCCTTATAATTAAAGATATGGAAGATTGCAGGAGAAATAGGTATGAAAAAACCTGAGGAGTTTAAAAGAGAAAGAAACTATCTGAATGAACTCGTTCTAAAGTATTCAAACCTTAACACAAAGAGGTTTTACAATTTGGATAACAGTGTTTACAAAGAGGGCGCTATACCTGTAAAGTACAAGGAACTCATGGGTCTTGTTGGTTCCATGGTATTAAGATGCGATGAATGTATCATGTATCATCTTATGCGATGTTTTGAGGAAAATGTTAATGATGATGAGGTTATTGAGGCTATGAATATATCGTTGATTATAGGTGGTTCTATTGTAATACCACATCACAGGAAGGCTGTGGAGTTTTGGGAAAATCTTAAAAAGGAGTTATAGATGTTAAAGGAGATAGAAAGTATTTTAAAAGGACCAGAAAAATTAGAGGAAAGACTTTACAAAGTATGTAAGTTCCTCGCAGAAAATGTAAAACACTACGATTGGGTTGGGTTCTATTTTGTAGAAAAAGATAAAAAAGATGAACTCGTTTTGGGTCCTTTTTTTGGAGAGCCAACCCAACATGTTCGGATTAAATTTGGAGAGGGTATCTGTGGCCAGGCAGCAGAGCGCAAGGATGTATTTATAGTGCAGGATGTATCAAAAGAAAAAAATTACTTATCGTGCAGTCCAAAAGTAAAGTCTGAGATAGTGGTGCCCATATTCAAGGATGGGAAGATAATAGGTGAACTTGACATTGACTCACACACACTATCACCATTTAAGGATGAAGATAGAAGATTTTTAGAAAAGGTATGTGATTTGGTTAGTCAATATTTGTAGATTATTTTGTTATTTCATCCACAAGAACGAAATATGATTTTTGAATCTGTAAAATAGTGTCAGGCACCCTGAAATCTATATTTTCTATTTTGTTTATGGGCAATATATCATAGGTAGTGCCTGCGAGAAAGGCACCATCTATTTCTGATATCTCTTCTACTTTAAGAGGCCTTTCAATAACTTCCATGCCCAAATTGGGTGCTATTTTCTCTATAACCACCTCTCTCGTTATAGAAGGTAATATATTTGTATCCTTTGGATGAGTGATGAGTTTTTTATCTTTTACCGCAAAAAATGAAGAGGATGTGCTCTCTGTTATAATGCCATTTTTATAAAATACAGCATCAAAATATCCCCGCTCTCTTGCCTCTAATTTTGCCATGACATTGGGTAAAAGCATGGTTGTTTTTATATCACACCTTCCCCACCTTATATCTTCATAAAAAATAAGTGGTACACCATTTTTCAAAAGATTATGGGACAAGGGTTTAAATTCAGAAGCAATTAACAGAAATGTAGGGGCTATGCCCTCTTTTGGAAGGTGATGCCTTTGCTCTTTTCCCCTTGTTATCTGTATGTAAATAGAGGATTCATATACATTGAGCCTTTCAAGGGCTTCATTTACAATATTTTCTATATCTTTAAGATAGGATGGCTCTATGATTTTAAGTTCACGAAGGCCTCTTTTAAGTCTTTTTATGTGCTCTTTAAGAAAGTATGGCTTTTTATTCTTTGCTCTTATAACCTCATATACACTGTCTGCAAAATAAAAGCCCCTGTCATCAACGGGTATCTTCGCACAGGTTGTAAATTCGCCATCTATAAAATATACAGGTGGTTTCATAGTTAGATTATAAGGCAAAAATGCAGGATACAAAATATATGATGAAACAACGAAGATTTTGCTGTATAATTTATCAAAAAGGAGTTAAGATATGAGTATCGTTGATGAGAAGGTGTGGGATAAGATATATTTTTACCTGGATATGATGAATCTCCCTTATAAAGATGTTGGGGAAAAACTTGAGCGCCACATCGTTCTTCTTTACGAAAGTACTCAGATCCATATAGTGTCTGGAGAGGACGATATTGTCTTTATAGCAGATGTTATAGAGGGTGTTGAACCAGGTGAGGGACTTTTAAAGTTTCTTCTTACAGATGGAGCCAAGCCTTTTGGTAATATAAGGGTTGATGAAAACAAGGTTTACATAGGGTATTCCCTACCTGTGGAAACCCTTGATTTTAATATTTTTGCTACTGTACTGTATCAATTTTCTATGTATGCAGACTGGCTTGATGATGAGGTGAAAAAGAGGTTCGGTGGCAAGAGGATAAGTGATATGGTAGAAGGTATTGAAAAAGAAAATAAGAAAACTGAGCGGCGAATTGGCTTTAAATAAACAAAATAGATTGATTAGCCGAGTATAAGTTCTTATAATTTTTAAAACCAAGGAGGCATTATGCTTGTGGAAAAGTATGTTCTAATGACTGAAGAAGAAATTACAAAAACATTGCGTAGACTTACTGCAGAAATTGTAGAGAAAACCCAGGACCTTGATAATACAGTAGTCGTTGGTATCAAAACAAGGGGGGTGCCTATTG
>CAJXJZ010000004.1 GCA_913055745.1 uncultured bacterium | reverse complement strand
CTTCGTACCCCGGGGTTTTTTACACTACTGGGGGTTGAAGTAATTTTTGAAAATTGACTTTAATTTATTATAACTTAAAGATTTTTTAAAATTTTGCCTCTATATAAATGTTTTGTTATCTATCCTCTATTTTAATATTTAATTTTAGAGATGCCGGCCCTTTTTTGAATATTTTTACTTTAGTCAAGCGGGCTCGAAACTCATAGTTTTTAATGTCTTTACGAGGTTTTTGCTATATAATTTATTTGAAAACAAGAGGAGTGATTATGAAAGCATTGGTAATGCCTGAATATGGCGGAAAATCTATTGTGGAGGTTCCTCATTTTATTATGGAGTTTTTTGGTGCGTCGCGGCATCCACTCATGGAGCATCATACGGATTCTTTGACATTTCAGGAATTAAATATTAACAAGGACAAAGAGCATCTTGTTTTGATTATTATTGATGGACTTGGTTATCAATTGTTTAAGAAGTTGAAAGAAGAACATGCAATCCCTTTCTTGTCCTCTTTGCATTCTGCATATATTACAAGCACCTTTCCTTCTACAACGGCTACGGCACTTGTGAGTTTTGCCAGTGGGCTTTTGCCGTCTGAACACGGTATTTTGGGGTTTAGGATGTTTTTGGATAGGCCTTTTACAACTATGAATACTATTTTCTACAACATAGAAGGTCTTGAGAATACAAGGGTTCCACTTGACGAAAAGGTTTTTATGCCAGAATTCTACATATATGAATCCTTAGCAAGGGAAGGTGTCAGGGTATATCCTTTTTTAAGGAAGGAGTTTATTGGGTCGTCCTTTTCTAAAATTGTTTATGGTTTTATGGAGAATGTGCCGCATAGTGATGATATAGACCTTGTTGTGGGTGCATCTAAGGTATTGGATAAGGAGGGTGGAAGAAGGTTTATTTCCCTTTATACGCCAACTGTGGATACTTTGTCTCATGCCTATGGGCCTTATTCTGAGGAGGTTTTGGCATTTATGCGTTTTTTTGACGAGTTGCTTGATCGCTATCTTTCTAAATACATGGATAATACGCTCTTTTTGATTACAGCAGACCATGGTCATATACCCACTACAGAGGAAAAGTCTATTGATATTTGTAAGAAAAGTGGCATTTATAAAAGGATTATTGGGTATCCTGCTGGCGAGCCAAGAGCCATGTACTTGAATGTGAGGGATAAGAAGGAGTTTGTAAAGGAAGTGGAAAATGAGTTTGGGGATGTGGTTCATGTGATGTTGCGCTCTGAGGTTGAGCATAAAGGTCTATGGGGTGGAAAACTTAAAGAAGAATTTAGACAAAGAGTGGGGGATGTTGTTCTTATTCCTAAGGAGAATTATTATATTGTTTGTGGAGATAATGATAAAAATACATCTTTTATGAAGGGCAGGCACGGAGGCCTGTCCCTTGAAGAAATGCTTGTTCCTTTAATCTATAATTGAATTTATAGTTTTGATGCAAAGATTAGTTCGGTCTTGAGCCTGCTTTTTATGTTTTTGTCCTCTCCTATGTGTGAAAATACTATATTCCCGTTTTTATCAAGGACAAAATATGCTGGCACACCTGAGATATTGAAATACCTTCTTAGTTTTCCGCATCCATAACACTGTGTGAAATAAAAGGCGTTCTTGTCTAAGAATTTTTCTACTTCTTTTTTTGAGTTAAGGGAACATGCGAGAAAACCGAAATCTTTTTTGTCCTTTAAATCAAGATAGAGTTCGTTTTCATAGGGTATCTCTCTCCTGCAATGTGGGCAGTAAACTGACCAGAACTTTATAATCCATGCCTTTCCAAGTAGTTTTTTTACATCTTGTTTGCCACCTTTTAGCAATGTGAACTCTATCTTTGGATTCAAAGGTTTTGCTCTCTTTTTTAATATGGGCTTTAGCATGTTAAATAGGCTATCATCATTGGGATTTCCAATGACTTCTCTACCTATGGAATCTACTGGGTTTCTTGATAATAGATCCAGTGCTACCTCTTTGGCGTCTTCTGTTTTGTACTTGCCCATTTTTTTGTATATGTCAATGATTTGCCTGTCGCCTTCTTCTACATAGTAGTCTGGAATATTGTAGTTTCTACACTCTTTGAATGCCGAGATAGCATCTTTGTATTTTTTTATACTTTTTAGATAATAGCCTTTGGCAAAATGGTATGATATGAGCGTTGATGTGCTCCATAGTTTGATGAGATATGGGGGGCTTCCGAATTCGTCAATAAAGTTCCTTCTTATTATATTGGATGTATCTTCAGCATCAAGATAATTGAAGAGTTCGGGTATGTAGAATGTAAGTTGAATACTCTGGGATGTAATTGGAAATTTCTGCATAGATTTTAAGAACTCTTTTAGGTATTTTTTATGTTTGTTTCCTTTAATGGTTGTATCGGCTAAAAATGCCATGAATTGTAAAGCATATGGGTCGTATGGGTTTTTTAAAATTAGTTTTTTGTATATGTTTATCATTGTATCGTTTTTTATTTTGTTGTTTGAGACAAGATAGTAGTATATCCTTGAGGCGTTTTTACTATATGGCCAGTTTTTTAAATAGAAGTTGATTACTGAGTCAAGAAGTGCTAAGTTTTTGTTTGTTCCTTTTTGGATTTCATACATTGTTTTTACAAGATAATATGTCTCTTCTTCATTTAAGGATGGTAAATTTTTATAATATGTCATGGCCCTCTCATACAGGGTATCAGGACTGATGGAATCAAGATAAAAGAGCATGTATGTGGCAATTGGCGAAGAATTGTTCTTTATAATGGAGATTAGAGATGAAGGGAGCGTGTAAAACTTTTTAAAATAATAAAGGGATACTAAAAGGGATGAGTTGGAGATGGAAGTGTCTATCCCATAGAATTTAACAGTAGTATCGGCATCCTCAAAAAAGCCTATAAAGCCGTATGCTTCTTTTGTTGGTGAATAGGTATTTTTATTTAAAAATACGAGGTTTTGGCTGTCTCTTAAGATCTCAAGTATATAGAATTTTTTTGCCTTTTGAGGTAAGGTTAGTACATCACCTTTTTTATAAAGGTAATGTATATCAGTACCTAAGTTTTTCTTCTTACATCCTGCCTGGAATATTACCAGGATTGTAATGATTAAAAGTTTCTTCATGATATCATCCTCCTTGCTAAATCAAGTGCATATAAAGCGGATTGTTTTTTTATCTCTTCTCTATTGCCTTTAAAGATTTTTCTTATTACCCTGGTTGTTTCTCTGTCACTATAACCTATGTAAACAAGTCCGACGGGTTTTTCTGGCGTACCACCAGTTGGACCTGCAATACCTGTTGTGGCAATGCCTATGTCTGTTCCTATTATGCGCCTTGCACCTTGCGCCATCTGTTCTGCTATCTGTTCTGAAACGGCACCGTATTTTCTTAGGTCTTCTTCGTTGCAACCTAAAACCTTTATTTTAACATCATTTGAATATGCAATAATTCCACCCATGAAATATGCACTGGAGCCTGATACCCTTGTAATAAGGTCACCTATGAGACCACCTGTGCATGATTCTGCAGTGCTCACAGTAAGTCCCTTCTTCTTCATGATTTTTCCAAAGACTTCTTCTAATTCTTCGTTTTCATCAGAATAAAGGTCATTCCCCAATTTTTCCCGTAATATGGGCTCAAAATGATGTATTTCATCTTCGTTTTTATACTCTATTTTCACTCTAACACCATAAATAGAAGGATAATAACCCACCTTAAGTTTCTTTTCAGGATCTATTTGCCGTATTATCTCCTGTATTTCTGTCTCTCTTATGTCAAATGTCCTGTATATTTTAACTATGCCCTCTTGTTTCTTGGGTATATTTAACATCTTCATGGCATTTTTGAGTGTAGGTTCAAGTTCTCTTGGAGGACCAGGCAATACTATTATGATAGTGTTGTCTTTTTTGCACAAAATACCACTCGCCAGACCCGTAGGGTTATCTATGGTTTTGCATCCTTCAGGATAATATGCATATTGTTTATGGAGGGGGCTTTCTGGAAGGTGCCAACTATTTATTCGTTCTTTTACGCTTTTTAGGAGGTCTTCGTCAAATTTGAGTTTTGTATTTAAGAAGTTTGCGAGCCCTGTTCTTGTTAAATCGTCTTCTGTAGGTCCAAGTCCGCCTGAAACAAAGACAATATCATAACCTGCCGAGAAAGTTAAGGCATCTTGAATGTCTTTCACTATATCCCTTACTGTTATCTCCTTTTCTATCTCTATGCCATAGGCTTTTGCCGTTTTGGCAATAATGGCAAGGTCTTTGTTTACAATATCGCCTTTTAATATCTCATTTCCTATTGTTATAATAATGCCCTTCATAGTATAACAATTATAAACCCATCTGTATGTTTTAAAAACCCATATCACTTGACAGTACACTTAAAATAATGTATATAATAGATATAATAATAGTAAGGCTTGACAGACCGAGAGGATTAGATTATAATTATTATAATTCAAAAATCGTTAAAAAGGAGGTAGAAGATGGAAGAAAGAGGAATACCAGTACTGGGAGAAAAGTTCCCAGAGATGGAAGTAAATACAACACACGGTAAGATCAAACTGCCTGATGATTATAAGGGCAAATGGTTCGTGTTGTTCAGCCATCCCGCCGATTTCACACCTGTATGTACTACAGAGTTCTATGGTATGCAGATAAGACAGGATAAGTTCAAAGAACTTGGAGCAGAAGTCATAGGATTGAGTGTGGACCAGGTATTCTCACATCTGAAATGGACAGAATGGATAAAGGACAAGCTCAATGTTGAGATAACATTTCCTATTATTGCTGATGATACAGGGGCTGTAGCAAAGAAACTTGGTATGATTCCTGCCGATGCAACAAATACGGCAAGGGCAGTGTTCATTGTTGATCCTAAGGGCAAGATAAGGGCGATCGTTTATTATCCTCCTGAAGTAGGAAGGGACTGGGATGAGATTTTGAGAGCATTGAAGGCCCTTCAGACATCTGATAAGTATGGTGTTGCACTTCCGCACAAATGGCCTGATAATGAACTTATAAAGGATAGAGCAATTGTTCCCCCTGCAGGGACAGTGAAAGCCATCAAGGAGAGGGAAGAGTCAAAGAAAAAAGGTGAGATTGAGTGCTATGACTGGTGGTTATGCCACAAAGAATTAAAGTAAAAAACCTTAAAAGGCAGGCTTTAGCCTGCCTTTTATTTAATTAAAAAGGAGGTAAAAGATGCTAAAAGATATGATACAGACAGGTGATTTCAAGGGTGAAAAGCATGTGCCCGTAATAGAGGTAAAAGATAAAGTAAAAAAGGGAGAGGTTGTTGAGGTAGAAGTTAGTGTTGGCAAGGAGATTCCACATCCAAACACAATGGAGCATCATATTTCATGGATAGAACTTTATTTTAAACCAGATGATGGGAAGTTCCCTGTAATGGTCGGAAGATATGATTTCATGGCTCATGGTGAGGGTGAAGTGCTTTCAGAGCCGCATGTCTCAGCAAAATTAAAGATCTCCAAGCCTGGTACATTCTATGCCCTCTCTTACTGCAATATCCACGGTCTTTGGAGTTCAGAGAAGAAGATAGAAGTAGAATAAAAAATGGGGGCTTTGCCCCCTTTTAAGGAGGTTCTTATGGACCTTGGAAAATATGAATTGAGAGGTTTGCTTTTGGCTGCCATAAAAAGCGAGGTTGAAAGCAAGAATGTGTATCTCAAACTAAAAGATAGAGTAGATAACATTTTACTCAAGGAAAGATTTGAGTTCCTTGCAGGTGAAGAACAAAAGCATAAAGAATATATTGAAAAGATTTATAAAAGAAAGATGGGTGAAGACGTACCTGAACTTCCAGAGAAGACCATCGTTCCTCTTCCTGAGATAAAAGCGGATGATGATATGCCTATAAGTGAGATACTTCAAGGTGCAATGGATGCAGAACTTGCAGCAAGGGATTTCTACCTCTCATTATCTGATAGATTCAATGATGAACCTGAGGTTAGAAAAATGCTTCAGATATTCGCTGATATGGAACTTGGACATTATAGATTGCTTGAACTGGAAAAACAGATTGCCGAAAAGTTTGAAGATTATGAGGCCTTTTCTCCTGATATACATTTAGGTCCATAAGGGGGAGAATATGAATAAAAGGGCGCTACACAAGATAAGTTATGGTCTTTATATTGTATCCTCACTTAACAAAGAGGGAAGATACAATGGGCAAATAGCCAATACTGTTTTTCAAATAACCTCTGAGCCTGTAAGAATTGCTGTATCTTTGAATAAAGAAAATCTTACCCATGAGTATGTGAAAGAAAGTGGTGTATTCGCTGTTTCTGTCCTTTCACAGAACACTCCGCTAAGATTTATAGGTACGTTTGGTTTTAAGAGCGGCAGAGACATAGATAAGTTTGAAGGCGTTAATTTTAAAAAGGGTAGCCTAAATACGCCTATAGTCCTTGACCATACCCTGGCATATTTAGAGGCAAAGGTTATAGATAGCATGGATGTAGGCACACATACTATATTTGTTGGTGAAGTTGTTGATGCTGATATACTTACAGATGATGTGCCTATGACTTACGATTATTACCACAAGGTAAAGAGGGGAACAGCACCAAAAACTGCCCCTACGTATATTAGTGAAGATACATCACATAAAAAATAAAAGGAGTGATAGTCATGAAAAAGTATAGATGCACTGTGTGTGGATATATATACGACCCAGAAGAGGGTGATCAGGAAAATGGAATAGAGCCTGGAACACCTTTTGAAAAACTACCAGATAATTGGACCTGTCCCATATGTGGGGCTGATAAATCACAATTTGAAGAGATAGATTAGGCAGAAGAGGGTGGGACTTAGTGCTCACCCTCTAATAGTTGTATATATCCCTTTTGATAATGGCTCCATGTAAACTTTTTTGTATCCTTCATTATTTTTTTTGACATTTCAAAGAGTTTATAACGATTAAGGTATAAATTGTTTATGATTTCAACTGTTTTTTCTATTTCCTCAGGCTCTACAATATAGCCATTTTTTCCATTTTCTATTATGTCAGGGGCTATGGAATATGGGCTCGCTATGGGCACAAGTCCAAAGGACATGCCCTCTAATAGGGCAAGACCAGAGGCATCATAAAGGGTTGGAAAATAGAATATGTCCATAAAGGAGTAATACTTAAACAGGTCTTTATGGCTTACAAAACCGTAAAGATGAATGTTTGATGGTAATTTGTTTAACAACCTCCTGGCGATGGGCCTTCCGAATATATGAAATTCTGCAACCCTTTTCGTTTGCCTTGCCACTTCTTTTAGGAAATGAAATCCTTTGGATGGTGAGACAAGTCCACAATAGGCGATATTAAGTTTCTTGTTCTCTCTGTTCTCCCGTGGATATACATTGTTATAGTCACTCCCGTAAAATATAAGGCTTATCTTATGTTCTTCAACCCCGAATTCCATAAGGGTATTCTTCAAAAATGTTGAAGGAACCACAATGGTGTCTGCTAAATCAAACTCATTGGCATACGCCGTTATCATATCTTCTGTATAGTTCAGGGGAAAGTATTTTTCAAGATGTGAGTATTTTTCATAGAGTTTTTGTATCCATAAGGGATGGGGCTGTGCTGCTTCAAGAATAAGATGAGGCCTTTTTGTTTTGTATTCTTGGAGTTTTTCATACAAATAGAAAGCATTGGTGTGGAATGTTATGACATGGGATACATCATGTGGGATTATTTTCAAAAGTTTTTTCTGAAAAGATAGTTGTTTATTGAATAATAATCTATTTCTTGATCGCATAAATATATTTGTTCTGGCCCAAAGGCTGAAGAGTATCTCTTGATATAGGTTTATGCAACTTACATGTTTTGGATTTATGCGAGTGGAAAATCTTTTCTTGTTTAAACTTTTTAGGTATTTTTGTGATGTTTTATTAAGGCAGGTGTAATAAAGACCTGTATAAAAGTGATATGTAATGTTGTTTTTTTCAAGCCCTTCAACTAATTTGTATATATGTTGTTTCCCTGGATGATATACAAGTACTTTCATGACTTTATAATGTTATAAAACACATTTGCATGCCTTTTCCATGTAAAAGACTCTATTCTTTTTTTACCTTTTTCTACTAATTGTTTGCGCATGGCATCATCATTTAGTAATAACTCAATCTTTTGTGCAATGTCCATGGGATCGTGGGGGTCTATGTAGAGTGCAGCATCCTGGCAGATTTCAGGTAGTGAACTTGCATTTGAACTTATCACAGGTATGCCAAAAAACATTGCTTCAAAGGGTGTTAAAGGGAATGCCTCAAGCAATGTTGTCGTTATATACAAAGTGGCATTTTTATAGAGGTCTTTGAGATACTTGTGCTCTATGCCACCAAGAAAGTGTATCTTTTCCCATACCTCTTTTGCTCTAAATTTCTCTGTAATTTTATTGAAATATGCCCTGTCCATTATTTTGCCTGCAATTACGAGATGCACCTTTGGGTATTTTTTATGAATGATCTCAAATGCCTCAAGCAATGCCGGGTAGTTTTTGTGATAGGTTATATTGGAGACAGATAGGATATAGGGTTTAAATCTTTCTACATCGTAGAAGGTTGAAAAATCATCTATGTTTACACCGCTGTATAAAACAAAGGTATTTTTATGTTTGCCTTTTATTGCACGATTTTGGAGGTTCTTTGATATAAAGATAGTTCTATCTGCCCTCATTATAGAAAATCGTGCAATAAGTCTTTGAAGAATCCTTTTTGTATTGTAGAAAGGATTTTTTGATTTTACAACATTGAAAAATAGGTTTGGGTTCTGGAAAACAAGGACCTGTTTTGTTAATGTAAAAAAACATGCAACATTTCCGGGCATATAGATGACATCTGCATGGTATTTCTTTGCAAGAAGGGGACAAAATGCCTGTTCGACAATAACTCTTATGTAATACGGTAGGTATGGGAATTTAATGAACACTGTTCTCTCTTTGCCAATAAAAGACGAAAGGTCTTTGTGGTTTTTATTGTTTGTCCATACTATAAGATGTATATCTTTGTGTACATCCCTGAGTGCTTTAAGTTGGTTTTTAAGATACTCAAGTCCTCCTCCAAAGAAAGCACTTTGTGCGTTTACAAATATTCTCATAGTTTTTGTATAATATAAAGGGAAAAGAGTGGAGCAAATAGATAGACACTCTGAACAAAAACCTGTGGGAAATAACCCCTTGATACTATCTGAAAAATGAAGAATAGAAAGATAGAGTAAGACATCAAGACCAATTCATTTTTAGCGTTTTTTTTGTAGATGTTGTATATTACCTTGAGAAGGCCCCCTAAAATGGCCATGAAAAATATTATACCTGGTATGCCAAAGTTGGCATAGTATTCTCCTATGTTTGGCACAGCGTATCCAAAAAATCTTCCCCCTGTGATCTTCCAGAGGATTTTAAGGAAAGCAGGATAGGGCTTTTGTGGCCATATTATCCTTGGGATGGGCATTAAAAATGTATATAGAAAGGTCTCTCCCATTACAAATGGGTGGTATTTGGGTATGTAGTGTACAACTGCCGCTGTAGGCTTAAAGAGGGAGATTGATGAGGTAAAAAAGGATAAGAGGAAGGCAGTATTTAAGGAAAGATGGGAAAGAGAAGGTGAACCCCTAAGATAGGATACAAGTGTAAATATAAAGATGGAAAAGAGGGTGAGGATTATGATATGAGACCTTTTGAGATGCTTTTGGGTCCTTTTTAAGTAATATACCGCCATACTTCCCGCTGCAATAAGGATTATGTATCTCACCCCTCTTGTCAAAAATAGAGTAAAGTTTATTAGAAATACCATCCAATGCGTGAATTTTATGACTTTTCTCAAGGCAAGTTCAAGGAACATAAGTGTAGAGGGTACAAGAAATAGAATGGAGAGTGCCAAATAACCTGTTGCCTTTTTTGATGTTTCCCCAAGCATAAGATAGGCGTTGCTCAATTTAAATGGGTTAATTACAAAAAGGGATACACCCAATTTTCTTGTCCATATAAAATACCCGAGAAGTCCGATAAATTCCCATACTAAGGCATTTATCAACATTTTATGAGAACTTATATGAAAAGGCCTTTTAGAAAGAGTTATATTGGTTTTCTCATATGTAATCAAAAATGATACAATCCCGATAGTAGAGATAAGTTGTGTCTTTGGATAATAAGACAAAAGGTTTACACCACCCATGGTGGTATTCTTTGTTAGGATGTCATAAATAGGGCTTATAACAAAATAAAGGAAATAAAGTAGTAGGGCAAAACTAACAGGTTCTTCTAACAGTGGTCTTTTTTTCAAAATATAATAGGTTATGAGTGCTATGAAGAATAGGGTATAGGCATAAAATGAACTCGTGTAAAAACTATATATCATCTCTATTTCTTTTGAAATTTATAATATAATACAGTGCCCCTATGGAGTATGCTATAACTATTGCATATGCGACACCTAAGATGCCTATTAAGATGTAGAACAGGGGTGTGAGTATAAAAAGTAAAATGAAAATAATGGACTGCACCAATGTAGTTTTTATGGGTTGTCCTTTGGATTTAAAATAGGCATTACCAACATATATAACAGAGAGTGGAAATGAGACTAAAAAGAGTACATAAGCAATTGTTGTGGCACCTTCAAACATAGGGCCATAGAATATCCGTATAAGGCTACGTAGTATGGCAAAGAGAATTATATACAAAAAGAGGTTAATGAGAAAGAGAAAAATAATGTTTTTTCTTATATTGTATTTTTTTTCTCTTGCCATCCTGGGATAAAGAACAATCTGTGCCGCATATGGAGCAAGCGTCCCAATTCTGCTTATAGAAACAGCAACTGAGTATATGCCAAGGATTTTTGGAGTGGATATCACAGAGAGGATTGCCTGGTCTGCTTGTTGTGAGACAGAACCAATTATTGAGGAAAGTTGCGTTTTTATGCCAAAACCCAAACTATCTTTTAAGTATTTTAATGAGACATATTTTAGTTTGACTTTTACAAACTCTGGTAATATTGCAAAAAATAAAATAACGTTTGATATGAACAAATAGACAAAGCACTTTTCGGGTGTGAGGGAGTTATAGTCTATTAAAAGCAGCACAATGTAAAAAGAAGGTAGCAATAATCTGAGAAGATTATACTTAAAAAATGCCATGCGTTCTTGCAAGAAGGAAAGTCCTATATAAATTGTGTTGGCTATAGGAACATACAGAGCAATCAATAATGGAATATAAAGGGATTTGACAATACTTTTAAAAAATAGGGCGTATATAAAATAGAGGGGCAATGAGCTGAGAATTGATGAAATAAGTACTCCGAATAGTATTGAACTTTTGAGTTTTAGGGGATCATACTCCTTGTTTTTTAAGTAAATATATGACTCCTGCATACCCAAAAGCCCTATTTGAGAGAGTAGGGTAGGCCATATTATCATTGTTCTCAATATGCCTTTTCCTGAAGGTCCCAATGCCCGTGCTGTTATTATACCAGATACTACATTGAAAAGGAGTATTATGAAACTCCCTGCTAATGTAATATAGAAATCTTTTCTCATTCAATCTTTAATCCCTCAAGTACATCCCAAAGTGCAAAAAGTAGAATAACAATGGAAAAATAGGCAAATGTGCCAATTATAATGTTATGCGAGAGGTGTGGCTTGTATTTTCTCTTTGGTAAATCTGGAAGGTCAATTATTTTTGCAAGGGGCTTCCTGGATGTTAGTTTTAGAGTTTGGTTAAGTGTATCAAGTTGGTTTAACATATATAAAACGATGTCCCTTGAGAGTGTGGGTTTTGTTGAAATAAATGATACTTTTATTATCCCTTTTTCTGGGTCAAGGGATGCCTGTAGATGGCTATAGTATTTTTTTAGTGCAATCTCTTCATTTTGTGTGTTGTAAATGGAAAAGAGTTTAAATCTGTTTATGACCTTCTTTGCAAGACGCCGGCTCTCTAAAAGGGCAATAATCGCCTCACTTGATAAGGCATTCTGTGATAGCTCAGGATTCTGAAGTTGTCCATATGGCGTGTTTAGTACCACACCAGGGCTCTCTGATTCTGGTGCCAAAAGTGTTGCAGATGAAAGATATTCTTTTGGAAGGGAGAGGGTATATATTACAATAAAGAGTTGAAATATAAAAAAAACACCAATTATTCTATAGATGTTTTGTTTACTCATTGGGTTATCTGGTGGATGATATACGCTCCCATGGCTACCTGATAAATTATGGTACTCAACGTTGTAAGGTCTTTTAACATTGAAGTTTTGTGCTTTGTCTTAAAAGGTACAAATATTATATCGCCAGGCCTTAAATCTTTGTGGTGTATCTTACCGTTTATGGATATAGCAAAGGCCTTTTTTGAATTGGCATTTGGATGAAGAGGCGCATTTCGTAGGACCTTTTTTATATTAAGTGCAGGTTCATACAAGGTAGTGTAGGGCTTAAGTACTGCTCCTGTTATGTATATATATGGAGTGTATTGAGGTACAATAATGGTATCTCCATTTAATAAGGGTATACTTGTATCAGAGGGAATGATATTTTCCAGTCGTGATGATATGATTTTAGATATATATGGTGGGATATTAGGGGATGTGTCCTCTTTAAATGTCAATATGTTATATAAGGTTGCATTGGTAAGGGAGGCATTTTTTTCCCGAGAAATCAAGGTCCTTTTAATATATATGCCGTCTTTGTAAGCATTATCCTTGAGTCCTCCTGCCACCTTGATGGCATCTTTGAGCAGGCTTCCCTTTTTAAGTGTGTAAATGCCAGGATATTTTACCTCTCCTTTTACAAACACATGTATTTCATTTTGTTTTAATGTATCTTCCGGTACATATACGATATCTCCTGGAAGAAGATAAAAGGAATCCCAATTGTTTTTTGAAAACTTCATAACCTTTGCAGAGCGTTTTGAATAAACCGTAATACTTTCCAGATTTGCATTTTCCCTTGGCAGGGCAGAGAGTACTGCCTTTTTTACAGAGAGGTTTTTGCTCCATTCTATAAGACCCGGGTTTTCAACATATCCATTTATGGTAATTGGTTCTTTTTGGTTTATGACATCCTGTTTAAAGACAATAACAGAATCTGCATCATGGAGTACAAAACTCGTTGTGTTATTTAAATTTACGCTAATTGTCTTGTATGTTAATGTATCTCTTCTGAAGATAAGAAGTTCTCTATATGGAGGATAGAGAAAACCACCTGCTTTTTTTATTAGGTTTGATAGTTTCATACCTCTATGATAGGTATAATAGCCTTGATTTTTTACATTGCCTTTTATAAATACATAACCACCTTTGTTCAATCTTGCATAGGGAACAAAAACATAATCCCCGGGCATAAGTATTACCTTCTTATAATCCTTACTTGATACAGAAAATATTTGGATGCTATCCTCTTTTATTCTATGGATTTCAGCCCTGTGTTGAGAGAAGGGAAGGACACCTGCCCAACTTAGTATGTCTCTTAAAGTCGTACCTTTTTTGTTTATTTCATATAATCCCTTTCTATGCACGCATCCATCTACTGCTATGACATCTTTAAAGGTAGACACAACAACGATATCACCATCATTTAGATGCGGGAGTTTTGCCTTGCCTCCAAATATATAAGGATATAGGTCAACAGAAGATGTTCTGCCGTCTGTATGTATTACGTGAATGTTTCTGAGAGTTCCTGTTTTTAATATGCCACCTGCTAAAAGAATAAGGTCAATTAAAGTGGTATGGGCTCTTAAAACATAGGCACCAGGGTTATATACTTCACCTGTGAGATATACCTTTATCCCGTGTATCCTGCCTGGTGAAATAGTAATCTTAACATTGGACCATTTTTCTCCTGCAAGTGTATTTAATTTTTCTTCGAGTTCATGTAAAGTGAGACCTGCTGCATTCACAGTGCCGATCCCTGGCAGAAAAATCATACCTGATTTATCAACAATACATCTTACAGTATTTTCTAAACTTCCTGTCATATATACAATTATTTCATCTCCTATGTCGAACCTGTAATGAGGTGGGATCATAAGATCTACATTTTGCGCATTTCCTCTATTCCTTAAACTACTGTATCCAACCTGCCTCAGGTATTTTTTATGTGTTATTTTTATGAACATGGATTCTATTGGAGATAGGAGTGTGTCATTGTAAAAGGTTACAGGACCTTGGGAAATTTGAGGGACTTTTTGATTTACTTCATTTGCTATAGCGTTCTTTGAGATGTTGAGCGGTACATTGGATGGAAAGGACGAAATAAAAGTAAGAATAAGTGGAATGAGCATCAAAGGGTTACTATTTTACCTTCTGTATCTTTTATGCCATGATTTCTGAATGCGTTTCTTGTGTCAAATATGTAGGAGGAAGCCTTGTAGATACCCTCATAGTCAAATGCGGAGTGGTCTGTTCCTAAAACTACTATGTCATAAGACGAGTAATCTGGCTCTGTACCCTTGGATTCGATGAGTTTCCCATTTATATCCACCCATGGCACATGTGGGTCAAAATAGTCTACATTGGCACCTTTTTCTTCAAGGATTGTTATTATGTCAAGTATTGGTGATTCTCTCAGGTCGTCTATGTCTTTTTTGTACGCGACACCGAGTATAAGGATATGAGAGCCTTTAACGCTTTTTGCCTTTTCATTTAGTGCATCTTGTATTCTGCCTACAACATACCGTGGCATATTTGAATTTATGTCTGTGGCTGTCTCTATAAACCTTGCGGTATAGTTAAATGTCTTGAGTTTCCATGAAAGATATATAGGGTCTATAGGGATGCAGTGTCCCCCAATACCCGGGCCTGGATAAAATTTCATGAAGCCGAACGGCTTGGTTGAGGCTGCCTCTATGACCTCCCAGACATCTATACCCAGTATATTGCACATAATAGCCATTTCATTGGCAAGGCCTATATTGATGCTTCTAAAGGTATTTTCAAGAAGTTTTGCAGCCTCTGCAACCTTTGCTGATGATACAGGTACAACATTTAAGAGAGCGAGAGAGTAGAGTTTACTTACCACAAGAGTGGAGAATGGTTCCACGCCACCAACCAATTTAGGCGTGTTCTTCACTGTGTATTTTGGGTTACCTGGGTCTATGCGCTCAGGAGAGAATGCAAGGAAGAAGTCCTTACCGGCCTTGAGGCCTGTTTCCTCAAGTATCGGGAGGATTATTTCATCTGTTGTCCCAGGATAAGTCGTGCTTTCAAATGATACAATATGTCCTTTTCTTAGATGCTTTTTAACATCATGGGCTGCTTTTAAAACATAACTCAGATCAGGATCCTTTGTTTTTGATAATGGGGTTGGAACAGCCACAAGTATTGCATCTACTTCACTTAAGATAGTGCTATCGCAAGTGGCAGATAAAAGGCCTTCTTCTACGAGTTTTTTTAACTCCTCAGAACTTACATCTTTAATGTAAGATATACCATTGTTAATCTTCTCAACCTTTTTGTCGTCTGTATCATATCCTATTACTTGTATTTTGGACTTTGCAAATTCCGTAGCAAGTGGGAGACCAACATATCCGAGGCCAATAACAGAGAGTTTTATGTCTCGCTTTTCTATTTTATGTAGTATTTTATCTTTCATCTTTTTCCTCGTATTTTAACCGTAGATGCTTCACAGCATATGCATCATTGAGCCTTCCCACAGGGGTATTGTGAGGCGCGCTCTTTAACACTTCGGGGTTCTCCTCCGCCTCTTTTAGTATCTCTTTCAACGCTTTAGCAAAGGCTTCAAGGGTTTCCTTTGACTCTGTTTCTGTGGGTTCTATCATAAGGGCCTCATGAACTATAAGGGGGAAGTACACAGTCGGGGCATGAAATCCAAAGTCGAGGAGCCTTTTTGCTATATCCAGTGCTTTTATACCATATTTTTTCTTTATTTGCATGGCTGAGGCGACAAACTCATGCATTGTAATTGAATCATATGGCACTTTGTATCCCGCATCCTTTACGAGTTTTTTAAGATAATTTGCATTAATTACAGCGTTTTCTGCAATCTCTCTTAGATGTTCTCTCCCAATCATCCTTATATATGCGTAAGCCCTCACCATCACAGTAAAATGTCCCATAAAGGCAAGTATCTTCCCTATTGAATTTTTACCATGACGCCTTTTCACATACCTACCATTTTCTTTTAAAATCTCATATCCTGGGAGAAATTCTTTTAAATATGCCTTTACACCAATTGCACCACTACCAGGTCCACCACCGCCATGTGGTGTGGAAAAGGTTTTGTGCAAGTTAAAATGTAGTACATCAAAACCTAAATCTGCAGGCCGTATATAGCCTAACAGTGCATTAAGGTTTGCACCATCCATATACATAAGTGCGCCTTTTGCATGTACCATATCGGCAATCTGTTTTATGTCTTTTTCAAATATCCCGAGTGTATTGGGATTTGTTACCATTAGGCCGGCCACTTCTTCATTAAGATGCTTCTGAAGGGCCTCAATATCTATCATCCCAAGGTCATTGGATTTTATGGTTTTTGCCGTGTATCCTGCCAATTGGGTTGATGCAGGGTTTGTGCCGTGTGCAGAGTCAGGAATCAAGATGTACTTCCTCTTTTCCCCGTTTTTTTCATGGTATTTCTTAATAATCTTTATGCCCGTTAATTCTCCATGTGCCCCTGCAGCAGGTTCAAGTGTAATAGCGTCCATACCGCTTATAATAGCAAGATATGTTGCAAGTTCATGCATAATTCTGAGAGCCCCTTGAACCGTATAGTCAGGCTGCTCAGGATGAAGTTCTTTAAATCCATCTAAGGAGGCGACTTCTTCATTAATCTTGGGATTGTATTTCATTGTACAGGAGCCAAGTGGATAAAAACCAAGGTCAACATTATAGTTCATGTTGGAAAGTCTTACGAAATGCCTTATTACATCAGGCTCAGATAACTCCGGGAGATTTGGTTCTTCATTGCTTGTAAATGTTGCGAGCTCATCCTTGTACTTATCAAACAAGGACAAAGATGCATTTTCTTCCAAAATGGTATAACCTTTTTTCCCTTTTTTTGAACGAGAGAATATATTATCCTCCTTGATATACATCCTATACCTCCTTTAGCCTTTTAAACCACTTTTGGCATAACTTGCCACAATCTGTTTCTGTGCAATAAAGAATAAAATAACGAGTGGTAAGATGGCGATAAATGACGCAGCCATCAATGCAGGATAGTTTGTGCTTTCTCCTTGAGAGAAGTAAGCAAGTCCAACCTGAATAGGTCTCATTTTGTTGCTGTTTACCACCATAAGGGGCCACATAAAGGCATTCCATGAGCCTATTATATTGAAAATAGATATGGTGACCACAGCAGGCTTTATAAGGGGTAGGATTATCCTAAAAAGAAAACACAAACGCCCGCATCCATCTATAATGGCGGCATCATAAAGGTCCTTAGGAATACTACGCATATGCTGCCTTAAAAGAAATATGGCAAATATATTAACAGACCATGGAACAATAAGTGCATAATATGTGTCAAGCCAACCAAGGTACTGTACGAGGATGAAAAGAGGGATTACATATACAGGAATGGGCACCATCATCAGTGCAAGAAGAGAAACAAATAGTGTTTCCCTTCCTTTGAACTTAAACCATGAAAACGCATACGCTGCAAGTAGTGAAGTTAAAACAACTCCTAAGAGTGTGAATACCGTTATAACAGTAGATACATAGAGGTATCTCGGGAATGATATTTTTGTCCACACCATTTTGTAAGCATCTAAGGTAAATAACTTAGGGATCCATGTGGGGGGAATTTGGATGGCTTCTCTCTGTGTCTTAAAAGAGGTAGAGATCATCCACAAGAATGGAAGGAGAGAAAAAAGTGCGCCCGAGATTACAATCGTGTATATGATGATCTTTGAGAGTATGTTTTTAAACTTCATAATAAACCTTCTTTTCAAGTACAGTTTTTTGGAATATGGTTATTGCTAAAATGAACAGGAAAAATACGAAAGCAATCGCTGTGCCATAACCTACCTGATACTCCTCATAACCTTTTTGGTATAGATAATAAATAACTACTGATGTTCTTCCGAGAGGCCCGCCAGGGGGTGGTCCTGTCATGAGCCAGATAGGAGCAAATATCTGCAGTGAGGCAATGGTTGTCATTATTGTAACATAGAATGTAGTTGGAGAAAGCAAGGGAAGTGTGACATTCTTTATCCTTTGCCAGGGTCCTGCACCATCAATCTTTGCTGCCTCATAGTAAACATCAGGGATATTCTTTAGTCCAGCGAGAAATATAACGATGTTGTATCCCATAGATTTCCAGACGCTCATTATCGCTATTGATACAAGTGCTAAGGATGGCCCTTTTATAAGATATGGGAGTTCCTTTCCAACAATGAGTTCAATTATACCTCTGGGCTCCTCAAGCCATTTTAGAGGGTGCATGCCAAGGAGTGTTAGAAAATAGTTAAATACACCTCTTTGAGGGTCGTACATCCATTTCCATATTATTGATACGGCTACCATTGAGGTGATGACCGGCAGGAAGTAGATTGTTCTGTAAAGTCCAAGTGCCTTAAGGCCTTTGTTTAACAAAGATGCGATAAAAAGAGAAACAATAATACTCAAAGGAACGGCTATGATAGCGTAGTTTATGGTGTTCCAGAATGACTGCCAGAAAAATGGGTCCTGAAGAAGCCATTTATAGTTTAAAAGCCCTATAAAGCCTTTTGAACCGCCAATGCCCCAATCCTGAAAACTCAATAAGAACGCATATAGTATAGGGAAGAACCTAAAGACGATAAGGAGCAAGAGTGCTGGACTTAAAAAAAGTAGTGGTATTATATATGCTTTTAGTCCTTTCATGTGCTTAATTTTAACTTATCCCTTCTGGAAAGTCAAAACACCTATTTTAATATCATCACTTTTTTAAGTATCTTCTTTCCGTTGTCAATACAGAGTGCGACGAAGTATATGCCGCTTTGAATCCTATTAAGTTGTATCCTAAGATGAGAGTTCTTATCCTTGTTAAAAGCATGGGTGATCTCTCTACCATTTACATCAAAGACTTTTACAGATGCTACTTTTTGCGCTGATGAGATAAAGAGCATGTTTCCCTTAATAATTGTGCTAATCTTAGGCAGAGATATATCTTTGCCCCCATGTTCTCTAATATTTGTTATATCAAAATTAATATCAGTTACTGTTTGTGAACCAACACTTATTGCCTCTGCATTCTGCGGAATATTGTAGGGCATTTTTTCTATATCAATGGGATAATAGACCTGGTTATACCAAAGTCCGTATGGCCACAGATAAAGATAGTAATTACCCGGGACAAGCCCACCTATGTGATAGTACGATGTATCGGATGTTTCAAATATAGCCACTGGATACCCTTCTGTATTGATAGCAATAACATAATAATATGCTCCACTTAATGGATTTGAGCCATTCATAACATGTCCTTCAATAGCACCCGGGACCTTTGTGGTATTAAAATCGCATATAATAATTGAGTCTGGCATGAGGTTTAAACTGGTGGCGTTGGAATAATTTAAACTTTCATTATAGAATTCAAAATGATATGGGTTGTAGTCCAAAGGTGCATTTTGGGATGTGTCATAACTGGATATTGGTAAAAGCAACATCTTATAAGAGCCCTGGAACAAGACATCGCTTTCAAAAGTGCCATAAGAACAAAGATCCGCTCGGTAGGGTTTATCCGTACCATCTTTGAAAAACAGTATCGTAAAGTCGTGTTCATCTCTTGGGATTTTTTGTCCTGTAATGGAATCTATGACACTGCCAACAAACCTTCCCCCTTTTTGGAGTGTTATATTAACATCTACGCTATCTCCCTGGTTTAAGGTTATCCTTGTGGCATTTGTCCATGACGGCTGCCCATCATACCACTGTCCCATGTAAAGGTAATAGAGGGTATCGTTGCCATAAGGAGTAATGTAGATGGTGTACGATGCTGCGGGAAGATGTGATACAACAAAGTGCCCGCTATCATCTGTAGTTGCCTCACTTACAAATTCGTTTACATCTCCAAAATACACATCAACATAAGACTTGATGGGATTCCCATCTATATCCCTTACTGTGCCTGATATTATGCCTGTCCAGCCAGAAAAATCAAAGTTTATACCACTTGTCGTATAGGGTGCTGTTACCACAAGGGTGTCTGCTGTTTCAAAGGAATGGGCGCCTTTATACCACTGGGATGTGCCTATATCCGTTGGATAAACGGATACCTTATATGTTCCTGTCTCAAGGTCTGTGCCTGTTGTAAAATTACCGTCAGGTGTACTTCCAAATTCGCTATATACGAGGTCACCTGTATGGCTGTTGTAAAAGTCTATATAATAGGCGCCAGTGTACCCATAGCCATCTGTGTCCACAATCATGCCTGAAACTGCTCCTCCTCTATGAAAGTAGAAATTGATGTTATGTGTTGTGTCGCCATCTGTAACGCTTATTGGGTCTGCTACCTGAATGCTGTCCTTATCGTTGTAAAACTGTGGAAGATAGTCTGATGGGTCTATTCTCACCTTGTAGGTGCCTGTTGGAAGTTCGCTTATAGTATAGACCCCTGTTGTAGAATCATAGTCAAATGTGGCATAGACATAGGCGTTTGTATTTGCATCAAAGACCATTGCCCAGGGCCATGGATCTCGTACGGTATCATTGGTATCGGAAAGCAAGAGACCTGTGATAACACCATTGCCTTGTTGTGTCCCACTTCCACTTCCATTGAGGTTTACATCAATGCCACTTAGGGTATCTCCCCATGAGGAAAATGTGAGCACATGGGCATTGAACCAGTTTGTTGTATTACCATAGAATGTATTTGTATAGCCTGATACATAGTACTTTATCTTGAAATCACCCCTGTTTATGCCCTCTATCATGTAGTACCCTGTTGTGTCTGTTGAAAGGGGCTTATAAATAACTGTTTTAGAGATGGTGTCCACTAATGCGGCAGAGCCATATACATTACCTATGGGCGTTCCTGTTGTATCATAAAGATGTCCTGTTATTACATTCCCATCGGGTATTCTAAGGTTTATATTGTTCGTATCCTGCAAGAGCCAGAGTATCTCAGCATCCTCAATCCTTTCTGTGCCTCCATTTTGAGTGTAATAAAATGTGGGATACATATCTCCCTGTGCCTGGATGATGTATGCACCTTTGGGAAGGGTGTCTATATACTCTCCGTTTATATCTGGAAAGAGCGTATGAAGTAGATTGCCACTGTATGCATCGTAAATATATACATAGCAACCTGCTATAATGGGTTGATTATTTGTATCCGTAACTACGCCTTGAATAGTGTACGAGGTATCTTTAGCCATCCGCCCTTTATATATGAGATTGTTTATTTTTTCTATTTCACCCTTTGCCCTGTATTCCTGAATCTTAGAAGTTATTGTCTTTATCCTGCGTTGAACATTTTTTGCAGGATGTATTGCAAACATTATGCCGATCAAAAGTGCTGCACCTTCCATAACTCACCTCCTGTGTTTCAATGTTTTTAATAGTTCGTTTAAGGGTAGAGTATTTAAAACATCACCCTTTTCAAGCCAACCTCTTCTTGCGACATATACGCCAAGGTCCATCATCCACAGTTGCCCAATCTGATGTGCATCCGTGCCTATGGTGAGTTTTACGCCCATCTCCTTTGCCCTCTTAGACCATATATCATTTAAATCCAGGCGTTCATAGTATGCATTAATCTCCAGGAATTTTCCCAGTTTTTCAGCATGTTCAATAACCTTTTCAAGGTCTACTTTATAGGGTCCTCTCTTGTTTATAAGTCGTCCTGTTGGATGTCCTATGGTGTGGACGTAAGGGTTTTCTAAGGCCTTTAATATTCTTGGTGTTACATCTTCTTTTTTTGACCAGATATGTACAGAACCTATGACAAAGTCAAGTTCTTTTAATACATCGTCAGGATAGTCTAAACTTCCGTCTTGAAGGATATCTACTTCAGCACCCTTTAAGAGAATCTGTGCACCATATTCCTCATTCAATTTTTCTATTTCTCTATTCTTCTTTCTTAAGTCCTCTATGCTTAAACCGTGTGCATATCTTGCACTTTGGGAGTGGTCACACACAGCAATATACTCATAATGCATCTTGATTGCCTTTTCTATAAGTTCTCTTAATGTCATGGTACCGTCTGAGTATCTTGAATGGACATGTAGATCACCTTTTATATCGCTTCTTTCTATAAGATGAGGAAGGGCATGTTCCTTTGCCTTTTCAATTTCACCCCTATCCTCTCTGAGTTCTGGTGGAATAAAGTCTAAACCTAAGATGCCGTATATATCTTCCTCTCTTTCTCCTGCCACCTTTTCTGAGTGTTTATATACCCCGTATTCTGAAATCTTGTAGCCTGCCTGTTTTGCCAGGGTTCTTAAGTGGATGTTATGTTGTTTTGAGCCAGTAAAATACTGAAGTGCTGCACCAAAGGAACTTTCCGGTACAACCCTTAAGTCCACCTGCACCCTTTCATTAAATATGCACGATGCCTTTGTCTCTCCTTGAGCCAGTATACGTGAGACATCTGGGTGGTTTACAAATCTTTTAATGACCGCATCTTTATTTTTACTTACACAAAGTATATCAATGTCTCCAACTGTCTCCTTTCTTCTCCTGTATGAGCCACACACCTCTATTTTCTCAACATACTCTGATGCTGCGAGATACTCTTTGAGTTTTTCAACAAATGGGAATATCTCTCCAAGTGGAATACGACCCTTCATCTTGTAGTACATATCAATGGATTTTTTTATGTTTTCTACCTTTTTAGGTCCCATACCCTTGAGTTTTTCAAGAGAGCCATCCTGTATTACCCGTTTTAAATCCGAGAGGTTATTTACACCCAGTGCATCATGGGCGAGTTTAATGGTTTTGGGCCCTATTCCTGGAATGTCCAAAAGTTCCAAAATCCCCATAGGGACCTGTGATACAACTTCCTCATACTTTTTGAATGTTCCCCGTTTTAAATACTCCTCTATTTTAAGTGCAATCTTTTCACCAACCCCTGGTAATGCCTTAAGTCCTTTATGCCCATGCTCCTTATAATACTCTTCAATATCCTCTGGAAAGTTCTCTAAGAACCTTGCCACTTTCCTGTATGCCTGGATTTTAAAGGTATTTTCACCCAAAAATTCCAGAGCATCAGAGAGTGTATCAAACATCTTTGAGAGTTTTTTATTGTGCTCCATCTTATAATATGTTAACTTAATGGGTATGGATGGTCAATTTATATACCAAGGATACTCAGTAGTTTTTCACATACCCTTATTATGTCGTCTTCTATCTTTATCAAGGCATAGTTATCTAAGGCGGTTTCACCTTTGTTTATTATAACAAGTGGCGTCCCTTTTGTAATGCCATATATGGGGATATAGCTTGCTGGGAAGACCGAAAGGCTTGAGCCAATTACAATAATAAGATCAGCCTCATGGGCCTTATTTTTTGCAAGGGAAAATGCATCCTCAGGAAGTGGTTCTTTAAAGAAAACAAAATCAGGTCTTAAAACGCCGCCGCACGTGCATCTTGCAATCTGTCTTTTCTCTATCTGTGGCATGATATCTTCTAATGTGTATTTTTTGCCACATTTCACACATGTCCATGTTTTCATTGTACCGTGCAGGTTTGCAATCCTCACTGAGCCTGCTTTTTCATGAAGCATGTCTATGTTTTGTGTGGCGATGAGATTGACTTTACCCATATCTTCCAGTTTTTTTATGCATATATGCGCCTTGTTGGGCTTTGCATTTATAACTATTGGAGCAAGTTCAAACATGAGATTATATAAAATAGATGGGTCTTTATAAAACACATCAATGTCAAAGACAATTTCTGGGTATTTTGAGTATATACCAGTTCCACTCCTAAAATCTGGTATGCCACTTTTTGTACTTATCCCTGCCCCGGTTAAGACAAATATCCTTTTTGACGATTCTATTAGTGAAGCAAGCTCTTCTATCTTTTGTTCGCCTGTCATATCATATATTGTACTACCTGTTTTTAAAACTTACAAACTGTGTTATAATTATAGTAATGAGAGTTTTAGGTATTAGAAGAGAGACAAAAAACAGATGGGAAAGAAGGGTTCCTATTGTGCCACATGATGTTTATGAACTAAGGAAAAGGCACAGGATACACACGCTAATAGAACCATCAGAGCAGAGGATTTTCTCTGAAGAAGAATATGTGAAAAATGGCGCTGTCGTAGTAGACAATCTAAAGGATGCAAATTACATATTTGGCGTTAAGGAAATCCCAATAAATTATTTTGAAGAGAAAAAGGTATATGTATTCTTTTCTCATACAATAAAGGGGCAGAAATATAATATGCCAATGCTCAAGAAGATGTTGGAACTTAAAGATACTCTGATAGACTATGAACTTATTAGAGATGAAGAAGGAAAGAGGCTGATTTTCTTTGGTTATCATGCGGGTCTTGCAGGTGCAATTGATACCTTGTGGGCTTATGGGCAGAGGTTGCTAAAAGAAGGTATAAAAACACCTTTCGTGCGTATAAAAAGGTCTTTTGAATATGGGCGAATGGATAAGGCTGAGATTCATCTAAAAGATATTGGGGAGCAAATTGCAGAGGAAGGATTGCCAGAGGAGATCTCTCCTATGATAGTGGGTATTATGGGAAGAGGGAATGTCTCAAAGGGCGTTCAGGATATTATAAAGTTGTTCCCGTATGAGGAGATTGATGCAAGGAGTATCAAAGAGGCAATAAAGGAAAAAAAGAGCAACAGGATATTTATGGTTGTTTTTCGCCCTGAAGAAAGGGTTCGTAATGTTTTTGGAGAGGTGTATTCAAGGGAGGATTATTACACGCATCCAGAGCATTACATATCAAACATGCCTAAGCATTTGCCTTTTTTAAGCATATTATTTAACGCCACTTATTGGGAAGAAAAATACCCAAGACTGGTTACAAAAAGTCATGTAAAAGAACTCTTTGATAAATACGATAATCCAAAATTAAAGGTTATAGGTGATATTACATGTGATATAGAAGGTTCTGTGGAGTTTACTGTGAAGGCAACTATGCCAGATGAGCCGTGTTTCGTTTATGACCCTTTTACAGATAGTATAAAGGATGGCGTTATAGGGAGGGGAATAGTGGTTATGGCAGTAGATAATCTACCTGCAGAACTTCCATATGATGCCTCTGTATTTTTCAGTCATAGACTTAAGCCCTTTGTACCATATATAGTCAGGGCAAATTACAGTACAAGTTTTGGGCGGTTGAACCTTCCCTTAGAGATAAAAAACGCTGTCATTGCATTGAACGGTGAACTTACACCAAACTTTAAATACCTTGAAAAATATCTATAGACTTAGGAGGCAAATAAAATGAAAAAGAAAGTCCTGGTACTTGGCGCCGGGATGACAACAAAACCCATGATAAGGTATTTTGCAGAGAAGACTAATTACTCTGTAAAAGTGGCTTCAAAAACCAGAAGACATATTGATGAAATCATAAGGACACATGATAGAACAGAAGGTGTAGTTTGGGAGGCACATGATATAGAAGGCCTCAAGAAACTAATAAAGGATGCCGATATTGTTTTGAGTTTTCTCCCTTATACCTATCATATAGAGGTGGCTAAACTCTGTGTAGAATATGCGAAGCCTCTTGTAACTACATCCTATGTTAAAAATGAGATGGCGGCATTGGATGAGGTTGCAAAGGAAAAAGGTATAATACTTTTGAATGAAATAGGGCTTGACCCGGGTATAGACCACATGACAGCACAGTATATAATAGATAGGGCGCATAAGAAAGGGGAGCAGGTTGTGGAATTTTACTCTTATTGCGGTGCCCTTCCAGCACCAGAGTATTCCAATAATCCACTTAGATACAAGTTCTCATGGAGCCCAGAAGGAGTTTTGAGGGCTACAAATAATAGCGCAAGGTACCTAAAAGACGGCCATATAGTGGAGGTTTCAAAGGATGAACTGTTTGGCCATAGATGGTGGGAACAAGTAAAGGGCATTGGTGAACTTGAGGTTTATCCCAATAGGGATTCACTTGTTTACATAGAAAAGTATCATATACCTGAGGTAAAAACACTGATAAGAGGCACATTTAGATACCCTGGTTGGAATGAGACCCTATCATACCTTAAAAAACTACATCTTACAGAAGAAGATGTAAAAGTGCCAGAAAAGGTTGAGACATTTAAAGAACTTATGAGTTATAAGATGGCAGAACTTAAAGAGCCAATACCGAAAGAGATCTTAGAAAAATTAAAATGGTTAGGGCTTTTTGAGGATAGGAAACTATTTTGCAAGGACTGTAGCATATTTGAAAATTTTGTTAGACTTCTCAAGGAAAAACTATCGTACAAAGAAGGGGAGAAGGACCTTATAGTCCTAAAGCACCGAATAATACTACAAAAAGATGGCATAAGAAAATCCCATATTGTGCATTTGATTTTGGAAGGCGAAGTAGGTAAGGAATCTGCCGTAGCAAAAACTGTTTCTCTCCCTGCCGCTATAGCAGCAGACCTTATCCTAAAGGGTGAAATAGGCCTTAAAGGCGTATGGATTCCAACGCATCCTGAAATTTATGAAAAGGTTTTAAGGGAACTTGAAGATGAAAACATTAAGCCTATATTTGAAGAACATGTGTTGGAAGAGTCAGCAGAAAAATAAGGAGAGATTATGGAATTTCGCATTCTTAAGCATCCTATTTTAAAAATAGAAGAGAGGGAAGATATACCCTTCTATTTCAATGGAGAAAAGTTATACGGTAAAAGGGGAGATACCATAGCGGCCGCATTGTTTGCTAATGGTATAAAGGTTTTTGGTCATCATTATAAGGACCATTCTCCTCAAGGGCTTTTTTGTGCCAATGGACAGTGCGATCAGTGTAAGGTTATAGCCAATGGTAAAACAGTAAAATCCTGTATGACCTTACTTGAGCCAAATATGAAGATTTACAGTTTGGAAGGTCTTCCAGATCTTCCTGACTTTGACAAAATGCCAACATTTGGACAGTTGAAAGAATATGAATATACGGTGCTAATCGTTGGAGGTGGACCTGCAGGTCTTGCTGCGGCAAAGGAACTTGCAAAAAGGCATGTAAAGACACTTATTGTTGATGACAAACACAAACTGGGTGGAAAATTAATACTTCAAACACACAAGTTCTTCGGTTCAGTAGATGCGTGTTATGCTGGAACGCGTGGTACAGAAATTGCAGAGATAATGGAGAAGGATGTAAGGGAACAAGAATCCATAGATATATGGCTTGGCTCTACTGTAGTATGGGTTTTCAGTGATAAGAAAGTTGGCATTTTAAAGGATGGAAAGGAGTATGTGCTCGTAAAACCCGACATTCTTTTGGTTGCTTCAGGTGCAAGGGAGAAGTTCCTTGCCTTTGAGGGTAATACCTTACCTGGTGTCTATGGTGCAGGTGCACTTCAGACGCTTATAAATCGCGACCACGTTCGGCCTTCTGAGAAAATTTTTGTAATTGGTGGTGGAAATGTTGGACTCATTGCCGCATATCATGCCCTTCAGGCAAATATAGATGTTGTAGGTTTATGTGAGATTATGCCAGAGGTTGGCGGGTATCTTGTTCACAAAGAGAAACTCCTTAAATTGGGTGTTCCTGTATATACTTCACATACGGTTTTGAAGGCAGAGGGAAAGGAACATGTGGAAAGGGTCATTATAGCGAAAGTTGATGATAAATTTCGGCCCATAAAAGGCACAGAGAAGGTGATAGAGTGTGATACCCTACTTGTTGCTGTTGGACTTGAACCGATAAATGAGTTTGCTGAAAAGGCAAAACAGTTTGGTATGAAGGTTTATGTTGCAGGGGATGCAGAAGAGATTGCAGAGGCATCAAGTGCGATTTTCTCAGGAAGGATAAGGGGGCTTGAAATCCTTAAAGAACTTGGTTTGTATGAAGGCGAAATCCCTGAGGAATTTTACAAGACGCAGAAGATACTTGGGTCAAGGCCTGGCAAAAAGATTCATGAAGTAAAAGTGCCTGAGGAAAAGAAGGGTGTTTATCCTGTGATAAATTGCGTTCAGGAGATACCATGTAATCCATGTGAGGTTGTATGTCCCAAGGATGCAATAAAGATAGGAGAGCCTATAACAAATGTTCCAGAGTATGTAACAGGATGTATAGGGTGTGAAATCTGTGTGGCAAAATGCCCAGGCCTTGCAATAACGCTTGTTGACTGGAGAAAAGGGGAACCTATTGTCTCTGTTCCTTTTGAATTTGAGCCCTCTTTATACTTTAAGGTCGGAGATATGGTAGATGTTACAGATAGAGAAGGCCACCTCTTAGGTAAGGCAGAAGTCGTGTATATCAGAAATAGGACCGTATCCAAAGGAACAAGGATAGTGAAGTTAAAGGCAGATAGAGACATTGCTGAAAAGATTGCAGGTATCAGGATAAGAGAGCCTTATGAACCTAAGAAGATAGAGGAGGAGATGGATATTATACCCGACGATGCCATAGTCTGTAGGTGTGAAAGGGTAACGGCTGGTGAGATAAGAAAACTCATAAGAGAGGGTGTGCGTGATATGAATGAGATTAAGGCCCTTACACGTGCAGGAATGGGTGCATGTGGAGGAAAAACATGCACGAGTCTTATAAAGAGGATTTTTAGAGAAGAAGGCATAGAGGATTTTGAAGAGTTTACAAAAAGGCCTTTATACATTGAAGTCCCTGTTTCAAAACTTTCCAACTTAAAGGAGAAAAATGATGAATAGGTATGATTTTGTTATAATAGGGGCAGGTAGTGTAGGTGTGCCACTTGCCTATTATCTTTCTCTCACAGGTGCTACAGTTCTTGTTATAGAAAAGAAAAAAAGTGTTGGACAGGGTTCAAATAAGGCAGCCATAGGAGGGATAAGGGCAACACATTCCAATCCAGCAAAGATTATAGTAGGGAAGAAAAGTCTGGAGATCTTTGAAAACTGGCAAAAAAAGCACAATATAGAGTGGTACAGAGGAGGATACTCCTTCCTTGCCTATGACAAAGATACTGAAAAAGAACTTAGAGAACTCGTAAAATTTCAACAGTCTGTAGGCCTTGAGATAGATTATCTTGAAAGGGATGCCTTATTAGAGAAGATTCCATCATTAAATCAGTATAATCTGAGGGGAGGTACCTTTTCACCAAAAGACGGTTCTGCCTCACCTCTTCTTACCATAAATAGTTTTTATAGGGAGGCGAAGAAAAACAAAGTTGTATTTTTGTTTGATACAGAGGTTGTTGGTTTTAATGTATCAGACGGTAGTATTAAAGAGGTAAAAACCAATAAACAGACCCTGAAGGGCGATATAGTTATCAATGCATCAGGCGGATGGGCAAATAAGGTACAAAGCCTTTTAGGTGAAGAAATACCTGTTATGCCCGATGTTCATGAGGCTGGTATAACAGAACCTGTAAAGCATTTTTTAGACCCCATGCTTGTTGATATAAGAAAAACAGAGGATTCTGCAAACTTTTACTTTTATCAGCACAAAACAGGTCAGATAATATTCTGTCTTACACCCAAAAGGCCTCGCCTTGGATTTGATGTAAGCGAAACTTCAAGTTTCTTACCCATTGCCACAAGGAGGATGGTAAGCCTTGTTCCAAGACTTGTCAATATAAGGGTGAGAAGGACATGGGCAGGTATGTATCCCATGACACCTGATGGCAATCCCCTTGTAGGTTTCAGTAAGAAGATAAAGAACCTTTTTATTGCCTCTGGGATGTGTGGGCAGGGCTTTATGCTTGCACCTGGGCTTGCCTATTATCTTGCACAATACTTTAAAGAAAATAAAGAAGAGGAAGAACTTAAGATTATTTTCAAGGAGTTTGACCCATATAGGGCGTTTGGCAAGGAGGAAAAACTCAAATAATTAATATATTAGAATGAAAATTCTTCATATAATGACTGCTTATCCCAGAAATGAACATGATGTTGTCTCCCCATGGATTGTTAAACTCCTTACAAATTTTTTAAAGAAAGGGCATGATGTTTCTGTCTTCACCTCTTCATACAAGGGTCTTGAAACCCAGGTTATGAATGGGGTTTTGGTCTATAGATTTAGATATGCACCAAAAGGTATTGAAGATCTTACGCATGACATGGCTGTTCCTGAAAGGTTAAAGCAAGGTATAAAATACAAACTCCTTGTTTTGCCGTATATCTTATCAGGTCTTATAAATGCCCTTATATTTAAACCAAAGCACGATATTATCCATGTTCATTGGCCTGTTCCACATATCGTATTTGGTCTTCCGATGAAGCGTAGATGGAAGGTACCTATGCTCCTTTATATCCATGGAGGTGAATTGAACTTTTTGAAGAAACTTCCTGCTCCCTTAAAAAAGACGTTCATATACATGATGAACAAGGCGGACCTTATAACGGTAAATTCCTCATATACAAAACGCGTTGCAGAAGATATTGGCTTAGAAGTGCCCATTGAAATAGTGCCCTTTGGAAATCCCCATGCTGATGCTACGATGTATCCCTTTAAAAAGAAAAACAAAAAGACCATTCTATTTGTGGGTAGGCTTATTGAGGTAAAAGGCATTGATGTACTACTTCGGGCGTTTAAAATTATTAAGAAGATGCACCCTGATGTAGAACTTCGGATAGTTGGAGATGGGCCTTTGAAGGAAGAGATAGTAACGCTTTCTGATGAACTTGGCATACCTGTTACCTTAACAGGTTATAAAACAGGGGAAGAACTCAAAAGGGAGTATTTAAACGCCTCAGTGTTTGTCTTGCCTTCCAAGAGGGATAAAATAGGGCAGACAGAGACCTTAGGTGTTGTGACAATAGAAGCACTTTCCTATGGATTACCTGTTGTGGCCTCAAATCTTGGTGGAATACCTGATGTAATAAAGGATAAAAAAACAGGCCTTTTATTTAACCCCGGAGACCATGAGGAACTTGCTGAAAAGATAATGTTATTATTGGAAAACCCAGAAATGGCCGGAGAACTCGTAAGAAAAGGGCAGGAACATGTAAAAAACAATTATTCGTGGAAGCGTATTGTAGATAGAATGGAGCAATTGTACATAGGTTTGCTTGGTAGGTATAAGACTTAATTTATATCCCCGTTTTCTTTTAGGTTTAGTTCCTCTATCTCTTCTTCTTCCTCCTTTGATGGGAAAAGATACCATCTTGAACCCAATATAAAGCCTACAAGACTTCCAAAGATATATCTTAGAGCATGGGTTATAAAAGCGTAGGTGAGTCCCAATTCCTTTGGCAGGGAATAGGCATAGAATGCAAGTAGTGTTGAGTATTCAAATACACCAAAAAATCCAGGTCCTGATGGGATTGAGACGCCGATATTAACTGCAACCATTACAAATAGGGCAAGAGACATATGACCGTGATAACCTATTGCCCTTAAAAAATAGAAATAACTGTAAAACTCAACAGTCCATGAAAGTATAGAAAGTAGCACAATAAAAACTGTATTGCGCACATTACCCAAAAACCTCAATGCAGATACCACCTTTTTAACCTGCAGGGCTATCTTAGAATTAGAGTTTTTATATCTATGCTCATGTATCGCATAAATAATTGAAAATATCAGTATTATTGCCAATAACCCCATAGTAAGATACATGATAGCCTGTTTCATAGATGAAGGGACTTTCGTAAAAATCCAGCGTCCTGCAAAAGCACCAAGTAGTATGACCAGGCCATCCAATATCCTTTCCACTACAAGTGAACTGAGTGCTGTTGTAATAGGCAGGTTTTCTTTATGTTTCACGGCAACTGAACGCCATAGGTCTCCAAGCCTGGCAGGTAGGATATTGTTACCTAAAATGTCCATAAACACGGCTGCTATACATGATAGAGCGGATACATCCTTTACAGGCTTTAACATGAGTTTCCATCTATAACCACGAATTACATTGGCAAGAAGAAATAACACAACCCCCCAGAATGTAAAATATAGATTAAGATTTTTTAACGTTTCCCACACTTTATGAAAATTAATTTCCTTTAATGTAAGAAAAAGAAATATACCGCTTATCAAAAATCCACCAATCCTTATAATGCGTTTCTTTTTTGCCATACTATGCCCTTGGATGTGTGTTTTTGTATTTTTTCATAATCTCTTTGAAGGATGTATTGGTATAGATACTGGTCGTGCTTATAGAGGAGTGGCCCAAAAGTTCCTGTATAACCCTTATATCAGCGCCTCGCTCTAAAAGATGTGTAGCAAATGAGTGTCTTAATGTGTGAGGATGCACACCAAACTTAAGTGCAATTTTTTCAAATGTAGTATTTATGATGTACCATACCTCTCGCCTTGATAGTTTCTTCTTTCTATTTGAAATAAACAGGTATTTTGTATTGTCTTTTCTCGTACTTAAGTATTTTTTAATATTTTCAAGGGTCTTTTTGCCGAAAAGAACAATCCTTTCCTTTTTCCCTTTACCAAGAATCCTGATGGTTCTTTCATTAAAATCAATATCATCTAAGGTTATATCACATAGTTCTGAAACCCTTACCCCTGTAGCGTAAAAAAGTTCCACAATGAGTTTATTTCTTACATCCTGGATATTTTTTGGCGTCCAATCATCCAATATTTTATTTATCTGTTTAATAGACAATACATCAGGTAGTTTGCGAGGTGTCTTTGGGTTTTTTATACCTTCTGGAGGGAACCTATCCAAAAAACCATTATTTATACAATATCTATAAAAACTCCTTATTGTAGATAGTTTCCTTCCAACACTTCTTGGTTTTACACTGTACCTTAAAAGATACTCCACAAAATGCCGTATATCTTCCCTTTGAACCTTGAGTAGATCATTTTTCCCAAGGGTATGAGAACAAAACTCTGAAAACTGCTTAAGGTCTCTTTCGTATGCCAAAATCGTGTTCTTTGAATAATTACGCTCTCTCTCAAGGTATGTAAGAAAATCCTTTATAATACCCTGTTCTTCCACTCAGTAATCTCCTTTATGGCGCGTTCTTTTTTATAGATGCGTCTTTTCATGCCTTTTATACCCTTCGGTATGTTGGATAAAAGCCCCATATTTGCATTCATGGGTTGAAAAGATTTAAGATTGCTATTAGAAATATACGATAAAAGTGCACCACTCATTGTATTTTCAGGTACAGGTATGAGATCCTTCCCTTTTAAGAGTCTATATATATTGATTGCCGAGATAAGGCCTCCCATTATCGCCTCTACATACCCCTCTGTGCCTGATAGTTGACCTGCAAAAAAGATATTTGGGTGTTTTTTAAGATTTAAAAAACGCGTAAGAACCGAAGGTGCGTTTATGAAGGTATTTCTATGTATCTGCCCATATCTTAATATCTTCGCATCAGAGAGCCCTGGTATAAGTCTTATAAGTTTTTCCTGTTCCTTTCTTTTCAATCTTGTTTGGAAACCAACAAGTGAGTACATGGTTTTTTCTTTGTTTTCTGCTCTAAGTTGCACGACGGCAAAGGGCCTTTTACCTGTCTCTGGATGTTCAAGGCCTTTTGGAGAAAGAGGACCATATACAAGTGTGAGATATCCCCTTTTAGCCATCTCCTCAATAGGAAGACACCCTTCAAAATACGGAACTTTATCAAATTCATGTCCTTTAAATGATTCTGCATTAACAATGAACTTGTAAAAACGCTCATACTCCTTTTCGGTCATAGGTGCATTAAGATATGCATCATTGTCTATATTGTGCCTATCTTTGAAATATAAAATATCCATATTTAGCGAATCTGCATCAACAATTGGAGATATAGCATCATAAAAATGCAAAAAATCCGAGCCTACGAGTTCTTTTATGTTCTGCGCAAGTTTGCCATCTGTAAGAGGACCTGAAGATATTAAAAGAGGCACATCTCGAGGTATATCATCTATTCTTTCCCTTATAACATCAATCATAGGGTGCATATTGATGTTTAAGGTTATATCCCTTGAAAAGCCCTCTCTGTCAACGACCAATGATTTACCGTAAGATATACGATTTTTCTCAGCAATATCAAGTAGAATAGACCCAAGTATTGAAAGTTCTTTTTTTAAAAGGCCATGGGCATTGGTATCTTCTGTGGATTTTAACGAATTGCTACAAACGAGTTCTGCAAAATTACCGGTTTTATGAACAGGTGTCTTATAAACAGGCCTCTGTTCGTACAGCGAGACCTTTATGCCCCTTTCTGCAAGTTGGAGTGCCGCCTCAGAGCCAGCAAGACCACCACCTATGATAAAAACCCTTTGCATAGGGTCTTATTATACGCTAAAAGTGGCGTCTTTCAATTCATTATGAGAAACCTCATTATGGATGTTTTATTGTTCAAAGGCACAACAAAATATGCTCCCTTTCTTAATAATGCTTTATTTTTTATTCTCTGTCCCTTTATGTCATAAACATCATACTTTGCATTTTCCATATATCTTTGAGAGAATGCCTTCATATTCATAATAATAACCCTGTTTTTAAATGCCTTTTTTCTTCTTGAATGCTCTTTTACATATGTTGCAACATATACGGAGTTCGTATCACCTGGCGTTCCATAATCAGCCGTCTTTGTAGAGCCTGATGCTGCCCAATTAGATGGGTCATTGTTATCTATGTTTGGATCTTTTAATTCAAGTGAAGGCCCATTGCCGTCAGGTGCAGTAGGCCAGGGTGAAGAATCATCGTATGATACGCTATCTACCGTATTGCCGTTGTTATCAACGAGTTTTACCCATTCTCCACCATTTGACAGATAAACGCTATCTGCGATATTTATAAGAATCTCATTGCCGTTTGTTAGATAGGGCTGATATTCTGTTTTTGATAAAAGAGAATCTACATTTCTTGCAAATACAACAAAATAATACGGTGGCACCTTTGTTCCATCTGGCACATGTGCTACCTTATTTCGTGTATTGTCCATTAAATACCATCCTGTCATATCTATGGTATCAGGCGTGGCATTCCATACCTCAGTGTATTCAAAATACGCATCGTCGCCCCATGATGTAGAGGGGTTGTACATGATCTCATTGATTACAACGCCAGCATCAAGTTGATTATGCGAACTTTGAACCGTATAGGATAGGGTATCTGATACCGTCCTTGCGCCCGAATCATCTATGGCAACGACATAATAAGATACATTAGTGCCTTCTGAATATGTTCCTATGGTATATTTGAAGGTATCATTATACATGGTGTCATGATAGTAAGGCGAATATGAGCCATTGTTTAAAGATACATACAAAGAGTCTGTGCTTATTGCATGGTCGTCTGTTATAATGGCATATACTATTGCAGTGTCTGTATCAGTGGGTGAGGCAGGTTCATGCCATAAATTATCTATTTGTGGAGGATTGTTTGCCCTATGATTTTTAACAGTATAAGAGAAGGTATCTGATACCGTCCTTGCACCCGAATCATCTATGGCAATCACATAATAAAAAACAGTATCATCATAGTTCTGTGGGTCTATCTTGAAATATGATGTGTCATTACTCCTTACATAATGAGGTATTGCTGTATATGTGCCACTGTTTATAGCATAGTATAGAGAATCTGTGTTTACGGCATGGTCATCTGTTATACAAGCCTTTATATTCACTGTATCGGTGTCCATTACCACAGAAGGTGTCTGTATCACAGTGTCTATGGATGGTGGAGTATTAGGTGTTTGTGTATGCGCAAGCCAGAGGCACAAATTAAGAATAAGGGTTGAGTCTTGATAATCATACCAGTTACTATGGAGGTTATCTGATGGGTCTCCTGTTCCATCGTCACATGGCGAAGAGTCCCCAAAACCTCCTATTTTCCCATTCCCATAAGTTCCTGTAAAAACAATAACATCGGTTGTATCCTGCGCTACGCCATTTTTCCATATATGTCCTTTAAGAGATGAATTTATACTTGTCCTTAGGACACATACATCGCCACCCCAGTATCCAAAGGTATCAACTGTTCCAACAGCTCCCTGTATTATAGAATCATTAGGGTCAGTGCTCACATTTGTCAATGTGTCACTTATAGAATTGTTGGACTCTCCAGTTGTATCAAAATGCACCCCAAAGACATCCTCAAATGCATCATTCAAAACCCTTGGAGAGTCCCAATTATTGTTATTTCTATCTGACCCATTGTGGTCTGAAACCATCAAAAATCCACCACCATTTTGTACAAAGTTCACAATTGCCTGTACCTCACTTTGAGATAACGGGTTTTGTGGCTCAACCATGACGAACACATCAAAGTTTGAAAGATCTAAGTCATGATTTGTGCCATAGGATATTGCACTGTCAGGAGGCAGTGTTACGACCTCATGACCCATTGTATAGAGAGCATACCCCCATGATGATAGGGCTCTATCCCAATCTGTTGGAGATGTTGGGTTTGATGGTTGAGGGTAAGGATATTGGCTGTCTATAATCCAGTCGGCATTGCCTGCTGTCTCGTCCTTTGTATAGTCAAATAAAAAACGGGCAGCATTAAGCCTCACTGTCGTAAAAGCCACCAACGAGCATATAATTATAAAATATCGCATAAAGACCTCCTTTTTTCATCCCCTAATCAATATCTAAATTATACTCCGTTGTATCCCGATTGTCAATATTTATTATTGTAATGTTGACCTACAAAGGGTTAAAGATTTACATCGCTTTTATTTTATACTCTGTATGTCGAAGATCTGAATAATCAAAAGGGTTTGTTCTTTGATGGGGTTCTTTTATAATATATACAAACAAAAAGGAGAGGAGCATGGAAAATGTTGCTATTATAACAGGTGCATCAAGGGGTATTGGGAAAAAGATAGCACTTTACCTTGCAAAGGATGGTTATAATGTGTTGCTTTTGGCAAGGAATGAGGAGATGTTGAAAACATCTAAGGAAGAGATTGAAGAGCAAACCGGCAAGAAGGCACTGTATTTTCCCATGGATGTGGCAAAAGAGGAGGATGTTGCATCCTTTAAGGAGTTTTTAAAGGAAAACATAGAAGAGGTATCTGTTCTTGTGAATAATGCTGGCATAACAAAGGACACCCTGTTTATGAGAATGAAAGAGGAGGATTATAGGAAGGTTATTGAGGTAAACCTATTGGGCGTCTTTAAGATGACATCATTGGTGCTTCCCTTTATGCTTAAAAAGAGAAAGGGTGTTATTATTAATATGTCATCGGTTGTTGGTATAACAGGAAATGCTGGTCAGACAAACTATGCGGCATCAAAGGCGGGCATAATTGGGTTTACGAAATCCCTTGCAAAGGAAGTAGGCGCAAGAGGCATAAGGGTTCTTGCTATTGCACCGGGTTTTATTGAAACGGATATGACCAATAAATTGCCAGATAAGATAAAAAACGACTATCTTGCCAGGATTCCACTTAAACGGTTTGGTAGGCCAGAGGATGTTGCAAATCTTGTATCCTTTCTTGTTTCAGATAAGGCATCGTATATAACAGGTCAGGTAATTGTGATAGATGGAGGTATGACTTAGAACAAAAGGGTACTTGTTGCCCTCCATCTCACCTCTTTTTGGGAAGAGATATATGCGTCAGCACTGAACAGGTTCTTTATTTCGCCAAATGGGAATATTCTTTTTAGGGATACACCAAGATATTTTTCAAGTCCTATGTATTGGGTCTCTGCCGATGTATATCCAAAGAGGAGGGATATCTCGGTTTTTAATATATCAAAGGTCATATTGCCCTTTAATGTAAAGTATCTTCCTTTTATCAGGCTGTTCTTCTCCTTAGATAGTTCACTTTGAAACCTGAGTTTTTTATTTTTTATATTTATGCCTATACCTGTTCTCTGTTTTTCTATACCACTTAAAGGGTCTTTCCAGAAATCGTAAAATACAGAGGGGCTTATAGCCCTCTCTCTAAATAAAGACATCTTTAATGCCTCTTGTATGCCATTTGTTTGACTTTTGTCCTGTATATTGTAATTAAATGTTTCATAATTTACAGAAAGAAGGGTTTTGTTTAACATATTATGGGTTATGTTGAGGTTTATATTGTTTTTTATATTTTCTCCCTGTATTTCGTGTGAGAGATAGATACCCATATTCCATGTTTTTCTATGTATGTAACCTCTTGCTGAGTAAGTATTTACATAATCTATATCATCACCCTGATTTTTTGTTATTATTCTTGTATAGTTTCCAAACGCCGAAGGGAGCATTTTGGATAAAGTGCTATCGTATTCAAAACTGCCATAATCTGTTTTTATGTATCGCGTGATAAATACTGTTTCAAAATCCAATGTCCTCTTCATGGATAATGTAAGGCTGGATCTATTTAAAAACAGAGAGGAGGATATGTCAAAGAGAAGGTATTGGTCAGGGTTTGAAAATCTCAATGTTATCTTTCCATCTTTTGTTGTGTTTTCATGGATAAGGGTTAAAATATGGTGTCTGTGTTTTAAAGAATCTTCAAAAAGCATGCCATTTACATGGGTATTTTTAAACATATCAAGCACTGCATTGAGCCCTATGACACTACTTTGTGTTTTGAACAATGAAACACTGCTGTTTTTGTTTTTATATGTTAAAATGGCATTATTTAATGCCGTATCTCCTTGAGATTTTAGATAAAGATTGTATAATCTGGATGTTAAATACCAGTTTGGCCCTGTTGTGTATGAAAGGGCATAATCAAGAAAACACTTGGTGTTTCTTATTCCGACATGTAAAAATTTCTCATTAGCAGGTTTGTCCATATAAAGGTTTTTTGTTGGATCGTAATAACTATTTATGTAGATAGGGTTCCCTTTTATGTCTCTCATACCTGCTTCCATATTGAATCTTTCAAAAGATAAGCCCACACTTAGTTCCTTGCTTGTGCCATTTTCCAATGTTGTTTTATTCTCTGTTTGCATATAGGAAAGTTTTGTATAGATGCGTCTTCCCAATTTGATGCTCGCGTGTTTTACATCCTTTAGCATCGGTGGGTCTTTTATTACTATTGGTGAATAGTTTCCCTTACCCTTTCCTACAAACACATAAAATCCACGCTCGTCATATATATAACTTCCATCCAAGGTATCCTGCCTGAAAAATACCCTATAATGCCCTTTCCCATCGCCTACATAGCAAAATACACTGTCTTTTTTTTCGTAATCTCCGCCGCCATTTTGAAGGTAGATGCCACCTTGTTCATCATACATGGGTTTTGTTGGAAGTTCCTCTGAATACCATGAGACCTCACCTTGTATATTTTTGTTCTTATATGCGAACATGGTAGAATGTATAAAGGGATTATCCATGACTGAATGGTATTCAAACTCTGCCCGAAGATGGATATATGGTGGGTTATCCTTAAGATGTAGTTTAAGGATGCGTCTTTCATAATCTACTGAATATTCCTCTTTTTTTAATGCTACGCCATTTGCAAAGACCCTGAAGGTGCCATCTACAATGGTAAAGTAATCTACATCTTTTAATGTTATGGGTATGGGAAGATTGTAGGGGGGTGTTAAGGTTGTATCAAATACGCCAGGAAGCCCTCTTGTCTTGCCCCCTGCGCCCTTGAAGGTAAAATGCCCAAAGTTATATTTTAAAAGTGCGCCATCAATGCCTTTGCCTAAGAAATTGAACCTACCTAAGACTATAGAGTCTTTTTTTCTGTGTACTATAAGGTATGCGGTATTGACATCAGAGAGGGACACTGTGTATATATCGTTCTGTGGTTTTATATCATTATCAAAAAGATGACCATCTACCTGCCACCCATTCTTTGCTTTGCCTTTTATGGTGATGTTTGTTGATTGGAATATATCGGCATTTTCTCCTGTGCCACTTGCAGCAAAGGTCTTTTGTCCCAAGAGCGTGAAATTACTCTCTGTTTGTTCATTCTTTTTAGAATGCGCGCTTAATGTGTCATGAATTATTCTGGGGTTTTCAATAGTAATAGCAAATAACATTGCATAAAAAAGCATCATTTAGTTTTAAATCTCAATAAAAGCAAGCCTCCTATTATACTCACTATAAAGACAGAGAAATAGTATAAAAGGGATGAGGCTATTGCTGCTTCCTTCCCTATATAGTTCTTAAAGAGAAAAACAAAGCCTCCCTCTCTTATACCAAACCCTGATATGGTTACGGGTATCATTATTATAAAGTTTATAAAAGGTACAAACAGTGCGCTTCTTATAAGCCCTATGTTCTTCCTTACTGAAAGCACAATAAAATATACATCCATGGAATAAGAAAGTTGTATTAAAAATGAATATAAAATAGCCTTTATGATGATAGTTTTTTTTCTAAAAGAGTGTAGTATCTCATATATGTTGTATAGTTTGTCTCCCATGGGAAGATGTGTTAAAAACTTAAATAAAAATGCGGTTTTTTTACAAAAGAGCACAAAAAAGAATGCAATCTGTAAGAAAAGAAGAATTACTATCAAGGATGCATACCTTCCTGTATCTTTTAAACTGTATAAAAGCCCCAGGAACACATAGATATTTATGGCTAAGAAACCAAATACCCTGTCCATAAAGGTTGATGAGATTTTTTCTTTTATTTTATCCTTGCCTAAAAATACCACTCGTGCAACATCTAACCCACCTGAGGGGAGGAAGTTCGCAAGAAAAAGGGACCTAAGATAAAAGGAAAAGAGCGTTGATGTTTTGTATTTAAACCCAAGGTGTTTTAAAAATAGGTTCCATCTAAAACTTGATATGAAAATGCCGAAAAGGTACATTAGTGCGCCTATTATGAAAAATGGTATCCTGACATGGAGGAAGGTATGTTTAAGTTCTGCAAAATTAAGTTTTCTTAAAAGAAGATATAATAAAATGATAGTTAGAGCGATTTTACCTATCTCAAAAACTACCTTTTTCCACTTCATTCTCATCATCCATGGTTATGTGTATTTCTGTCATTTGTCTGATTAAATCTTCTGTATTGCTACTTGGTTTAAAGCGAGATATTTCGGAAAAATCCCTTGAAAGTAAGAAAAAGAGTTCCTGTGCCATTTTGGGAGTGTAGGGCAGGGTATCATCATAGGCCTTTGCGCACTTAGGGCATAGTGGTCCTCTCGCTTTTAAACTTATGTATGCTACCTTTTTGCTTTTGCATCTTACACATTCGTCTAATTTAGGGAAAACTCCATGTAAATGTAAGAGTTTAACAAGCATACCAAAATAAAGGGATCTTTTGCATACCCCATCTATACGGTTTACTTCTTTAAGAAGGCCTCTATATAGTTGAAAGAAAGAGGAGGCACTTACTCTCGGTGTAGTATGTAGTAAGATTTTACCGATTTTCAGGCATTCTTGTAATGTGTTATAGTTTTTGTAGATGTTGGGGTAGTTTTCTATCATCTTGGCCTCTCTTACAGTATGCACTTCTCTTGTGCTCTTTGGATAAAATAATACATGGGAGACACTTAAAATATCTATCTCGCCCCTAAGTTTGGAAGAGGGTCTTTTGTATCCCTTGACAAGTAAAGACACAGGTCCTATTTTTTCTGATATGCCTTGAAAGATGATAGATGATTCCATAAATGGAATTGCTCTTATTGGAATAAAGAGGGTTTTTAGGAGTTTCAATGATATATCCTCCCCTGTGCGCATACCCTCAAGTAGTCCTTTTCCCCTTTTTCATATTCTATCTTAACAGTATAGTTTTTGAGCCGCACGCGATATCGTAGGCGGAGTTTTTCCTTTGTCCTGCCCATGAAATATGTACCCTCAGTTTCATCAAGGAATATGTAGTCTGCATCGTTGGATGAGAGCATATATTCCAAGGAAAGATTGTATAATCCTATTGCATATCTCAACATATAGGAACGTGTTCCAATATCCTTTGCAATGGAAAAATACATATAATTTTTACCCCACATACCCATGCTCAGATAGACCCTGGCGCAACTTGTGTAGAGTTTCTTAATACCAAGGTTAAGATATGTATGATACCTGGGAAATTTGTACTGTGATATAAGGGAAAAACGCAAAGAAGAGGAGTATGAATGTCTGTATGAACCGTATGTTTTAAGACTTAAGTTTTTAAAGATTTTGGTTCTCATAAAAAGGTGTGCCCCATAAATCCTGTGGTCAGTGTATTTAGAGTAAATATCATAAAAAGTTCTTGCATAGGAAGAGGTATGCTCCAAAGATGTATAAAAAACAGGATATTTATCCTTTATGCCAATCTTTAAAGACAAAGGCCTTCTCTCAATACCGTATAAAACACCATTTATATGCCTTTTTGTACTGTCTGAAACAGTCTCTAACACCATACCTTTGAATGTTGACCTTAAGTACATGTATTTTGGGGCATATAAGAAGGTAAGGTATCTTGATATAAGGAGGAAGTTATAAGATGTATCCCTTTTTATACCGTCTCTTCTTGGAACATAGTAGTTATTGTCAAGGAGCGCACCTTTGAAGATGGGCGAAATATATCCCTGCATCAGGGTTATATATCTGGTTCTAACAGCGTTCATAAAGTATGTTTTTTTATGATGTTCCCATATGGAAAAGATGGGCTTGCCATCAAAAAGGTAGTTTGTTATATAGTGTAAGGTTGTATCATAGGATATGTAAAACCACAAGTTGTATTTTTTACCAAAGTATAAGACATCCCTTAAAAAGTCCGCTTCAAAAGGCAAAAGCCCAATCCTTCTCGCAAGGTCATCTGTTGAGGTAAAGGGCTTTTCCTTTCGCATGGTTAAAATCATAGAAATCTCTTGCACAGAAAGAAATGGAATCCTTCCAAGTTCCCAGGATGTAGCGGTATTGGGGTTGATATACCCGATTTTGGAAAATTCAAGGTCAAGTGAGTCTGATAGATAGCCTGAATGTGAATAGATAAAAAAGACCAATAATGGTTTTAGCATCCTCTATTTTGCCCTCTTTTAATAGAGAAAGAGCATCATTGATGTGCATTTTTATAGGGGTCAGAAATTCATCTTTGTCTTCTGGTAGTTTTGATGCTTTGAGGTCTTCTGCAAGATAAAGGTACATAAGTTCCTTTGAATATCCTGCTACTGTATAAAACTTAGAAAGGAGAGTGAGTTTCTGTGGAATAAAACCCACCTCTTCTTGAAGTTCTCTTTGAGCACACTCCTTTGGGTCTTCTTTTTCTTCCAATTTACCTGCCGGGAGTTCAAGTAATTCTTTGCCTGTAGGATGCCTGTATTGTTTGACAAAATAGACATTTTCGCCATCAAAAGGAATAATGCATACAGATGCCTTGTAGTTTACATACTCCCTTGTGAATATATGACCTTCATGTTCTAAGGTATCCCTTATAAGGTCAAATATTTTACCCCTGTACAAAACCTCGTGTTTTAATACCTTCATGGAAGTTTTAGGCTTTCAATGTCTTCCCATGTATCCACATTGAGCACATTCACATCCCTTCTTATCCTCTTGATAAGCCCTGATAGAACCCTTTTAGGCCCCATTTCTATAAATGTATCTATATGCATGGTGCTTGCTGCGTAATTTATAGTATCTACCCATTTTACAGGACCTGTTAGTTGTTTTATAAGATCTTCTTTCAGTCTCTCACCAAAATATACTCCTTTTGCCTCAATATTTGGTATAACAGGGACATGCGGGTCGTTGAAATGAAAGTTTTTCAAAAACTCTGCAAATTCTCTTTGAGCATCAAACATGAATTTAGAATGGAATGCACCTGAGACATTGAGTCTTATAACCTTTCTTGCGCCTTTTTCTTTAAGTTTTTTCTCTGCCTTTTCAAGTGCCCACAAACTTCCAGAAATAACTATCTGTTTTGGTTCGTTATAATTTGCAATGACCAATTCCCCCATGTAGTCTTTAAGTACCTCGTTTATTTGTTCCTTTTCAAGTCCAATAACTGCTGTCATCCCTCCATTTTTGGCCATGGACATAAGTTCAGCCCTCTTGTTGACAATAAAAATACCTGTTTTAAAGTCATAGACATCCACAGCACATAGAGCAGTAAGTTCTCCAAGGCTATGACCTGCTACTGCGTGGAAGTTTATATGATATTGCTCGCTTACCAGTTTGAATACCACATAAGAGTGTATAAAAATGGCAAGTTGAGTGAATCTTGTGTCATTTAATTTTTCTTTTGGTCCATTTTCCATAATGTATCTTAAAGGTTTTCCGGTAATCTCTTCTGCCTCTTTTACAATTTCGAGAGCTTCATAACTCTCACTTAGAATATCCTTCATCATACCTACATATTGAGAGCCTTGGCCTGGGAATACAAGCATGATTTTTCTCATAGCCATTCCTCCATTAAAAAACCATTTAAATACCTACTTTCAGGAAATGAAATAAGGTAGGGGTGATCATCATCCTGCGTAAACTCTTCTATCACCCTGAATACCCTTAAATTTGCGTTAAACACTGTTTGTATTACATTTAAAAGGTCGTTTCTTTTTATGTAGGTTGAGCAAGAAAATATTGCCATCATCCCACCTGGCCTTAGGTATTTAAGTGACATATCTATAAGGTTGTAATAGGCTCTAAGCCCATTTTCTTTAGTTTTTGAAGACCTTGCAAAAGATGGTGGGTCTATGATTATTAAATCAAACTTTATCTGAGAGGAGGAGAACTCATCAAGGAATCTGAAGACATCTTCATGGAAGGGCACTATGCGTTTATCTTTAAATCCATTGAGTTTTAGGTTTTCTTTTAAAATATCTATGGCATATTCTCCTATATCTACAACATACACCCTCTTTGCCCTTCCCCTTAAAAGATGCATAGTAAAGCCACCTTGATAGGAGAAAAGTTCTAATATATCCTTTTCATTCGCATATTTTTCCAGTATTTTCCAGTTTTTCTTCTGATCAAGGTATAGTCCTGTTTTCTGCCCATTTTCAATATCAACCTTAAAAAAGAGGTCATTTATCTTAACCACAAGTTCCTCTGGTATTTCACCTAAGAGCAGGGATTGTTCGGTGGGTATACCTTCTGCTCTTGCTGCATGTGTGTTAGACTTTTCATAGATAAATTCAGGATTAAATAGGTCAAATAATGCATTTTGGACAAGTTTTTTCCGCTTGTACATCCCAAAGGAAGAAAACTGTACAACAAAACCAGATTTATATTTATCAATCACAAGACCCGGGAGGTTATCGCTTTCTCCATATACCATTCTGTAGGCCTCTTGTTCCTCTCCAAACATTTTCAATCGTTTTTCCCTTGCTATAAAGATGCGATCTTTAATCTCATCGTATCCGAGTGGCTCTTTTTTACGAGAATAGAACCTGAGGGTAATGGAAGATGAGGGGTTGTAAAGCGCACTTCCAAGAAACTCTCCCTTGCGTGTATAAACCTCAACATTATCACCCCTATCTCCATCAGCATCAAAGATATTTCCTGAGAATACCCACGGATGCCTTGCATACCTTGATATAGGTCCCTTGACTTTAACCCTTTTCATCTTTTAAATTTTACGCCCATCTTTTAGCACCTGCAAATAATCTTCTATAAATGGATACTGCATTTTAAGTCCTTTTATGGCAGATTTTTTCATGGGTCTATCCATTATTAAATAAATTGCCTGTTTTTCCTTGCGAGTAAGAGGAAAATTGAGCATTTCATCTTTGAAAAAAGGATAGAATAAAAAGACCCAGGATGTTTTAATGTATGGAAGTACACGGTCCAATCTTCTAAGTGTTCTTGTGATTTGGTTTTCTATATTCATATTGAGAATGGAGAATCTTGAAAGTTCTTCTATCATCTTGAGCCTTTTGCGCTCTTCGGCTATTTTTTTAAGTTCATTGATTATCCTCTGTTTTGTGAGTAGTTTTATGTATCCTTTTCCTGTTTTTATCTCCCTTAAAGTATCTTCTGTATAAGTAAGATTCAGCCTTGTTTTGTATCTTATGCCTCTGAAAATCCTTGTGGGGTCATCTCTAAAACTTCCCTTATATGTGATGCGTAGCAACCTTTTTTTAAGGTCTTGTATGCCATTTAGCGGATCAATAAACCTTCTTTTATGTATGTCAATATAGATACTATTGATAGTAAAATCACGCCTTTTTGCATCTTCTTCAATGCTGTATGTAGCCTCTGTGATGGGGAGTTGTGCAGGACTAAGATATCTCTCCTTTCTAAGGTGGGCGATGTTTATTATCCCGTTATTCTCTAAAATATAGTTTACTGTAAGGAATGGAGTCTCTGTCTTTTTATGTATTTTGTAAATTGATTCTATAAGTTTTTCTATAGGATGGAGGTTTACTCTAACTGCTAAATCTATATCCAACGGTTTTCTATTTAATAAGATATCCCTTGGTATGCCACCTACGAGATAGGTTTCATAATTTGTTTCTAAAAGAGATAGAAAAAGTGGGTGGACATAAAAAGGCAAACCCTCAAGGAGTTTGCCTGTGGTTATGTTCACAACTTATGAAGATGTGTCTATTTTGAACAATACCTGGTTGTATTCCACAGGTTCCCCATTTTCAACGAGTATATCTACTATTGTGCCATCGGTATCCGACTCTATTTCGTTCATAACCTTCATCGCTTCTACTATGCAGAGAACTTGACCTTTTTTTACCCTATCTCCTTTTTTTACAAACGGAGGCGCACCAGGTGATGGCGCTCTATAAAATGTTCCAACGATGGGAGAACGTATTTCATGGTATTTTTTCTGTGTGTCAGATGTCTTTGTATCACTTTCCTGTGGTTTAGCCGCAGGTGTGCTATTCTCTTCTGATATAGGCGAAGTTGCTATATATTTATGTCTGTCAATGGTCAGAGGGGCATGTTTAAACACTATTCTTATGCGGGAAAACAGGGTTCTGTATTCTATTTCATCCACCCCATTGTCTTTTCCAATTTTAACAAGTTCTCTTATCTTTTTAAGATTCATATCATTTTACCCTTTCAATATACTTGTCCGACCTTGTATCAATCTTGATTTTGTCTCCTATCTGCACAAACAAAGGAACCTGAATAACCTTTCCTGTTTCCAATTTTGCTGGTTTTGACCCACCTGATGCGGTATCTCCCTTGATGCCAGGGTCTGTTTCAACCACTTCAAGTACGACAAATGTTGGAGGTTCAACATTTATTGGTATACCCTCGGCATAGATAATCATTACCTCCATACCCTCTTTAATATAACCTAAGATATCCTCTATCTGGTTCTTTTTAAAGAGAATATCTTCATAGGTTTCTGAGTCTAAGAAGTGATAGTTTTCACCTTCAATATATGAGAAGGTTGCAGGCCTCTTCTCTATGTGTACCTCTTCTATTTCAGAATCATCCTTAAAACTCACATCCTTTGTAAGGCCTGTTGTAGCATTTTTTAGTTTTAGCCTGAGGGTCGCTCCACCCCTTCCCATGTGTGTATGCGAGAAATCTACAATAAAGTATATTTCACCATTATAACGTATTGCCATCCCTTTTCTTACATCAGGCATAATACACCTCCTTTAAATTTCAATAAGTTCCTTTGGGCTTTTAGGAAGTACCAAAAAGCCATCTTTTTTAACGATACCCATATCTTCTATCCTGACCCCGAATTTGCCTTTAAGGTATATGCCAGGCTCAATGGTTATAACCATATTCTCCAAAAGTTCAGCCTCTTGTTTGGGACTTACGCCAGGAAATTCGTGGACATCTATTCCAACCCCATGACCAAGACTATGTATAAAGTATTCTCCATATCCCTCATCTTCTATGATTTTTCTGGCAATGCCGTCAATCTCCTTTGCCTTTTTACCCTCTTTTACACCCTTTTCTGCTTCTGTTTGTGCCTTTAAAACAATGTTATAAACCTTTTTAAACTCCTCATCTGCCTTTCCGACAAATATGGTTCTTGTCATATCAGATGCATAACCGTTGTAATAAACACCAAAATCCAGAAGAAGGTTCGTGCCATTTTTTATTTTTACATTACGAGGTCTGGCATGTGGAATGGCAGAATGCTCACCTGTTGCCACTATGGTGCTAAAAGAGAAGCCTTCTGCCCCCTGTTTTTTCATATAAAATTCCATCTCTCCTGCAAGTTCAAGTTCTGTCATATCAGTGAGTTTTAGGCCCAATACATGCTTAAAAACCTCATCAGTAATGCTCTGTGCCTTTTTCATAAACTCAAGTTCCCTTTGGTCCTTTTGGGTCCTTAATTGTTCTACAAGACTTTCAACAGGTTTTATCTTATCAGAGAGGGCACAAGATATAGTAGAATAAAAAGAAAGTAAAACATGATTTTTTTCTATTCCAACATTGTACATACTTTTTACATCCTCTTTGAGCATATCAGTAAAAGATACATCCTTTATTATCTTGACCTTTACATCGTCTGTTGTCTGTTCTTCTGCTTCCATTCTGAAAAGAGGGTAAGTATAAAGATAAGCATCATGTAGTGTTATAAGGAGGTACCCTGAATCTCCCCTATACCCTGAGAGGTAATATATATTCTCAGGATGCATTGTAAAATAAGCATCTAATTTCCTCTCTTCCATTAGCCTTTGAAGGCTCTCTATTCTCTTTTTATACATTTATAGATCCTCCATCTCGTTTCTCAAGTCCATCATTATGTTCTTTTTAGACCTTCTACTATGGAATACCTCACGTTTTTGTGCTATGTATGTATCCCAGAGTTCGGGTTTCAATGGAAAAAGGAGAAGTGCTGCTCTTCTCAGATATGAGAGTGCCCTTATTTTGTCTTTCTTTATAAGTTTTTTATACTCGTTTTCATATACAGGACCAATAAATTGTGTATTTGTCTCTGTTTCCCTCTTAAAGAACAACATATTTTTTCCTTATTGTGTTTATTTCCTGCTGAATAATTTGCATATCCTTCACACCTATATTCTGAAGTATATAACTCATATCTTCAAAAAGTAGCAAATATCTCTTTTGTTCTACCTCTGGTATAACAGATAAGACATAGTCCTTTGGCGGCATATCAGATGGTTTTGAGATGCCTATCTTAAGTCTCCAAAACTCTTCTGTTTCAAGATGGTATATTATAGATTCAATACCTTTGTGCCCACCACTTGAGCCTCCAAGTTTTAATTTAACAGAATACTTAGGCATGTCCATATCATCGTGAATGACAATAATATGTTCTGGCATAATGTATGCCTCTTTCTCCAAAAAATCCAATACGCCTTCACCAGATAGGTTCATATATGTTGCGGGTTTTAATAGATATAGATTATTGGTTTGTGAAAAGAAATACCTTCCCTTTCCTGGAATAAATCTCAATTTGTTCTTTTGGGCAAAAAAGTCTAAAAAGAGAAAGCCGATATTATGGTATGTATGAAAATAAGTGGGATAGGGGTTTCCCAATCCCACTAAAAGGTATTTATTCGGTCGTGCCACCTTCTTCCTGTTCTTCTTCTGTTTCTCCTTCTTCAGCAGCGGGCTTTTCTTCTTCCTTTCTTCTGTGGAGTACCACGCATACGATCTCTTCAGGGTCTTCAAGTATCTCAATCCCCTCTAATTTTATATCACCAACCTTTATCATCTCACCAATACCAAGATTTTCTATATTGAGTTCTATATGAGGTGGTAATTTGGATGGTATTGCCCTTATCTCTACCTCTTTGATATTATGTTCAAGAACCCCACCTTCTTTTACGCCCTTTGGTGTTCCTATAAGGACTATAGGTACATTGGCTACTATCTTTTCTCCTTTATGGATGATTTGAAAATCAACATGCTGGAGTTTGCCGTATACAGGGTCTCGTTGAATTTCCTTTACTATAACCCTTTTATCATCCGCTCCTTCCACTTTAAGGGAAATAATAACATTTTCACCCTGAGATGCTCTAAAAAAGGTTTCAAAATCGTGGGCATTTATCATAAGATGAAGATTTTCCTCACCCTTACCATATATAACAGCAGGAATCCAACCTTCTTTACGCAGTTTTTTAGCGTATTCCTTCCCCTTTTTTTCTCTTTTTTTACCTGTTAAGACATATTCCATAAAATCTTACCTCCTTCTCAATTCTTTAAGTTGTAATATTTTAAGAGTTTAGTAAAAGTCGGTCAAACATTGTTTGTATGAGAGAGGGGGTTTTGCGTTGCGATTTTACCACTGTATAATAAACAGGTTATGAAAAAGGGCTATGTAGATGTTGTACTTGGATTGCAATGGGGCGATGAAGGTAAGGGGCGAATAGTGCACTACCTTTCAAGGAAGTATTCCCTTATAGTGAGGTTTCAAGGTGGTGCCAATGCAGGACATACAGTGTATGTTAGGGGCAAAAAAAACGTATTACACCTTCTTCCAACGGGTATTCTTCACAATAATACAAAAGTGGCTATTGCACCCGGTGTTGCTTTGGATCCTGAGGTGCTTGCCCGTGAGATAGAGTTTCTTGAACAAGAAGGGATAGAGGTAAAAGGTCGGTATTTTATTGATTTAAGAACACCAATAGTGTTTCCATTTCACAAAAAGGAAGATGGTTTATTTGAACAGGAGGGTGGTGTAGGTAGTACTAAAAGGGGAATAGCACCCTGCTATAGAGATGTGTATGCCCGTTTTGCAGTAAGAGCCGGAGACATTCTTGATAAAAGACATTTTGAAAATGCTCTAAATAGGCAAATTGATTTTAATAATATGTTACTTGAGCATTTTAATGAGCCTAAATTGAATAAAGATGAGATATTTGCATGGTTTGAAAAATACAAGTGGACCTTTGAGGACGCACTCGGTGATGTTTCTTTAATGTTAAAGGATGAGATAGAGAAAGGTGGGGCTGTGCTCATGGAAGGTGCGCAGGGCACTTTGTTGGATATTTTTTATGGCACCTATCCCTATGTGACCTCATCCCACACCATAGCGGGGGGCGTGCTTTCTTCGGCAGGTTTGGGTCCATTTCATGTAAGAAGGGTTTATGGGGTTTTCAAGTCTTATCTAACCCGTGTTGGCAAGGGACCCTTTCCCACTGAACTTGATGATGATATTGGAGAAACCCTTAGGCGTGTCGGTAATGAGTATGGTGCTACTACTGGAAGAAAGAGAAGAGTTGGATGGCTTGATTTACCGCTTTTAAGGTATGCTATCTGGATAAATGGGGTTACACACCCTGTTATGACGAAACTTGATGTTCTTGATGGATTTAAAGAGGTAAAAGCGGCAATATCTTATAACTTGGATGGGAAAATATATGAAACGCTTTCTCCTACCACCTATTTCCTTGAAAAGGCCACACCCCTCTATGAGACATTTGGGAATTTTTACGGTATAAAAGCGGCAAAAACAAGGGATGAATTTTCAGATGGAGTGAAAAGGTATCTAAATAAGATAGAAGATTATATTGGCCTTAAAATATATAAGATTTCCAAAGGAAAGGAAGATAGATTGATTTAGTATGCCGGCAAACCTTACACCACAGTATCTTGCAGCAGAAGAAGAGTACAGAAAGGCAAGGACCATAGAGGAGAAGATTGCTGCCCTCAAAAAGATGTGGGCATATTTGCCTAAGCACAAGGGCACCGACAAATTACAGGCGGATATAAAAGCCAAACTATCACGACTTAAAAAAGAACTTGAAGAGGAGAAGAAGTCTGGGAAGAGTCGGAGAGGATTCTATGTTAAGAAAGAAGGTGCAGGACAGATTGTACTTTTGGGTCCACCAAACACAGGAAAATCCTCTCTTCTTAAGTCTCTTACGGGTAAAGAAGTTGCCATTGCAGAGTATCCATTTACCACACAGGTGCCAGAAGTTGGCATGATGCCTTATGAAGATATAAAGATACAGATAGTAGATTTACCACCTATTACAAAAGACCATTTTGTTTATTGGCAGATTGATATCATACGAGGAGCAGACCTTATTCTCATTGTGCTTGCCCTTGATAATGGAGATTCCGTATTTTTATTCGATGACCTTTTAGAACTTTTAAAGAGTAAAAATATTATACTGATAGGGGAAGGACTTAGTGGAGATGAGCTTTTTGGTCCTGTAAAGAAGAGGGCGATTGTTATTGCCACTAAAAAGGATCTTGATGAAAATGGAGAAGTCTTTAACTTCCTGAAAGAAGAGATAATTAAGGGTAGATTTCCGCTTTTGGGCATATCTATTATGGAAAACCTAAGTGCTCTAAAAAAGAAACTCTTTGAATACCTCGGTATTATTAGAGTATATACAAAAGAGCCAGGTAAGAAACCATCAATGGAAGACCCCCTTATATTAAAAAAAGGTGATACAATTCGGGATGCAGCAGCACGCATTCATAAGGATTTTGCAGAGAATCTAAAGTTCGCAAGGGTGTGGGGATCTTCCAAGTTCCCAGGCCAAAGAGTAGAGATAAATTATGTTCTAAAAGATAGGGATATAGTTGAGTTTCATATATAATTTGACGGGTTCCATATCCAGGATTATAATTATATCCTAATGGTTTAACTTTAAATGGAGGCTATAAATGATGCTTTTGTTAGTATTGCTAACAATAACGCCCAAGTTACAAATAAACTATAACGATACACTTTTTCAGGGTGATGTGGACACCGCTTCTATAACAGCAACAGATTCGTCTAACTATCCCTTAGATAGTGTAAAGATTAAAATATTGCCTCTTGATACGGATATTGTAGCAATAAGTGATACAGCCTTATACACCGATACATCGGGAAGCGCTCAGACAGTATTTAGAGCACATAACCCAGGTTATACAGATATATACCTATTTGGTATTTATGAGGGGGATACAGCTTTTGATTCCATCCGAATATGGGTAATTGATACTACTATTTATTTTTACATATCTGTGTATCCAGCCAAAATGAGTATAAACTCCGATGAGGAGGATTCTGTTTATGCCAGGCTCTATTCGTATTCACCTGATTCATTGGTTGCAGGCAGGCACATATATTTTAATGTTGTAAAAGGTAGTGGAGGAATATCGCCTTCTATGAGCAATACAGATATTAATGGTATTGCCCAAGCACTCTTCCATCCGTATATAGGAGATACGGTTTTTGTAGAAGGATATTTTAAGGATGACAAAGGTCGTATAATTGCCGATACCACAAGGATTATTGTAAATCCATCAGAGGTTGATACTCAACGGGTCTTTGGGGATAGTTTGTTTTTCTATCCATCTCCTATAGGGCATGGCTATGATAGAGCCAATATTGAGTATCTACTTCCATCGTCATTTACAGATCTTGAAATTAGAATAATGGATCCTTTTGGAAACACGGTATTTTTGAAGAGGATAACACCTGGCGAAAATGGAGGAGTGCCGGGTAAATGGAACAGAATACAATGGGACGGAACAAATAACAATGGAAAGAAAGTGGCATCTGGAATGTATATCCTGGTATTAAGGGTTTTCAAAGGTCCATATGTTTTAAAAAAACTCTATAAACGGGTAGGTGTGGAATGGTGAATATATTATTAATAATTTTTATAAATTTAGGGGGCAGTGTAGGATATTTACTTGATTATGGATATGGTGCACGAGCATTTTCTATGGGTTCTGCATATTACGGCATATCAGGAGATGTCCTCTCTGGGGCATACAATCCTGCATCATTGGGATTCTTAAAGGAAAATGGTTTTTCTGCCACTTACACGCCACTTCCTTTTGATGAGACCTTTACTTCTCTTGTTTTTTCAAAGGTCGTGCAGCACAATCTAAACTACAGTATCTTTCTCGCAGGATTAAAGACGCAAGGATTTGAGGGGAGGAATGAATACAATAATCATACGGGTACTTACTGGTTTGTTCAGTATGGTGGCGGAGCGTCTTTAGGTAGGAGGCTAAGTTCAAGGATTGCGCTCGGATTGAAATTAAAGTTCCTTTATTCAAGAATACGAGAGGATATGGCAGCAGGCTTTGGGTGTGATGTGGGAAGTTATTTTATTATCAATAAGTATTTTCGTGGGGGATTAGGCATAAAAAATATTATTCCTTTATCTTTGTCTTATACTGGAGAGAAAGAGAGGGCGCCGTTGGAGTTTATAACAGGGTGGGTGGTAAGTCCTGCCAGATTTTTTCATATGTCTTTTGACTTACTCTATTCTACATTCTACGGTTTTCAAACCTTTTTGGGTGCAGAAGGCCAGGTTCTTGACATATTTAGTGTAAGAGGTGGAATAAATTCAAGGGAGATGACAGGGGGAGTAGGTTTTTCTAAGGATTATAAAAATTACACTGCTAAGATTGATTACTCTTATTCAATACCTCGTGGTATATCCCTGTTCCATGACATACATAGGCTGTCGTTCACCGTTAATTTCGGTGGATATAGGATTTATGCTATATCAGAACCTTCTGTTTTGAATATAACAGAGGAAAATGCAGTTGCAAAGATAAGACTACATATCAATATCCCCTATGGAGTAAGAGAGTGGAAACTACTTATTAAAACCAGTGGTGGGGAATTTGTCAGGAAATTTGAGGGGAAGAATACACCGCCACTCGTACTTTTATGGGATGCAAGGGATAAAAATGGAACGATTGTACCGGACGGGACTTATAGGTATGAACTCTATGTTATAGATGAGTATGGCAACGAATATGTAAAATCGGGCAAACTTGTAAAGATAAGGTTGGCATTATGAAGATGTTCCTATTATTTACTATCCTTATAAGTGCTAATTCAACAAAAAAAGAAGAATTCACCTTAAGGGATAGATACCTTTATATAGAACACTTATTAAAAGAAGGTAAGTATGAGGATGCATTAAATGTTCTAAAAGGTGATATAGGGAAGTTTTCTAATTCGCCTTATAGGCTGGAATCTAAGTTCCTTCTTGGAGAACTTTTATACAATGCAGGATATAAAGACAGGTTCGTTAAAGAGAGTAAAAAACTTTTAAAGGATGTAAATGGAACCTATCTTGAACCAGAACTTTACTATAACCTCAGCGTTTATCTTTTGGTAAATGGATTTACAGATAAGGCACTCAAGTACATTGAAAAACTTGAAAAATTCCCTGATTACAAAAACTCAAGTAGAGATTATTTTCTTAGAGGGCTTTTGCAATATATTAAGGGTAATTATCTTGAGTCTATTAAGTTCTTTAAACATACATCATTGCCTTGGGGCAAACTTTTTGAGGGAAGGGCCTATGCGTTCACAGGGAGGCCCAAAGAGGCCATATATTTATATCGTTCCATGCTTGATAGTTTCCAAAATACCCAACTTGAAGGCGCGATTAAATACGGGATTGTTGAGGCACTTTTTATCTATGAGGATTATCAAGGTGTAATTACGAAGGGAGAAGAATTTTTAAATGATTTTCCAGGGCACAGTTTATTTGATTATGTTAAGTATTTAGTAGGTGTGTCTTATTACAAGTTGGGTAAGTATGATGAGGCTATAAAGAACCTTTTACCTCTTGCACAGAAATCTTCCTTTGAGTATGCTTCCCTTTCTGCGTACTTTGTGGGTAATGCAAAAATGCGGGAGGAAAAGTTCAAAGATGCCATCAAATATTTTGAAAAGGCGCGTACTCAAGTTTTAACGCATGATTTGCAGGTTTTATCCTTTTTTAGGATTGCAGAGTGTTATTATCTTTCAAGGGATACACAAAACCTTAAACTTGCTGTCCTGCAACTTAAGTCTATGCTGCCTGGAGGCATCTTAGGTGGAATGGGTCCGTATTTTGCTGGCGCTGTTTATTTTGAAACAAATAGGTATGCACTATCAGAATTAGAATTCAAAGACATTGTTGAAAACAATACAGTATCGTCACTAAGACTCCCAGCCATTGCCTTTTATTTTGCCTCGCTTCTTAAAGAAAAGAAACCTGACAAGTTGGTAACTGTGAGTACTATTTTTACTACAGAACTTTCAAAGAGCAATGATATATGGGCAGGGTGGGCTAATCTTTTAAGGGCAGAGGCGCTCTATATGACAGGCAGATATGAGGAGGCAGAAAAGGTATATTTATCCATTATTGCAAAATATAAGGGAAGAAGCCGTTTGCTTATTGGTAATGCAAAATCTTCTCTTGGATGGACATATATTGCTGAAGAAAGGTACGATAACGCAGAGGAAGTTCTAAAAGAGGTTTCCAATGTATATGCAGATACACTCTTTACGATTCAGTCGCATATGGGACTTGCTGTTGTTTATTTCAACAAAGGAGATTATAAGTCTGCTTTCAGGGAGTTTTCAGCGATTAGTAATACATTTCCAAATCTCAATTGGCTTACTCCGTATGCTTTGTATTATAAGGGTCTTACTCTTTACGCGATGAAGATGTATGGTGATGCTGTTGAGACATGGGAGAATTTGCTGCGGAGATTTGGTTCCTCTCCCATAGCAGAGGAGGCGGCATATAAACTTGCAGAGACCTATAGCAAAGCAGCGAAGTATATCAAATCAAATACTTATATAGATTGGCTTATAAAGAGCTTCCCTGATGGGAAGCGCGCCCCGAGGGCACAGCTGCTCAAAGCACAAAATTTCTTTAACATGAAGGAGTTTGCAAAGGCCATTGAAGAGTATCACAAATTCCTTACACTGTATCCTGATGATGAACTTAAGAGTGCTGCACAAACAGGTATGTCACAAGCCTTCTACTATGAGAGCCAGGAGGATACTAATGCGCTTGAAAAATTTGAAAAGGCATTTCCAACCAGTGAATATGCGGCTGAGGCTATATATGATTTAGGTGTTAGGTATTATGAAGAGAAGAAATATAAAAAGGCTGCCGATTACTTTATGAGGGTTGCTATGGATTATCCAAAGAGCGAAAAAGCACCAAAGAGCCTTATATACGCAGGCCAACTTTTTGCTATGGTGAAGGACTGGGATAATGCATCTTCTGCTTATAAGAAATATATTGATTTCTTCCCTGATGGTGAACATGTACAAGATGCGTACTTTGGATTGGGCGTTGCATTATTACAAAATAAGCGATATAAGTCTGCCGCTCGTGTATTTAAAGAACTCTTAGAGAAGTATCCCAACACAAAGAATAAGGAGAAAGCCTTGAAAGATTTAGGTATAGCACTATATTCTTCGGGCGATGTTTATGGTGCTGTGGATGCATTAAAAAAGGCTGCTAAGATGTATGAGGATGAAGGGAAAAATGATGAGGCGCTTGCCATTTATCAATATATTTATGAAATAGCACCGGATGCTGATATTAAGAAATTTGCTGAAAGTAAAATTAAGGAGGTAAAACAATGATCATGGGCAAATCCATTGCACAAATAATAATGCAGAGTTATACGATGCAACTTCTATTTATAACTTCCATAATCGGTCTTGCTCTGATTATAGAAAGGGGTGTGTATTTTTTGAAGAATAGGTATGACTATTTTAAGTTTATAAAGGAGATAGAAAAACACCTACGTGATGGTGACAGAAAAAAACTGGAAAGGATTGCCTATTCAAAGAATACACCTTTACACAGGGTTTTGAGGGTTGCTGTAGATAATCTTGATGCCGAGGAAGATGAACTTAGAGAAGTTCTTTCATCACAGGTACAGGAAGAGGTTGCTAAATCAAAGAAGTTTCTTACAGGGATTGCTACTGTTGTGGCAATAGCACCGCTTCTTGGACTATATGGTACTGTTGTTGGTCTTATCACAGCATTTCATAATATTGCAGTTACAGGCTCTGGTGGGCCAGAGGTTGTGGGAGGAGGCATAGCAGAGGCACTCCTTACCACGCAATTTGGTCTTATAATTGCCATCCCTGCCCTTATTTTTTATAACTATTATGCAAAAAGGGCAGAAGATATGGAGGATTCTCTTGATGCTTTTGCTAATAAATTGGTTTCATACCGAAAAATCCTTTTCAATAGAATGCTTAAAAAATGAGGAATAAGAAAAAGAAAAAAAGGCGTGGAGGAATAGCCAAAGTAAATCTCGCTCCGATGGTGGATATAACCTTATCCCTGCTTATTATGTTTGTTCTGTCCATACCTTTTATAATGGAGTCCGGTATTTTTGTCCAACGTGCTGCAGCAGGCAGGGCAAAAAAGACGGTGAAGATTAAGAAGGAACAGACAAAGGTTGTCATTTACATAGATAAATATGATAATCTCTATCTAAATGAAGAGCGTGTCAGTTTAGATTCTCTTAAAAAACTCTTACCTCTCCTTCTTAAAAGGAGTACAACAGGGAGGGTCGTAGTGAGTGCTGATTCAGTGGTGGTTTATAATAAGGTTATTCATATAATTGACCTTTCAAAACAGTTGGGGGCAAAAAGCGTCCTTATCCTGAAGAGAAGGAGAAAAAAGAAGGTATGAGCGAGATTGATATAGGAGAAAAACTCTTTCCTATGGCAGGAGTATCATTGCTTGTCCTTTTGATTCTTATTGCTACATCTCCAACCCTTATGACAAAGACGAGTACGAAGGTGCACCTTCCTCGCGCCCATGTTGTAGAGGCAGATCTTGAGGATAATATATCCATATCTATTAAAAAAGATGGCTCTTTGTATCTAAATGACAAGCCGGCATCACTTGATACTCTTGTGGGTGCTGTAAAAAGGATGGAGGAGGCTGATACAACAGCACCTTATTATAAATTGGTAATAATAAGGGCTGATAGTGAACTTGACTTTGGGCGTATTTTAGAGGTTCTTGATTCTGTCAAAAAGAGTGGGGCTAAGAGGGTGGCATTTTCAGTGATTAAAAAGAAAGGTAAATAATGAGTAAAGAGAGTAAGACATTAATAATTGCCTTAGTCTTTTCAATGATTTTTCATATAGCATTGCTCATTTATTCAAACAAATACGCTGAAAGGAAAAAAGAGGCGTTGGCAGAACTCAGATCTATTGAACTGCTTGAAGAGAAGGTTGGCCCACGAGTTAATCCAAAGGTTCTAAAAATGATTGCTCAGAAACAGGCGGAGAAACAACATAAGACTGAAATAGCAAAGGGTATCCAAAATCTTATTGCGTCAGGGAGGGGGGCAGGATTAAAGGTAGAAGGACCAGGGCAGCAAAAAATAAGCATTGAAAAAAATATAGAGGAGCCCAGTGTTGAAGGCCCAACCATTTCTCTTGAAAAGAGTGGTATCAGTGAGAATATAGAAAATGCGCAAATAGATCTTTCATCTACATCGGGTAATGCTGATATTGAGGGTGCTGATGTGGTGCTCGCCTTTTCAGGTAAAGGCAAAAGCACAGAGGAGATACTTAAGGAAAAACCCGTATCTGGTGGTATAAGTCTTGATAAGAGCGATGTGTCTAAACTTGGTTCGGGTGCTCAATTGGGTGAAGGATTTAATGGTGGTGGTAAAATTAAACTTGTAAGTTCAGATAAAAATTCTTTAAAAGATCTTGAGAAGGAAGGACCAGCCATAGGTAGTGTTGTGCGAAAAAAGCCCGCAATAAGTCTAAATAAAGGTGAGGTATCCAAAAAAAGCAACAAACCATTGATAAGTCTCAGTGGTTCTATTAAAAATAGGAAGGTTCTAAAGAAGGTCTCACCCTTTTATCCGCGTTCTGCGCTCCGTGAAGGGGAAGAGGGAACATGCGTCCTTAAATTCTGGGTATCTAAGGATGGAAGGGTTAAGCCCAATATCCTTATTTTACGGTCTACAGGCTATCCTGAGTTAGATAGGGCGGCGATAGAAGCACTCCGCATGTGGGTCTTTGAGCCCTCTTCAAAAGACGATGATTGGGGTATTTTAACCGTCGTTTACCAATTACTTTAAAGGAGGTGAGTATGTGGAAACTGATGGTTTTTATAACCTTTGCACAAGGAAATGGAATTAATAAAAAAGAGGTGGTTCAAGAAAAAGCCATGTACAAGATAGAGGACTATAAAAAGCCAGGTGGCATACTTTTACCTTCACCATTTTTCCCATTGGATTCATTAACAGGTATATTGGAGAGGAGATTAAGTATTCAGATTTCTAATCTAAGCGATTTGTATTATAAAAACTCTATTAAATTTAGGCCTCTGTATTTGAGGGTTCCTGTATCAAAGAGTATGGCGAGTTCAGTTGTTATTGTAAAAGTGCCTATGCCACCTAAAAAATATGGGGTTAAAGCGTGGAGTCTTACAATTTTTGGTCCGAGGGGCGAGGTTGTAAAACAGTTTCAAGGTAAGGGGATTCCACCTAAGACAGTGAAGTGGGATGGTAGGTATGCTGATGAGTATCTCACACCTGGTGCAACCTACTCTTCTGTACTCAACTACATAGATAGATACGGACGCAAAAGGAGGATCATAGGAGGTGATATTAAGGTTCCTGGCATTAAGGGAAAGATTAAGGATAAGTTTATTCTCAAAATGGTTGCTGATTCTATTTTTTTAAAGAATTCTTATAAACTAAGAAAAGATGGCAGAGAGCGGATTGACGAAATATCTAACTTCTTAAAGGAGCATTTCTTTGGAGTTATGATCATAAGGGTAAAGGGAGATGCAGGAGGAATGCTTTCGGAAAGGGTAAGGGTATTAAGGCGTGAGGTCTTGAAAAGGGTTCCTGTTGACCCGGCAAGATTAAAAATAGAAGAGGAGTATTTTACCCCTTCTGATTTGAAGATTCCTTTGGTGGAGGTAATAGCAGGATGATCAAAGATATTTTAGGCTTAAAAGACAATCAGGAAGTGGAACTTAAGGTTTTACTTTTAAGAAAGGACCTTAAAAAGTCTCAAAGAACGCAGGGACTTCGTCTTGAGATGGAATTGGGTGATGCATCGGGTATAATAAAGGGTATTGTTTTCGATGATGCTGAATCCGTTGATAATGACCTTAATATTGGTAGCATATACAGGATAAAGGGCACGCTTGGGACATATAATGGAGAAAGAAGGATTGTGCTTGAATCTTCTGGATTTTCTGAGATGGGTGATGAGGATATATATGATTATCTTCCTCGAACAGAAAGGGATATTGAAAAGATGTGGAACGAGATGCTAACATTTATAAAGAAGGTAAAAGATAAGCATATGTCCACCCTGCTTAAGTATATCTTTGTAGATGATAAGGATTTTGCAGAAAGGTTTAAAAAGGCACCCGCTGCTTTATTTTATCATCAAAACTATGTTGGAGGTCTCTTAGAGCACACATTAAAGGTCGCCAATATATGCGAAGTACTTTCAAGGGAGTATGAAGACATAAATAGAGACCTTTTAATTACAGGTGCGCTTTTACACGATGTGGGGAAGGTCTTTGAATATAAGGTATTTCCTCGTGAGCGAACATATGAGGGTAGGTTGCTTGGGCATATAGCATTGGGCTATAATATGGTTAAATCCAAAATAGATAATCTAAGGTCGCTTCCGGGCGGGACCATTCCTAAGGTTACCGAACTTGGCATTTTACATATGATCCTCTCACATCATGGAAAACTGGAGTGGGGCTCTCCTGTTGTGCCTATGACACCTGAAGCCCTTGTATTACATTATGCAGATCTTATTGATGCGAGGATGTGGAGTGTATTTGATAAGTTAAAAGAGGCTCAAAAGCATAAAAATGCGTGGACAGATGCAATAAGGAGTCTGGATAATATAAGGTTTTTTAATCCAATCCCATTGCAGGGTGATGAAGAAGAAGATTTTTGAGAGGGTAGTTTCTAAAAAAATGGAGAATACCCGTCTTGATGTATATCTTTTAACTGGAGGAATAGGGCTTTCCCGTTCCCGTACAGAAAAATTAATCAAGGAAGGAGGGGTTCTTGTTAATGGCAAAAGGTCAAAGCCGGGGTATAAGGTTAAGGAAGGGGACCATATTTACGCTGAATTTGCCATCTATGAACCTATTAAACTTATTGCGCAGGACCTGCCCCTTTCTGTTGTTTATGAGGATGAGGATGTTATTGTAATAGACAAACCAAAAGGCCTTGTTGTGCACCCTGCAAAGGGCAATTTAGCGGGTACTCTTGTAAACATTTTATTGGCAAGATACAAGAAATTACCGACCAGTGAGCAAAAACAAAGGCCTGGTATTGTTCATAGACTTGATAAGGATACAACAGGACTTATTGTTGTGGCAAAATCAGAGAGGGCACTGTTAAGTATTAGCAGGCAGTTGGAGGATAAAACCGCCAAAAGAACCTATATGGCCTTTGTGTGGGGTAATGTTCCTGTAGATGAAGGTATAGTGGATGCGCCCATTGGAAGACATCCTGTTGAAAGGACGAAGATGGCTGTGACTTTTTTCCATTCCCGCAATGCCATTACACATTTTAAGGTGATTAAAAGGTATGGAGACCTTGCTACAAAACTTGAGATAAAACTTGAAACAGGGAGAACGCATCAGATAAGGGTACATATGGAGCATATGGGATATCCAATAATCGGGGATGATACATATTCAGGACGGGAGCCAAGAAAAATACTACACATTGTCCCCCCAAAATACAAGTCGCATATTGTAGATATATTGAATATTATTGATAGGCAGGCATTACATGCAGCAAAACTCACCTTTTTCCATCCTGGTCTTGGAAGAAGGGTTAGTTTTGAGGCAGAACTCCCAGATGACATGCAGCGTCTTGAAGATTATTTAGACCGGATTTAACTTGACTATGCTGTAAGGTCTTGTTATTATATAAGATGACAAAAAGGAGGTTTTTATGAGACGTTTTGTTCGTATAAGTGTATTGCTTGGTATAATAGTAGCGCCGCTTTTTGCAGGTGCGGCAGGAGATTATGTAGGGCTAACTACCATGTCAAAGTGGATATATGAAGGGATGAGTAAGGATTCTACCTTTAGTTATCCATCATGGCAGGTTACAGTTGATACCATCACATACGATAGCGTTGCCATATCATCCTTTTTTACACTCAATGGACATGATGCTTATGAGAGGTACTCTTATATACAGCAAACGCAAGGTGATAGTGATTCAATTTCGATTGATACACTATATGAAAATGGGAATGAAGTATGGTTAAAAGTGCATAAGAGTTATGGGGGTGTGAACATTGTTGATACAGCCTATAAAATGTATATAACACCGCTAAATGTAGGTGATGAATGGGATATGGGCGTAGGTGGCACATATTCCATAGGTGATATGGATCAGGATAATATTGATGATACAATGATTATATCCCATGACACTGCCTATGTAGTATCTCAAGGAAGTTTTACTGTACCCGCGGACACATACAATGCATTTGAGATCCGTCGCAAGTCACGTGTACAAATAAATTTATCCAGTGGTATAGTTCTTATAACATGGGGCTTTGAGTATGAGGAATTTGTGCCTCAATTGGGAATGATATACGACAGTACGGTTAGTGTGGATACCACACAGGGCTATGGAGAAACTGGATGGCATTACCATACCATAAGATTGCTCAGTGCAGAGGATATAAAAGAACATAGAAGTTTTTATCCTGCAAATAGCATACAAAGGGTAATTATCACCCACTCTCCTCGTGTCGTTTTAAATGGCATAAAAGGTGCAAGACTTTATGGTATTGATGGTAGTTGCATTTTAAAAGGTATAAGAGATATGTTAACTCTACCTCACAGAGGGGTGTATATCTTAGAAGGGCGTTTGGAAGGTAAGCAGGCAATGTACAGAATCATTTATAGATGAGTTTAAAGAATAAATATGATGCTATTGTAATAGGTGCAGGCCCTGCGGGAAGTTCTTTTGCCTTTCACGCTTCCCGCAGCGGTCTTCGCGTTTTACTCGTTGAAAAACAAAGGGAGATAGGTCATACTATTTTATGTGCAGAAGGTGTATCATCGGAGTTTTTAAAACTAATAAAAGATAAAGGCCACTCAAGGAATTTTGTTGCCAGGTATGTATATGGGGGAATACTTACCTATAATGGTAAAAAGATAATAGAGATTACTCTAAATGAGCCTGGAGGGGCAATCCTTGAGCGAAAGATATTTGATAGATACCTTGCAGAACTTGCCATAAAGGCAGGTAGCGATATACTGATAAATACCAAATTTATAAAGGCAGAAAGGGAAAAAGGCTTGGTTAAAGTCTATTTAAGGTCTCATGGTGAAGATATTGTTTTATCTGCGCCTCTTCTTATAGGTGCAGATGGCCCTGCATCATCTGTTTCAAAGTCTTTGGGTCTTTTTACCCCTTATGACAAAGAGGATGACTACTTCACAGTGCAGGTTTATGCATACTGTGATGAAATCAAAGATAATTATCTATATTTTGGTATAGGAGATGCTATAGCACCCAATGGGTATGCCTGGATTTTCCCCAAAGGTGGTGGGTTTGCCAATGTTGGAGTAGGTATCCCTGGAACCAGGGATGGACTTGACACCTATTTAAAGAACTTCTTGAAAAAACACTGCAGTACCTATAAAATATTAGGTGAGACTTATGGCGTTGTCCCTACAAAGTTTCATAAAAGGAAAATATACGACAATAATGTCTTAATACTTGGAGATGCTGCAAGACTTGCAGACCCTCTTACAGGTGGGGGAATCGCCAATGCATATATATCTGGTATCGCGGCAAGTGAAGTGGCGAGTTTTGCTAAAAAGATGGGAGATTATTCAAGAAAAGCACTTAGGTTATATGAAAAAAAGTTAAAGAAATGGATTTTTTCTGATTATATGATAACACTTTGTGCCAAGATATTTTATAATGCTTTAGAAAAGAAGGAACTTGAGAGTTTTATGTATTCTTTAAAAGATGCTATTGGTCATATTGAGATAACTCCTCCTCTTAAACCAATGAGTATGCTATTTAGAATATTAAGAAAAGACCCTGCGTTTTTATTTAAGTTTGGAAAGAAAGGACTTTATGCAGCAAAAGAGTGTTTACGAGAATTTATTTAGAAAAGGTAAAAGTGGTGTAATAGTACTTTTTGACCCAGATAGGACCCCTAAGGAGGAAGCAATAAAAAAGATGGAGAAACTCAATAAAAATGATTTTATCAAAGGCTATTTTATAGGCACGAGTTTTCAGATGACCTTTGGTATTGATGATTATGTTAAAGCAATAAAAGAGCATACAGACTTGCCTGTTGTAATGTTCCCATCTGATCATGCGCAACTTTCAAGGTATGCAGACGCAATGCTTTATATGTCTTTACTCTCTGGAAGGAATCCACAATTTTTAATAGAAGAGCAACTAAAAATGGTACCTTTTATAACAGAAAGTGGCATTGAAGCCATAGCAACGGGTTATATATTGATTGATGGTGGAAAAATTACATCTGTAGAATTTATGTCAAATACAAAACCTATTCCAAGGGATAAACCCGATCTTGTTGCTGCCCACGCCAAGGTGGGAGAGCTATTTGGTTTTGATCTTATTTATCTTGAAGCAGGGTCTGGTGCAGATTTTCATGTGCCTTTTGAGGCCATAAAACTAACTTCAGAATATGTCAATATCCCTGTCATTGTAGGTGGAGGATTTAAAAAAATAAGTGATATAGAGAAGGCCCTTGAAAATGGTGCCATGCATGTTGTTGTAGGTACACAGATAGAAAAGGGAAAACTGTTTGTATAGGAGGTAATATGAAAAAAACGTTGGAAGACTTAAGGGAAAACCCTAAGGTAGAACTCTTTATAAGAAAGGCGGATGAACAACTTGCAGGCCTTGGATATACTGAGCATGGGATAAGGCATGCCACATGGGTGTCCAAAAATACAGGATATATACTCCGTGAACTTGGATATGACAGTCGCATCGTTGAACTTGGAAAGATAGCAGGATTTTTGCATGATATAGGAAACTTAATAAATAGGGAGCATCACGCACAAGTAGGGGCTGTTTTGGCCGGCAATATACTTGAAGAAGAGGGATTTGACCTTGATGAAGTGGCAGATGTTATGATGGCAATAGGCAATCACCATGAGGAAGATGGTTATCCTGTGTCCGTACTTTCGGCAGCGCTAATCTTGGCAGATAAAGCAGATGTTCATAGATCAAGGGTGAGAAAGGGAACCGTCAATTTAGACAATCTTCAGAAGGATATACACGATAGGGTAAATTATTCAGCGACGAAGTCTTTTATTGAGGTTGATGCAACAAAAAAAATTGTGAGATACAAGATAGAGGTGGATACAAAAATTGCTCCAGTGGTGGATTATTTTAGAATATTTTTACAGAGAATGTTGATTGCATCAAAATCTGCAAGGTTCCTTAACGCAAAATTTGAACTTTTTATAAATGATACAAAGATGATGTAGGAGGGCTGTTATGGATGTAAACAGTGTGGATATAAACATACAGGACATAATGAATAAAAAGGTTGTTGAACTCTATGAAATTGCTAAACAACTTGAAATTCCCAATGCCTCTAGCTTAAAAAAGAAAGACCTTGCCCTGAAAATAGTGGAAAGTTATGCAGAGAGAGAGGGATTAAAGTATGTAGAAGGTGTTTTGGACATAAAGAGCGATGGGTATGGATTTATTCGCAAAAAAGAATACAATTACATGGCAAGTTCGGAAGATGTTTATGTATCCCAATCACAGATAAAGAAACTGGGTCTTAGAATGGGAGATTTTATTCAGGGCTTTGCAAGGCCATTGAAGACGAAAGGCGAACAGAGTTATGCCCTTGTTAAGGGGGAACTTGTAAATGGACGGCCTTGGATGGAGATGAAGGAAAGTCGCACACAGGTTTTTGAACAACTCACCCCATATTATCCAGAAGAGAAGTTTGATTTAGATATGGTAAGAGGGGAGGACTATTCCCTTCGTATAGTGGATCTGTTTGCTCCAATAGGAAAAGGACAGAGGGCACTTATTGTATCACCTCCTCGGGCTGGCAAAACCGTTCTTTTACAGAATATAGCAAATGCCATTCGGCAGAATCATCCTGATGTTGTACTCATAGTACTTTTAATAGATGAGAGGCCTGAAGAGGTAACAGACTTCAAAAGGCAGATAGACGCAGATGTTATAAGTTCCACATTTGACCTTTACGCTGAAAGACATACCGAGGTTGCAGAGGTTGTTCTTGAGAGGGCCAAGAGGCTTGCAGAATTAGGGAAGGATGTTGTAATACTTCTTGATTCTATCACGAGACTTGCAAGGGCCTATAACACCATAACGCCTCATAGTGGGAGAACCCTCACAGGAGGTATTGATTCTACAGCACTTGTGAAGCCCAAAAAGTTTTTTGGCGCTGCAAGGAATATTGTCGAAGGAGGATCTCTTACAATTATTGCAACCGCTTTGATTGAAACTGGATCAAAGATGGATGAGGTTATATTTGAGGAATTTAAAGGAACAGGGAACTGTGAGATTGTTCTTGACAGGCGCTTGGCAGACAGAAGAATCTTTCCTGCTATTGACCTCAATAAGTCTGGCACAAGAAGAGAAGAACTTTTGCTACCTTCTGACGTCCTCAACAGAGTATGGGTTTTGAGAAAAACCCTCTCTGAGATGGACCCAGTCGCTGCTATGGAATTTATACTTCAAAACATAAAACTCTCTATGAATAATAGAGAGTTTTTAGAAATGCTTACAAAAAAACTTCGTGATGCCTCCGATACTTAGCATTTATTCGTAAATGATTTTCCGTATTCTATTCTTTCTTGTGTCCCTATTGCCCATCCATACAGGTAATATTACTATTACCAGTGATTTTGGCGAGGCAAGACCGCTTCGTTATCATATGGGCATTGATTTTTCTACTCACGGCAGGATTGGAGTTCCGGTATATGCCATAGATAGTGGGCAAATAGTGAGAGTAAAGAGGAGTTATTATGGTTATGGCAATGCAATTTACCTTATGACACCTGATAGTTGCATCTATGTTTATGCTCATCTTGATAGGTTCATAAAGCCGATTGAGGATACAGTGTTCAAAGCACAGGAGGGTACAAGAAGGTATAGGCAGGATATTTATTTTAAAGATAGTGTAATTCATGTAAAAAAAGGTGAAGTCTTGGGATATTCGGGAGAGAGTGGAGTAGGTTATCCTCATTTACATTTTGAAAAGAGAATAGGGTGGCTTATGCCCATATTTCCTTTAAAAGAGAAAATACCACTGCAACCTGCATTGGATGGTGTTATTATGGAAACACCATCAGGGAATTATGAAGTAAGGCATATAAAAACTAAAAGCGTTTATCTTCCTTTTGCTAAGCGATTCAAACTGTTTTTTCTTGCGCGACATGTAAGAAAGATGCAGATTTTACAGGGAAAAGATACATTATTTGAACTTTCTATTGACACGCTCAGCTATCTCAAACAAAGAAACGAAGGCCTTTTATACAAACCACGGGAAGGTTATTTTAAAGGATTTATTAGAACGAATTTTGATAGCATACGCCCTTATTTAGTGAAAAAAAGCACAAGGGAGTATAAATTAAAAAAGCATGGAAGTATGAAACTTGTACTTGTTTCATTCTACGGTGATACTGCAAAATACAGCCTTATTTTTTCAAAAAAAGTTAAGCGTCATCATGTATTTTATAGAACATATGATGGGATTTTGTACAGTTTTTCTGACTATGGCATGTATGTTAATGAAAAAGCCAAAGAGAAAGGGTACAGGTTTGTACGTTTTGATAAGGATACCTTGCTTATAATTGGTAATAGCAGGATTTATACCCAGATAAATACGAGGTATTTACCCTATCTCAAGGGCATATTTTATAGAGTAAGTGGAGATTCACTTTTTTTATACCCTGAGTTTCCTTCCATGACAGGTTATGTTTATCTAAAATCTCGGGACACTACAAAACAGGTATATAGATTGAGTAGAGGAGGCAGAAAATATGTAACAAGGACATTGAAACTCGGCGCCTTTGTCTTAGAAGGCGATACAACCTCACCATATGTAAGATATATAGGAGGCACTGATAGTATTGCCTTTTATGTTGATGATGACCTTTCGGGTGTAGAGCCAGATTCCATGTCCTTATATTTAAATAACAGGTGGTACCCTGTGTATTATGATTTTGAGAGGAAGGTTGCTGCATTACATCATACTCTGCCAGATGCAAGGTATACTGTGGTGTTTAGAGCGTGTGATAGAGCGCATAACTGCATAACACAAAGAAGGAAGGTTTACCTTAAATGAGCAAGAGGAAAAGGCATGTAAAACTCAGCCAGGTCTTTTTAAAGGATAAAAACATTATAAATAAAATTATAAATAGTTTAGACATTAAAGACAATGAATTGCTTGTGGAAATCGGTGGGGGTGAGGGTGCTATTACATTCCCCATGCTAATAAAGGGCGCAAGGTTAATTGTTTTTGAAAAGGACGATATGTTGAGAAAGAAATTAGTTCAAGGTGCTGTTAATATGCACTTTCATGATAGAATTTGTGTCTTAGGAGACTTTTTAGCGTTCAATTTTAATGATTTTAGTAACCTTTATGGAATGGAAAGGGTAAAAATAGTGGGAAATATTCCATATCACATTACAGGATTGATACTTAGAAAGATAATCAAAGAACATTCAAAACTTGAATGCGCCTATTTTATGATGCAAAAAGAGGTGGCAAAAAGGTTAGTATCTTTGCCTTCAACAAAGGAGTATGCCGCCCTTTCGGTTTTGACACAGGCATTTTTTGATGTCAGTATTCTGTTTGATATAAGGCCCGGTTCTTTTTATCCTGAGCCCAAAGTAACCTCTTCCTTTGTTAAAATATGCAAAAAGGATAAGGTTGGGGAAATAGATGAGCATTTTAAGGAATTTGAACAAATAGTGAAAATAGCGTTTTCATCAAGGAGGAAGAAACTTAAAAATACGCTTTTTAAGTCTATAGGGCCCCAGGATGAGCGTTATCTTGACAAGAGGGCAGAGGACCTAAGTGTAGAAGATTACATTAAAATATTGAAGAGTTCCATAGCATAGTCCTTTAACAAAACGAGAGTATTGTTATAAAATATAAATGCCTACACAGGAGGTGTGTCTATGATTCAACTTACGCAGGTTACAAAGAGGTTTGGAGACATCGTTGCAGTCCGTAATGTATCCCTCTTCGTAAAACCAGGTGAAATAGTGGGTTTTTTAGGTCCTAATGGGGCAGGTAAAACCACTACCATGCGGATGATCACAGGTTATTTTTTACCAGATGAGGGGAAGGTTGAGGTTGGAGGTATGGATGTAGTGAGATATCCTGAGCTGGCAAAGCGTAAGATAGGGTATCTTCCTGAAGACAACCCTTTGTATGAGGATATGACCCCTTATGAGTATTTAGAATACGGTGCCGCAATGCGGTTTGTATCAAAACATGAGTTTAAAAAGAGACTTTGGGATGTTGTTGATAAAACAGGTATAGAGGATGTATTGACAAGGCCCATTGGTGAACTCTCAAAGGGATATAGACAGAGAGTAGGCCTTGCCCATGCCCTGATTCATGACCCTGAGGTTTTAATCCTGGATGAACCCACTTCTGGATTAGACCCATCCCAAATCGTTTCAATGAGGGAACTTATAAAAGAACTTTCTAAGGAAAAGACAGTAATTCTCTCAACCCATATCATGCAGGAGGCTCAGCATATAAGCGATAAGATAGTGATTATAAATAAAGGTAAAATTGTTGCGCAAGGAACTCCTGATGAACTTGAGAAGATGGCAAAGGGTGAAGTTATAGTTCATATAGTGGTGAAGGATAAAAATTTTGAACAAGTATTAAAGGCATCGGGCATTGATATAGTGGAAGTCAAGGAAAGAGATAATGAGGTTGAATTTATAGTGACACATGATGAAAAGGGTGATCTAAGAGAGCGGATTTTTAATATTGCAAGTGAAAATAAGACAGTGTTATTGGAAATGTGGAGAGAACGTGTATCACTTGAGGATATCTTCCTTAAACTCACAAAGGAGGATGTGGCATGAAGAGGTATAAAACAGCAATTAGGGATTTAAATCTTTCCTTATATTCACCCATGGCTTACATTTTTATGATAGTATTTTCAGGCCTTTTATTGTTTTTATACTTTAGAGGTTTTTTTGTGGTTGGTGAGGCTTCTATGAGGTTCTTTTTCACGCTTTTGCCGTGGTTTTTCATTATTTTTGTTCCTGCTATAACCATGAGAAGTTTTGCAGAAGAGCAAAAGACAAAAACTATTGAAATACTTTTAACCTACCCCACTTCTACTTCTAAGATTGTGTTTGACAAGTTCCTTGCCGCGTTTTTACTTTTGACCATAACCCTTGCATTTACACTCAGCGTGCCTATTACCCTTTTTATCATAGGGTCTCCTGATATAGGTGAAATAGTAAGTGGCTACATTGGTGCATTACTTTTAGGCGCATCCTATGTGGCAATAGGTATTTTTGCCTCTTCGCTTTCAAAGAACCAGGTAATAAGTTTTATTTTAGGCGTGATATTTTCCTTTGTGCTCTACTTTTTAGGTCAGCCCCTTTTTACCTTAGGCCTTTCAAATGCTATAGCCTCATTCCTCTCATACATGTCATTGGGCAGCCACTTTGATGCCATGGTCCGTGGAGTTATAGATACAAGGGATGTTGTTTATTATCTTTCCGTAATATTTATCTTCCTTTATGCTACCTATTATGTTCTTGAAAAAAGGAGATAACCATGAAAAGAGTAAATATCTTAGATCTTTTGTATTTTATAGTTCTTGTGTTTGTTATTAACTTTGTCGCATCTATTTTTTATACCAGGATTGACCTCACAGAAAGTAAGGCTTACACATTATCAGAGACCACAAAAAAGTATCTTCATGAGTTGGATGATATTGTTAGGGTGAGGGTGTATGTATCTTCAAAACTCCCTTCTGAACTTTTACCCATTAAACAGCGTGTTATGGACATATTGGAAGAATACAGACAGGCGAGTGGAGGAAAAATAAAGATAGAGGTGCTTGACCCTTCAAAATCTAAGCAAATTGAGATGGAGGCATCAGCGAGTGGTGTTGCTCCTGTTCAAATGAATGTATATGAAAAGGACCAATTAAAGGTAATAAAAGGTTACTTTGGTATAGTTTTATCCTATAAAGACAAAAAAGAGGTAATTCCCTTTGTTAAGAGGGCTCGGGACCTTGAGTATGAACTCACGTACAGGCTTGTTAGACTTGAACAAGGTAAAAACATAAAAATAGGTCTTTTGTTTCCATCCTCTATAAAAGTAAGGGAAAGGTATTCAAATCTAATAAAGACACTTAATAAGACCTATGATGTTGTAATAGTCCCTGATACGCAATTTACACCTGTGGACCTGGTTATTGCCGGTGATATTGGCTCTTACAAAGATACAACAATTTCTATGCTAAAAAAATATATTGAAGAGGATGTTCCTGTTATTTTGATGGCTTCAAGGATAAAAATACCTGAAAGATCTCTCTTTGGTAGCATGTATCCTGATGATAGGTTTACTCCATTTAAAAAGTATGGTTTTGTTATAAGTAAAAATGTTATTATGGACCGCTCATGTGAACTTGCTCCATTTAAAACACAGTTTTTCGTTGTGGAAAGGCCATATTATCCGTGGCTCAGGATATTGCCAGAGAATATAAATAAAAATGTGAAACCCCTTAAAGGGATAAAAATGCTTATGTTGCCGTGGGCAAGCAGTATAGATACATTTAATAATGGGCATATGAAGTTTACACCCCTTGTTACAACATCGCAGTATGCATGGGAGGATACCGTGGGTATGTTTTTAAGCCCTGATTATATAACGGTACCCAAGGATGAAAACGCGTTTAAAAAATTCCTCATGGGAGTGAGTATTGACGGAAAACTTACAGATGGCAAACACTTCAGAGTTACTGTAATTGGCAATGATGCATTTGTAGAGGATAGGTACATTGATGTTTATGCATCCAATCTCGTTTTTCTCGCTAATTTAGTTGACTTTTATGCACTTGGTGGTGGACTTAGTGAAATCCGGGTAAAACAGGGACTTTTAAGGCCCATAAAGCCTGTTTCAGACCAAGGGAGGCTCCTTATAAAGTACATTAACATCATAGGTGTGCCACTTCTTATTATAATCTTTGGTGTTGCCTATAATATAAGGAGGAGAAAAAGACTCTCTTTGATAAAGGAGGATAAAAATGAATAGAAAATGGACAGTAAGACTTGGGATTTTAGTTCTTTTCATTATATTCGGTATATATTTAAAGATACATCAAAAAAGCACAGGCTATATAAAAAGATATAAACTATTAAACATTGCAGATTCAACAGAAATTACAGGAATAAAGATGATAAGGGATACTGATACCGTTATGTTAGCCAGAAGGGGTAATAATTGGGTTGTCAATCTAAAAGGAAGGGTATTACCAGCCAATAATGACAGGATAAATCAACTTGCAGGGAAAATGCTCCAGGCAACATACCAGATTGCAGGCTACAATATGAAGAATAAGGCTGACTATGGCATAAATGATACCTCTTCTACTCGCCTTTTTATTACAACAAAAGATGGAAAAACAAAAACATTAATAATAGGAAAAAGAGGGCCTGTTTATAGTTCATTTTATTTCGTTTTTCCAAAGACAAAAAAGGTCTATACCCTCTTTGGCCTCGCGCCTTATGAAATATCAACAAACACGGATAACTATAGAAATAAAAAGATAGTTGACCTTAAGTTAAAAGATATAAAGTCCTTCACTCTCATAAACGACAAGGATACATTTAGCGTAAAAGTATCAGGGGATACATTTATATCAAATCCTGTAAAGGATACAAGTGTGATAAAGGCAACAATCAATCGTGCAAGGGTTTTAACTGCCTTTGGTTTTGCTGACAACAAACCCTCTAATGAAACAGGTTTAAAAGATTCAAATAAAAGGGTTGTATTTATAACCCAGCAAGATGATACCATAGAGATAACTGTTGGCAAAAAAGACAAGTATGCCCTATATGTTGCTTCAAATAAAAGGCCTGGTGAGGTATTTAAAATATATCGTAGTTGGTTTGATGAGGTGTTAAAAAAGGCTGGACTTTTGCCTAAGGGAGATAAAAAATGAAGATACTCCTTATTGGAAGTGGTGGATGGGGATTCAATCATTTAAGGGCCCTTGCATCAAACAGTGAGGTAGAACAGATCTATGTCTCTGATCTATCAGAGGATATGCTAAGTCGTGCTAAAAAACATGTGCCCAAGGCGAAAACAAGTAAAAACTACAGGGATTTTCTCGGAGAGGTTGATGGTGTAATTATTGCAACACCTGCAAAAACACATGTAGAGATAGCAATGGATGTGATATCGCACAAGAAACCAGTGCTCGTTGAAAAGCCCTTAGCACTAAAAACAGAGGAGGCCATAAAGGTTCATGAGATGGCAAAGGCACACAATGTTCCACTACTGGTTGGGCATTTGCTTTTGTATCATCCTGCCTTAGCAAAGATAAAGGAACTTTTAGACAGTGGTGAGTTGGGAACGCCATATTATGCGTATTTTCAGAGGCTCAACTTAGGTAAGATTAGAAGGGTTGAAAATGTTATGTGGAGTCTTGCTCCACATGACATATCCATTGTTCTGTATCTTTTGAAAAAAGATAAACCAAAGAGGGTAAGAGGTTTTGGAAAGGCCTTTATACAGAAAGACAAGGATATAGAGGATGTGGCATTCTTAGATATTGAGTTTGAAAGTGGATTTATGGCACATATACATGTTTCATGGCTTGATCCACATAAGGTCAGGCTCATGAAACTTGTAGGATCAGAAAAGATGGTGGTGTTTGATGATATGGCTCAGGATGAGAAAATAAAGGTTTACAACAAGGGAGTAAATTGGGACCTTTATACCTCTCTTTTCCCGTATTCTCCCAATGTCGCTGTGAGATATGGTGATATATTTTCGCCAAGGATAGAGAATGCTGAGCCATTAAAGCAGGAGCAGAAGGATTTTATTGAATGTATAAAAACAGGTAAAGAGCCCATATCCTCAGGTGAATTGGCAGTAGAGATAACAAAAATACTTGAAAATGCAGAAAAATCAATGAAAAATGGGGGTGTAAGCATTGAATTGCAATAATGTTATAAGCAAAAGGGCTAAAATAGGTAAGGGCCTTGTAACTGGGTGTAATGTAATTATAGAAGATGATGTTGTGATAGGTGACAATGTATATCTTGGTCACAATGTTGTAATAAAAAAAGGTACAGTTATTGGAAACAGTGTTAAAATAGAGGATAATACAGTCTTGGGAAGAATGCCTATAAAATCAAAGATCTCTGCTACTACACAGGAGAAGGAGTTACCACCACTTGAAATAAAGGATGGCGTTAGAGTTGGTAGCCTGGTAGTTATTTATCGTGGTGCAAGGATAAATGAGGGCGTATTTGTTGCAGACCTGGCGAGTGTAAGAGAGGATGTAGAAATAGGGGAGTTTACTGTGGTCGGTCGTGGTGTTACTGTTGAAAACCGTGTAAAAATAGGGAAGTATTGCAAATTGGAGACAGAGGCATATATCACTGCCATATCAGTAGTAGAGGACTACTGCTTTATTGCCCCAGAGGTGACCTTTACAAATGACAACTTCCTTGGAAGGACAGAAGAGAGGTTTAAGTATCATAGAGGGGTGCATGTGAAAAAGGGCGCGCGCATAGGAGCAAATGCGACATTTTTGCCTGGCATTGTTGTTGGTGAAGATGCACTGGTCGCTGCAGGCTCAGTTGTAACCCGTGATGTGCCACCCCGCAAGATTGTAATGGGCGTTCCTGCCAAGGTGGTAAGGGATGTCCCAGAAGAACAATTGCTTGAGCATCAAACCTATTATAAAGGGTAATTTTTAGCGGGTTGACAGTTCAGGAAGGATAGTGTAAAAATATAATGTTATGAAGTTAAAAAAATATTTGGTGCTTTTATTATTACCTCTTCTTTCTTGCAGCGGTGCTACATTTAGGTATACGCATAAGCCATATGTTAAGATAACTGCTTCAAAACCCATGGTAATACACTTTGAAGGCGCATATCTAAACCCTGATTCTGGTAAGGTCTCTCTTTCTATTTTGGGTACACATCCTGGTTTTAAGAGCTTCTTTGGAACAGCATTTGATTCTCTCTTTACCCGTAGTTTAAGAGCAGAACTTGATTCAGTGGAAAACTGGAAACTTGATGATACCTCGCCCATTGTTTTAAAATTTGTTGTGGATAAATTCACACTGACTTATAGAATAGATGATATAGGTGAGCAACCCAATGGAATAAGATACGAATATGTGTTTCAATCAGATATCGAGGGACATGGCATAATAAAAACTACGAAAGGGATAATAGATATACCTGTAAGCGGGAGAAGACATTCAAAGTGGTACCTATATCTCTGGGGTGCATGGCAACCAACACTTCAGGATGAGATGGATATAATGTTCTCTCAAGTCGCAGAAGAACTCGTAAAAGGCATAACTGCAAGGCTAAGATAAGGGATTATTTTATAAAACAGAGAAGAGGTGAAAGGGGGGTAATATCATATTTTTTTGCGAATCCTTCCTCTCTTAATCCTATTTCTATAAATTTTGAAGAACCACAGTAGATAAATGGGGTATCGTAGGGAGCATGCCCAAATGAGGGAAATTTATCTTTTATAACAATACCCTTTATCCTAAACTCGTTTATTTTATTTATGTAATCACATGGAATGTTAGTTATAGCGTTGTTGAATCTGTCTATAAATAGGATTATGCCCTGGTATGTGTTTTGGTCTATTTTCTCAGGTCTCCACCATTCTATTTTCACAGGATTTTTCTTAACTGTTCCTATGTCCTTAGGGGATTCGCCGGTTGAGATAAGTGCAGCAATAGGTGCAAACACGTCCCTTCCATGGAAGGTATTTGAAATCTCTCCTAATCTATCAAAAGATGTAAACTTAAAGTTTTTTCCTTCATCTAAAAAAGGACTTAATAGTCCATTGTCAGGGGCAATAAATATGTAATCTTTATACTCTGTAATGAGGATATCCCTTTCTGTCCCTACCCCTGGGTCAACAACTGCCAGGAAGATGCTCCCTTTAGGGAAGTATTTGTATGAAGTATATAAGATATAGGATGCTTCTACAACCTTGAATGGCGTAATACTATGGGTTAAGTCAACTATTAGAGCGTCAGGATTGTACGATAAAATAACACCTTTCAATATACCTACATAATGGGAATATCCAAAGTCCGTAAGTAAGACTAAAGGTCCTTTATTCTTCCTTTCTTCCACCTTTAAGTATGCTGTCTGCTAATTGGGTGGCTTTTTCTTCAAGGTTGCCACCTACGGCCCTAAGCAAATTCTTAACCTTTTGAGCATATAGATTTATGTTTTTCATAACCTCTGGGTCACCGGGCCAATTATCAAGGAGTACTTCAAGGTCAGTGTCTGTAAAAAGTGCATCCAATACATACAATGTAATAAGGATATCGTCTAAATAGCCAACTGGACCTACAATCACCTCAGGAAGTAAGTCGGCAGGAAGTATCCAGTAGGCTATGACTGCACCAAGAGTTATTTTCTTTTTCATATCTACCCTTACATCACGTATAAGTCTAGTAAGTAGAATGAATAAGTCTGGTGCAAGGAGAATTATATCAACACCCTTTTTCCCAAGTTTCTTTTCTACTTTATTTAACTTCTTTCTAATGCCCTCTCTTAACTTCTCATAATAACCAAGGAACCTTTTATTATCGTCCAAATCCATCTCATTTTCCTCTATTTTTACATTGTCATTCTCTTCCTTATGCATATGCTCAACCCCTTAAAAAAGAAGGGGGCATATGCCCCCTCTTTATAAGTATCATCTGTTTAAGAGTTTTAAATGCAATGTGCCTGCGTTTATGAAGAAAATGCCACTCTTTTTTAATGGCAGTATGGGACTTTTCAATGTCCCCTCAAACAGCATCCTTCCATTTGGAGAATAAATTCTTATGTTTTTACCCTTAAGATTTGAATAAAGTGATGCAGGAAGTATCCCCTTGTGCACAAAGTATGTTGCTGGTATATGAGATCTATAATTGTGTTTTTCACTTATATTCACCTTGTCCCATCTCATACCCATGGATACCTTATAAATGGCATGACCTTCAATGGTAAGATATGCAACAATCCAATGGTTGGGGTCCTGCCCATAACGGTATTCAATATCACCTCCTGTTGGAACTTCACTAAGAGAATCTTGTGCAAGGATGGTGTATGTAGTGGATGTATCAATTCGCTGTACAGACACAAGATTTATCACATTGCAGCCAGCGGATTGCATTAAAAATAGCGTATCACTGATTAGGCCAAGTGTGGCAGGTACACCGGCCATTTGTACAACTTTTACATTATCTATGAATGTGATGGAATCAAGATTGTCAAAGTCATTTTCTATAAGGGTGTAAGGTTGAGTGTTATATTGTGGAAAGCTTGCAGTATAGAGTATATTTGAAGCAAAGGGCTTGTCGTCTATTGAAGCGGGTATACCTATCGTGCTACTATCACTACCAGATGGTACTGCTCTGCCTGTAATAAAATGCCATAATGAATCGTACTTTAATACATAGGAGTAATTGGGTGATCCTCCCTGCTTAAAAGCAGTTACCCACCAGTTTCCTGCTTCATAATCATAGGCAAGGTCCCAGAATATTATTCTATTGTTGTCAAATACAGTGTCAAGTGTTGTAACATGATAGAAATTACCTGTTCTTGGGTTAAAGCCTTTAACCTCCCCTGTTGCTGCGTCTAAGATATATAAAATACCTCTGTTATAATCAGCCCCCCACCATCCAGAATCTGTACTCGGTATTTCCCATTTTGCCATTACACTGCCAAAAATAGGGTATGAGTAAGCAAAGGCATAGGCTGTGTCATTTTGGGGTGTTGAATCACCTGAAAGGCTTGTATATGCCAGAACATTATAAAATGATGTGTCAGAAGTGGGCGTAAAATCAGAAAGTGCAACACTTAAAGTCTCTCCAGGCTGAATATTAAATGTTGTATTGTCATTATACACCTCTGTTCCTGTTACAGTATCTGTTATTACAACTTGAAGTGGAACGCCAGAAAGAGACGAATCTGAGTTATTGGTTACAAGAATATTTACAGGTGAAGTAGAGTCGCCTATATAACCTTTTGGGGACAAAATATCAATTACTTCTACATCATTGGATGAAGGTACACCACCTGTAATTTCTATATTATCTACTGCAAAGTACCCACCACCACTTGTGGTGTCGGTAGCATATACAAAACCTACTTGAAGGCTATCTGCACCAAAAGATGCATTATATATATCAAGGGTTTCTGTATTTTGAATTATATCTCCGCCATAAACCATTAGAGTGGTCCATGTGCCCCATGAACCTTGACTATAATAACGAATAATAGCCATGCCTGTATCACAGGTGGATGGGTCACCCATAAATGCCATGGAGTATGTAAGATATAGGGATGTATGCTCTGTTGTGAGATCCACAGAAGGACTTACTAAGGTATCATTGGCAAGTGAGTCTACCCCATAATCAAGAAGTGCATAGTAACTACCGTGGTTTTCAGGCTCTAACCACTCTGTCCCTGTTGATGCTGCAAACCAGGTAGCTCCCTGTACACCGTGGTCATATATGGACCAATTATTGGGTATATTACCACTTTCAAAATTCTCACTCATGAAAACAAAAGACACCACTACCATATATAGTAGCATAACGACCTCCTTTTGTGTGTTTTATACGTTACTTGGTTTTATATACGCATGCATGAACATAACCATGTCCTCTATAATTCTTCTTACTTCAAACCCCAATCTCTGAAATGCAATAAAAGACACAAGGGCAATCAGGCCTACTATCATTGCATATTCTACTGCGGTTGCTCCCTCCTCATCAATAAAAAATTTGTTTAATATCTTAAACTTCCCTTTACTTCTCATTATCTCACCTCCTCTGCTCTATTTAATTTATAAAGCAACACCTATAAACTGTCAAGTTAGTTAACAAGTCTTATGAAGATTCCTATAAAATCGCCATTTTCAAGTTTAAACTTCCTTATGACGAGGTTCTTAAATAACAGGATTTCGACACTATAATAGATGTATCTCATATCATGAAAATGTATCCTTAATGTGTATTGAAGTTCGTTATTATAGAATGAATGTGAAGAGCATAGTATCATTGATGCATGATGCGCGTTTTTAGTGGAAATGGCATTAAATCCACCACTTATTAGTGTTGATAAATGGGTCATAAATGAGAATCCATATAGTGTGTCAGGAGCCTCTATACCCCAGAGGTTAGCACTTAGATGTTTTGTTCTTATACCTACGATTTCCCTTTTTTCTAAAAGTGAATTTTCGCTTTGTAGGGCATACTTGAGGTCTTTTTTTAATGATATATAGAGTGGAGGGGCTTTTACAAGAAGTGTATAAAATGGCTTTTGTACATTGATTGGTAAATGCATGTTAAAAGATACATAAGTATTTTTTATACCACTGGTTATTCCATAGTAGGTATCGTGCATATTCCAATGGAATAGTCCTATTTTAAAGATTCCACTTTTAAATATAAAGTCATTTTTAGAAAATCTTAATTTGTTTTTCCAGAGCGTTTCACTTTTCATATTGAATTGTTTCATCCTTAATGTTGTGAAATTTGCATAACTTTTATCTGTTGTTTTAAAGAATAGTGTTAATACTCGTTTGTTGTGTATGCCCCTTACATACCCTATTGCAGAAAGTGCTTTATAGGAAGTTTCCTTATTATTTGCATTTAGACTTAAAAATACTCTATTAAATGTATCAAAAACTGGTGTTATAAAATCAATGGATATGAAACTTGCAGAGTCCTTTTGTTTTAAAGAACTTGCAGCAAGTATAGGCACTTTTGTAATAAGGGCTGTGTCGCTTATTGTCCATTCGCCAGATATGGTATCTGGGCGAAAAATTGTATTATAAAATAAGTCATCTTTTAAAACAACAGAATGAAAAGTATTATTATTAAAATACGGATAATAAAATGATAAAGCATGCCCTGTAATGCCGTTATATAGTGATATAATTAGATATAACCACATTGCTTGATTTCTTCAAGGTAAAGTTTTATTCGTTCAGTTATGTTTTCATAGTGCGTTATATCTCTTCCCACAACTAAAAAGTCTGCCTTTCTTTTCAATGCATCACAGGGAGAAAGGACGCGATTTTGATCGTCTTTGTTATCTTTAAGCCTTATGCCAGGGACAATGGTCTTGAGTTTTGGGAAATGTTTCTTTATTTCCTGGCTCTCAAGCCCTGAGCATACCACGCCATAAAGTCCTGTATAGGCTGCAACACTTGCGAGTTTAATGACACTTTCATTAAGAGAGATGCCATAAATTGATTTAAATTCACTCTCTTTTATGCTTGTGAGTATGGTTACACCAAGAAGTTTTATCGTGGATGTTGATTTCATTGCTGCTTTGGCGAGGTCTTTCCCTCCTTGCAAATGGATTGTTAGAAATTCAATATCTAAATCATTAATATTTTCAATAGTCTGTGATACAACTGATGGTATGTCGTGTAATTTTAAATCAAGAAATATATTCGTGTCGTATTTTTGTATATCTTTAATGATTGAATAACCGTATTTTACAAAAAGTGGTAATCCTATTTTAAATCTTTTTACAAATGGCCTTAGCATATCCACTGTATAAAGTGCTTTGTCTCTTTCCGTAAAATTAAGCGCTATTATTAGTGGTTCCCTCTCCATATTGAAGAACCTCCGATATTTTACTGTTTATTTGATAATTATTGATTACTTTTATTATGGGTTTTAATATCTTTGTGAGTTTTTCTGTATGGGGTTCCTGAAACTTAAGCATTCCAAGTTTTAAAAGTAGTTCCCGGAGTGTTATTTTTTTTGGGCTTACTGTTGGTATAACCATTTTTTTGCTCTCAATGAAAGTGATAAGTCCCATGTCATAGAGTTTTGTGAGAATATGCACGATCAAGGTTTTTTTTAATTCCGTTTCTTTTATGAGTGTTTCCAATGAGACGGCACCTTCTCTTACATAGTGGTGAAATAGAGTAATCATCACGGCAAGGGAAGCGGCATCCTCATTGACATTCGTATCAAATCCTTCAAGGATATGCATGAGTTCTGCTCCTATAAGGGCAATTAGCCATGAAAAATATATCCAGATTAAAAACATAGGAAGAACGCCAATTGCCCCATATATATAAGGAACGAGGCTAAAGTGCTTTATATAGTAGTCAAAAAGGTATTTAGAAAGTTCCCAGAAGAAACCTGATATTGCAGCTGTCAGGGCAGCATTTTTCACAGAGAAGGGAAAACTTGGTAATATGTAATAAAGGATAAAAAACGCTGTACTCGTGAGTAGCCATGGTAGAACTAATTGTAGAAAACTTGCAACGAGAAAGTTTGTGAAAAGTTGATGCCCCACTGCGCTTTGACGCACCCTGGCGGAGAGGTAGAGAGAGAGGGCGATAAATAGTGGGGAAAGCGTAATAAATGCCCAGTATGAAATGTATTTTACATACCTTGACCCACGTCTTTTTACACGCCATATCTCATGCATAGTGTTGTCAACAGTCTCAAGCAAAAGTATGGAAAATAGCACGAGTCCAGCAATTCCAATGATACCCATGGAACTTGATTTTTGTACGAGGCTATCCAAAAGGGATTGAATTCTAATAACATATTGAGGCATAAAGAGTTTTAAGAGTAGTGTGTTTATATTCTTCTCAAGTTCTTTAAACTGCCCAAATCTGGAATAGAAAGAAAATATAACAGAAAGTAGTGGGATTAGAGATAGAACAAATGTATAACTTAATGCGCTAGCCTTTATAAAGACGCGATCTTCATTTAATTTTGTCCAAAATCTTTTGAGAAAACCTATCAAATTGTAAGATTTTTACCACTTTCAATGTCAAAAATATGTATTTTCTCAAGGTTCAGTTTAACAGCCACCTTATCACCATTGGCAGGAGGCTCCATTGGTTCCATCCTAAGAATAAATTTGAAATTGTCTGTAGATAGGTAGAGTAAGATTTCATTTCCAAGTGTTTCATGGAAATCTACCGTAGCAACTATTTCACCTACACCTTGTACCTTCATATCTTCAGGTCTTATGCCAAGGATAACCTTCTCTGTAGTCCTTAATTTCAATAATTTTGCTTTTCCTTCAGGCAGTAAGGCCTTAAAATCTTGAGATTTAAAATATGTTTTACCAGATTCCTCTATGATTTCGCCTTCAAAAAAGTTCATAGGTGGAGAGCCTATAAATCCAGCAACAAACTTGTTCGCTGGCTTGTGATACATACCAAGAGGGGTGTCTATTTGCTGTATTTCACCATTATTTATAAGCACTATTTGATCGGCAAGTGTCATGGCTTCCACTTGATCATGTGTAACATATATTGATGTAGCATGAAGTTCTTTATGCAATCTTGCAAGTTCAGCCCTCATTTTAACACGCATTTTTGCATCAAGATTTGAAAGAGGCTCATCAAAGAGGAATACCTTGGGTTGTCTCACAATAGCTCTTCCAAGTGCGACTCTCTGTCTTTGTCCCCCAGATAGTTCCTTAGGTTTTCTATTAAGTAATTTTTCAATACCTAACATCTTTGCAGCCTTTTGGACCCTCGTATGTATTTCATGTTTGGGCACTTTTCTCATCCTGAGGCCAAATGCCATATTGTCGTAAACATTCATGTGTGGGTAAAGGGCATAGTTCTGAAATACCATGGCAATATCGCGGTCCTTTGGTGGAACATTGTTAACTTTTCTATCCCCTATGAATATATCCCCACTTGTGATGGTTTCAAGCCCTGCAATAAGCCTTAAAGTTGTAGTCTTACCACAACCTGATGGGCCAAGTATAACACAAAACTCTCCATCTTTAACTGTAAAAGTGGCATCTTTTACACCAATAACACCCTTTTCATATACCTTTGTGACCTTAATTAGTCTTACTTCTGCCATTTTGTCCTCCAAGGTGCTTTAAATAAAAGGTTAACCTATCCTTCAACTGTTTTCTTGAGATTACTTCATCTATAAAACCTTTTTCAAGGAGAAACTCTGCTGTCTGAAACCCTTCTGGCAGTTTTTGTCTTATTGTTTGCTCAATGACCCTTGGCCCCGCAAATCCTAAGAGTGCTCCTTTTTCTGCGAGTATAATATCTCCAAGTGAAGCAAATGACGCCATGACACCACCCATTGTAGGATGTGCTACAACTGATATGTAAGGGATGTTTGCTTCATTTAATTCAACCACTCCTACTGTAGTTTTAGCCATTTGCATAAGAGAGAATATACCCTCATGCATCCGCGCTCCACCTCCAGAAGTCGTGAGGGAGATAAATGGTATCTTTTCTGAAATAGCCTTTCTTGTACCACGCAGGAATATCTCCCCGTAAACTGATCCCATACTACCGCCAAGAAACTTGAAGTCTGTCACAAAAAGTACGACCTTTATACCATTTATATATCCTGTACCACATAATGCTGCATCATTGAGTTTTAATTTATTATAGTATCCCTCTAATTTTTTTGCGTATCCAGGAAAGTTTAGTGGGTCATTTGCATACAGGTTCTCTCCTATCCTTTCTTCAAACTTTCCATCATCAAGGATATATTCAACATATTTTTTAGCAGTAATCCTGAAGTGATATCCACATTCTGGACAAACCCATAATTCCTGTTCAAGTTGTTTCTTGTAATAAAGTGCCCCACATTTCTCGCACTTTACAAATAACTCTTCCTTTACCTCTTTTTTGTCTTTACCAGAGGGAAACTGCTTTTTTTTCTTAAAGAAAGGAATCAAGACTTTTCACCCTTTTTTATCGTTTCTTCCAGTTTCTCTACTTTGTTTTCCAGTTTTTTGAGTTTTTCTTCCACTGTTCGTTTCCTGATTCCAATTTTCTTCTGTACCTCCTCGCCGCTCCATGGGGTAAATATAGTACCCAGTATGACACCAGATGCAAATCCCAATATGCCCGCTATAACAATTTTTTCTCCCTTCTTCATGTTATCCTTCCCTTGCCAATTTGATAGCAAGTTCGGCGCCTTCTCTCATGGTATTGGCGGTGTGTACCATAAGCCCAGATTCTTTTAGCATCCTTTTTCCTATTTCTTCGTTTGTCCCAGTTAATCTAACCACCACTGGTACATTGATTTTAAGTTCTTTAAATGCTCTAATTAGTCCCTTGGCTATGTCGTCGCATCTTGTAATGCCACCAAAAATATTGATATATACTGATTTTACATTTTTATCTGAAAGTATTATTTCCATAGCATTCTTCATCTTCTCAGGGTTAGAACTACCGCCTACATCAAGAAAGTTCGCAGGTTCTCCACCATATTTCTTGATTATATCCATTGTAGCCATAGCAAGTCCAGCCCCATTTACAGCACATCCTATATTCCCATCCAATTTTACGAAGGATAATCCCTTTTCCTTGGCTTTCATTTCGTAGGGGTCCTCATAATCTGGGTCCCTGTATTCTGCAAGTTCTGGCTTTTTAAAAATGGCATTATCGTCCAGGATAACCTTTGCGTCAAGGGCAAGTACGTTTCCGTCGGTCTCTATTACAAGTGGGTTGATTTCTACTAATTGGGCATTAAGTCCCACGAATGCATTATACATTTTATAAAGCGTGTTGGATACTTTTAGGGATTCTTTATTGTCTAAACCGAGTTTAAATGCTACCTCTCGTGCCATGTAGGGCATAAGGCCGTAAATAGGGTCTATGTATAGTTTTATTATGGCATCTGGATTTGTTTTTGCAACCTCTTCTATCTCAACACCACCTTCCTTAGAGACCATAAGAACAGGCCTCTCACTGGCTCTATCAAGAAATATTCCAGCATAGATCTCTTTTGTAAAATGGGATACTTCTACAACATATACCTTTTTGACCTTTATACCCTTTATTTCCATACCAAGTATTTCTTTTGCTTTTTGTAGCGCTTCTTCAGGTGAATTTGCTATTTTAATGCCGCCTGCTTTTCCCCTTCCTCCAACTGGAACCTGTGCCTTTACCACACACTTGTTGCCCAACTCTTCACATATCTTCTTTGCATCCTCAGGTGTTTTAGCTATCTTTCCCTCTTTTATGGGTAGTCCAAATTCCTTTAAGAGTTTTTTTGCTTTATATTCCAGTACCTTCATGTCTCCTCCTTAAGGTTGTACATGTTAATTATAAGTCAAAATATATGTGAAGTAAAATAGAGGCCATCTGGTCTATACCCATTTATAAATTCAATCTGTGTCATCTCTCTTTTCCCTGCCGGTTTTAGTACAAGTATTTCAACGGGAGCAGTCTTTGTACCAATAAATAAATGTTTACTCTTGGCATAAATTTTTCCCGGTTCTAATGTGAAACCTAAATTATCCGGCAGTTTGGCTTTTAAGAACTGTACAATTTTTTCTTTGAAAATACTTCTTGCACCTGGTATAGGAGATAGTGCATGGATTTTATTTTTTATTACACGTGCATCTTCATTCCAGTTAATCCAAAGTTCGTTCTTTGTAAGTTTTTTTGCATAAGAGGCTTCTCCCTTTTGAGGATAAGGAGAAATTGTACCATTTTTTAATCCATCAAAAGACCTTTCTAAAAGATGGCAAGCCTTTTCAAGAATAGTCTCTTCAAGTTCCCCTCTTGTAATGTCAAAAGGTATATCTATTTTCTCTTGCAATACAATATCACCCGCATCTATTTTATCGTTCATTTTAATGATAGAGATGCCTGTATACCTTTCCCCATTCATCATGGCTCGTATAATTGGGGCCGCCCCCCTATACTTTGGCAAGAGAGATGGATGAACATTTAGGGGTGCAATTTTGGGTATAGAAAGCAGTTCCTTAGGTATTATTTGTCCGAAATCAAAAACAACAAAAAAATGTGGCGTTTTCATCTGAATTTTTTTTATTATAATGGTATCATTAAGTGATGCTGTTTCAATGATTGGAATCCCCATTTTATGTGCTACCATAAACACGGGGGTATGTCTTAATTGCCTTCCTCTTCCTGACTTTTTGGAAGTTCCTGTTACTACTAGTGTGGGCGCTTGTCTTCTTTCTATCAGTTTCTCAAGAAATCGAGCTGACAAAAGTCCTGTTCCAAAATACAGCCACCGCATTAGGAGTATTCAGGATGCTCTCTCTTCCACTTTGCTAAAACTATCCTTCTTTTTATATCATCAAGCCTGTCAACAAATAGGATTCCATTTATATGATCTATCTCATGAAGCAGGGCTCTTGCATAAAGGTCTTCCCCCTTGATTCTTACATTCCTAAGTTTGCCTTTTGGTAACTTTAATTCTTGAGCTTCAACCTCAACATAGTACGGTCTTTCCAATTCTGTATAAAGCCCTGGTATAGAGAGGCAACCTTCCTCTTCTATGCTTGAACCTTCACTGTACACCACTTCTGGATTTATAAGAACTATATCTTTTTTCCCAACGCCGATATCCTTTAAATTAAGGACAATTAGTCTCAATGGTATACCTACTTGATTAGCTGCAAGACCTAATCCATTAGCATTATGCATGGTTTCTATCATATCGCTTGCAAGTTTTAGTAATTTTTCGTCCACTATGTCTATCTCTTTACTTTTCTGTCTTAAAACAGGGTCGCCTATTATGCGAATATCTAATACTGACATTTTACTTGCTCTTCTCCAAGATCCCTTTTATTGCTGACCTATCAAATTTAATGTTAGTGTCTTGAGAGACCTTGAGAATCACGAATTTTTCATCAACCTTGTTTACTGTTCCGATTATACCGCCTATTGTGATTACCTTATCACCCTTTTCTATGGATGCGAGCATTGCCTGCCTTTTCTTTTCTGCCCTTTGTTGCGGAATAATTATGAATATGTAGAATACCCCGAAAATTACAAGAAGAGGTACCAAAAGACCAAATAGTGTCCCTCCTCCGTTAGCTTTATTTTGTGTCAAAAGCATGTATAGTATTTGCATGCTAACTATTATAAGGCATAGAGTAAATTTTTAAAAATTATATCTACTTGTTGACTGAACGTCTTTTATGGTTAAAATTTTAGATTATGCAGAATGAACATTTTTACAAAGATGATTTAACAGGCGTGTATAATCGCCGTTTCTTACACATTGCCGCAGATAGGGAGATTAAAAGATGTAAAAGGTATGGAGGGACCTTTTCTATTTTGATTTTGGACCTGGATAATTTTAAAGAAATAAATGATACTTATGGACATTTAAAGGGAGACAGAGTCCTTGCTGAATTTGCAAGGGTGATTTTGAATTCTATAAGAGATGTTGATGTACCTATACGGTATGGTGGAGATGAATTTATAGTCATCTTACCAAACACAGATGGGATGGGAGCCGAGGTAGTAGGGCAGAGGAT
>CAJXJZ010000003.1 GCA_913055745.1 uncultured bacterium | reverse complement strand
TTACTCCCATCCATCATTGAGTTATTGATTATATTTTTTATGTCATTCCATTTAAAATACCCAATGGAGTTGGGGTATCTCCTATGGCAACATATTGAGCTTGGGAAAGCGGACATCACGGAAGGGCATATTACAACACATAATTTCTTTTCCTATCTTCCTACTAAGCAGATTAAGAGGTCATCATGGCTGTCCGATGATATGTTCTATCTGTTATATACCATTGGAAAATACAAGGCCATAATTATTGTAAAACTCCTTGTTTTGGTATTCCTTTTTACAGCCCCTTTTTACATGTTTGGAGAAAATGCATCAATGTATACGCTAATACTACCTATTTATATACTCCTCATTTTGCCCGGGACTGCACTGCGGCCTGGTTTGTTTGCACTCTTGGTATTCCTTTTATTTATATATGGACTTTACAAAAATAATACAGTACTTATGGGTATCTTAGTACTTTTATGGTCTTTTGTTCATGGAACATACATATTAGGCACTCTTATTTTCCTTTTATATATAGCATTTAATTTAAGAAGCACTATCAAAAGTGGGATATTAAAAATATGGCCTTTGATTTTTGCTATTTTGCCACTGTTTCTTCCTCATTCCTCTCTTGCTATTTTCACACATTTATATAAGCAATCCTTTTTGCTGAAGGGTTTTGAGGAATGGCTCCCTATAAAATTTGTATCTTTCCATGGAGTCGTGTTTTTACTCTATATTTTTCTATGGATATATGCTGTGGTGAAAAAACGCAATTTAGGATGGGCTATTTATGGAGGAATACTTCTAATACTTGGATTACGCTTTAGACGTTTTATTCCTTTTTTTGCTATTTCTGGGATGCCAATAATAATGTCTTTAAAGATACATTTTATGGATGGAATTGAGTATATGATAAAAGAAACCATGCAATATCCTCTGTATATAATGTTGTTTTGTGTATATTTCATCTTAAGGACACCTGGATTCAGTACATACTTTAAAAAGCAAAGCCATCCATATGGATGTGAGACTTTGCTCAAGTCATTAGAAGATGGGAAAAACATACTCACCTTGCAGGCATGGGTGCCTTATCTTTATTTTTCTACACATGGGAGGCACCACTTTGCTATAGATGCTACGCTTACACAAGAAGATACATATATTAAGACTTACTTTGATTTTCTCGCATTTAAAGGGGATTGTGAGAGCGAACTTCGCACGCTAAAACCAGATTATGTTTTGTTGCCTAGGAGTTATTACAAAAAAATAGGGATTTTCTGTGAGAGGTGTCTTAAAATTGAACACCAAACCCCTCATTGCGTAATATGGAGAAATAAATGCACATATCGCTAAAAAGAGCATAATTACTTGTGAGTTTAAATGGAACCTGACAATTTCAAAGAAGGTAGGGTCAACATATTTGACAAAACCATTAGATAAGTTTATATTATAAGAGTGAAAAAAGGAGGTGTTATTATGTTAAAGAGATTTATTATAGAAGAAGAAGGTGCAACTGCAGTGGAATATGCAATGATTGTAGGGCTTATAGCCCTGGTATCATTCATTGCTTTCCAGAAGCTGGGCAAAGAAGTTACACGGATTATAGGAGAAATGTACCACTCCCTTTCGACAGTCGCTCATCCATCCAACGTATAGTGAAAAGAAATCTGAAAAAAGGAGGCGTGCGCGCCTCCTTTTTTTATTTTTATTTGACTCGCCGACATTTTTGCCTTATAAATTTTACCAAAAGGAGGAGTTAGTATGAAAAGACTTATTGCTCCCTTTCTTCTGATGGGGATGTTTTTGGTACTATCAGGTTGTGATAACAATCCTTTTTACCCCAAAGCAGAGGTAAGGCTTGTAAAGGTTGACCCTGAAAATCAGAGTTTAGTGGTACAGGCAAGTGTGGCTTATGATACTACCAGCGGAAGATTTAGTTTGTCTCGGGTAGAATATGAGGTCCCTCAGCCTGTTGCATTTACCTTTAAAGAGATGTATGGAGGCAGATGGGCAGATATACAGCATTACAGAATAGAGTATGTATCTGTAACATCAAATTATGGTGATACACTTGACTTTGGTCCATTGGATGGAGGTTTTAATCTCCTTGTCCCACCAGGAGATGAGGCAACAGCAAACCTTTATACAGTTTCTTTTGATGTTATAGATCATGCCATAAGATCCTTGCTCCCCTATTTCAATGGCCTTCCTGATTCCCTCGTAATTACATTCCAGGAAAGGGTACATTTTGAGGGTGAGGATGAAATAGGTAATAAGATAACATGGGATGTTCCACATTCAACTGTGGTATATTATAAGTGGAACATTACTCAACAATAATGGTGGATACACTGTCTTATAAAATAAACTATATATTAGTTGCTATCGTCTCCCTTATTGCATTGTACACTGATTACAGATATGGTAAGATTTATAATTGGCTGAATTTTTCAGTACTTTTGATAGGTATAATTATGGCTATGTATCAGCACCATATACTTTCTTCCATAGCAGGCATTGTGATAGGATTTGTCATTATGTTCCCATTTTTTGCATCAGGTGGGATGGGGGCAGGAGATATTAAGTTTGCTATGGCTACAGGCGCACTTGTAGGCGGGAGGTTTTTACTCCTTGCCTTTATGGGTGCTGGTATTTTAATTTTGCTTTATGCCCTGGTGAAGAAAATGGGCATTGGCAGGCTCGTTCTAAAGGGATTAAAAGATCTTATTCAAGTGATTTGGGCTTGGGTAAAGAATGCGTTTGTATCCCTTAAAATATCTGCTATTACACATAACGTCTTTATACCTATGAATGAAATGGAGAAAGATGGAGAGAACAGAAGAAAGAACACGTTTAATAAAATAAGATATGGCGTTTTTCTTGGTTTTTCCAATATAGTAATAAGCGTTTATTTAATTATAGAACAAGGAGGGTTTAAATGAACAAGCGTTTGTTATTCGTAGCGCTATTCTTCGCCGTTTTAACCGGCGTGTTCACTATCAGCTATCTGCGGAGTATTGAGAGCAGAAAACTAAAAGGGTTTGAGATGGAAACGGTTGTAGTTTCTGCCACAGACATACCGGCTCGTAGTGTTATTACTCAAGACATGGTAGAAGTCAGTAAAGTGCCAAGGGCGTTCTTGCAGCCTGGAACTTATAAGAGTATAGAAGACGTTGTAGGCAAAGTGTCTTTGGTGCCAATAAAAGCAGGGACACAAATTCAGTCTGACTTTGTTGTTGATATTTCTCAGGTTAGAGGTCTTTCAGCACTTATCCCTTCTGGATATAGGACGGTTACCATTAATGTTAATATGCTAACAGGTGCAGCGGGCCTTATAATACCTGGAGATATTGTTGATCTCTATGCCGTGCTTGAACCTGACCTTGTAAGTCAATATGTGAGAGGTGTTGTAAGAAAGCCCACTGTTATCGTTCCATTTGAAAATATGCTTGTTATAGCAGTTGGACAAAAATTGCCAGTAACAACAGCTACTTCATCAAGCAAAAAGAGTTTACTTGAGCAGTTGTCTGCTCCTGGAGGTGCGAGTACAATTACTTTTGCAGTATCGCCTGATACTGCACAGGACTTGCTTTTGCTTCAGAGGATAGCGACCCTCTATGTGGTGCCAAAGCCTATAGGTGAAAAAGAATATGTACCTCTTAAGGCAGTGAATACATATGATGTGCTTAAAAAGTATTTAGGACTTAAAACCTATCGCAGGAGAAGGATTACTCACACATATATTGAGGTTTATGGTGGCTCGCATGGTGGAATTAAGCGAGATGTTTATAAGGTAACATCTACAGGTGCTGTGTATAAAATAAAAAGTGAGGGGACAGCCCGTGGTAGTAGTCTATCTTCTGCCCTTGGTGGGGTTGATATTAACTCCATCATGAAGCAGGTCGGTCAGAACCTTTCTAAGATGCAATTAGGAGCAGGTGCAGGTGGTGTATCTCCCGATCAAATAAAGCAATTGCTTGAAAAGGTTGGTTGTCCTGGTGGAAAGTGTGGAAAGTAACATATAGAGGAGAGGTAAAATGAATGGCATGCTCCTTGTTGTTGCTATTATGGCTTCCCTTACAGGGGCTATAATCGTTTATTTAGTGCTCCAGTCCTTGTCGGGTGTTGTTAAGAAAGAAGCAGGAACGCCGGCCGGAAATATTTTGTTCTTTAAAACAAAAGAACAAATTTTCTACTTCAAACTTCTGGTTTATGGAGTAATTGCAGTATTCGTTTATTTGGCTTTTGGTCCAATTCTCAATAAGATAATTATGCTGGTTTTCCTTGAGGGTGTTGCTTATTTTGGTATTCGTGCATTTTTGAACAACATGAGAGAAAAGTGGTTGGACTTGTTTGAAGGACAACTTGAAGATGCAACACATCTTTTGGCTAACTCACTCAAGGCAGGGCTTGGTTTTATGCAAGGCCTTGAGTTGGTGGCTGACCAGATAGAACCCCCGTTTAGAGATAAGATAAGGGCTATGCTAAGGGATGTTAGGCTGGGTGGAACACTTAAAGATTCATTTAAAAAACTTGAAGAGGAGGTGCCTGAGAGTGAAAGTCTTAAAACCTTTACTTCGGCAGTAGTTATACAGTTACAAACTGGTGGTAATCTTTCTGAGGTTTTGAATCATGTGGCTGAAACTATCACTCTTAGAAGGAAACTTAAGAGAAGAATTCAGGCATTAACAGCGGAGGGCAGGCTTTCTGCGTATGTGATAACAGCGCTTCCCTTCTTCATTGAGTTTATGCTTTGGCTTACTCAGAGAGACCTTTTCCGTCCTATGATATCAACTCCGCTTGGATTACTTATTAATGGAGTATGTTTTATTCTCATAGTGATAGCATTTATCTGGATTAAGAAGATAATAACAATTGAATATTAGGTGAGGTGATAATATGCTATTCTTACTATTTATAAGTATCGTTGGATTTATCATGTTTTTAGTGCTGGCCTTAATCCCATCAGAGACCCAGGTGGATGTTAGGAAAAGAATTGAAAGAATGAGAGCGAGAACTGCGTTGCGTAGACGTGAGGCTGTTTCTTTTGAGATGGAGAGCTTTACAGAAAGGGTTGGCTTCTTTATATCGCAAAAGTTTCAACCAATTTTTAAAAATATACTACCTACGAAGTACTTTGACTCAATTGAGAAGAAGTTAATCATGGCAGGAGAATACGATACATCAGTGGGGAGGTTTATTGCTCAGAAATTTGGAGGTCTCGTTTTTCTGGGTATTCTTGGTGCGCTTGTAATTAATGTGATTTTTAAACAGCCTTTAGGTAAGTCTGTAATTTTGGGTATAATTGTCGGATTACTGGGCTTTTTCCTCCCCGATTTTACATTGAGTAGTGCAATAAAACGCAGACATGAGTTGATTGATAAACAACTTCCTGATTTTCTTGATCAACTTGTTACCAGTGTTAAGGCAGGGCTCGCGCCTAACGCTGCATTTCAGTTCACCACAAAAAGATTTAAAGAGGGCCCCATTAAGGATGAATTTGAAATAGCACTTCAAGAAATCTTTCTTGGCTCTCCCAGAATGGAAGCGCTTGCGAGGATAGGAGAGAGAACTGGACATAAAGATTTAAAGAGAATGGTATCCATGTTAATGTATGGTGAAAAACTTGGTGTACCTATTTCACAGACGTTAAGTTCAGTTGCAGATGACTTACGAAACAAAAGATGGGAAAATGCCGAGGAAAAAGCGCAGAAGGCTCCTGTTAAAATTACCTTTCCTATGATTCTTTTGATTCTGCCTACCATTTTTCTCGTTATATTTGGCACCATCTTACTTAATTATCTTTACAACATTAGGCCGAATCAATGACAATAAAAAGGAGGTTTTAATGAAAAGGGTTGTTGTAGGATTATTGGTTTTGATGGGTTTTGCGGCAGCAAGTGTTAAGCCCGGCGATATGATGGAAGTACCCCTTGGAGTGTCATTCTCAAGCGATAAGCCTGTAATAGATTTGGGCTTATTCTCCGCTGGTAGAATTGAAAAGAATGGTATATCTCAGCGTTATACAGGAGTTTTCCCTGGCAGTTTTGGTTTAATGCTTGGTGGTGGTTTGGGGAACTTTCAAGGTAGTCTGGGTTATGCCGCAGACTATGGAATTTTAATTAACCTTAAGTACACTTTTCTACGTGAACAGGGCAATTTGCCGTCCATTACATTGGGACTTGATGATGCTTTTATAAAGGATGGAAAACTTCAATCTGAGGGAACGCCGAGTGACTCTGCGGCATCAACTTTATCAAGGATACCCTTTTATCTTGGTCTAACCAGGCATATAAGTGATTTTCTTACAATAACGGGTGGCGTTGGTCTTGGTAAATTCGCATGGAATTATACAGAGACTGCAACCCTTGGAGGGTTCTGGGGAGTGGAATTAAGACCCGTTAATGCTCTTGGAATATATTGGGAGGGCTTTATGCCCAGTAAAAAGAGGAATATTGGTCTTGGTATTAGATTTATGCCGGGTCTTGAGGCACTTGTTAATTTTAAGTATGCCGACTATACCTTTTCTTATTTTACTGTGGATTATTTTGAGGCTGGATTGAGATATGAAAGATTACTTACCCCAATGAAAAAGAAGGCAAAGAAAAAGGTTGAAGTGGTGGTCTTTGGAAAGATCTATGACGGTGAAACAGGACTGCCAGTAGGATTTGGAAGGGCTTATGTTAAAGAAACGGGGAAAGAGGTAAAAATAAGGAAAGATGGAAGTTTCGTATTCAATCTTTTACCTGGAAAGTATACAATTGTGGTAGAGGCTAAGCCTAAGTATGACCCAAAGGAAAAGGTAATAGAACTTACAGGTGATATGCCGAGGATAAATTTTGGTTTGAGATTAAAACAGAGTGGCGCATATAAAGAGCTATTGATTCATATAAGGAATGCTAAGGAAAAACTTAGGAGAAATCTGCTTAAAGATGCATATAATGAAATTGTTCTTGCAAGGGCGATTGATTCAACTGATAGGCAGGTTAATCGTGTTTATACCCAGATCCTTGCACGTGTAGATAGATTGGTAAAACTTTATAAAGTGAGGGCAAGGCAGGCCGAGAAACTTGGTCGTTATAATACTGCACTAAAATACTGGAATGCTATAAAAGATCTTTATCCAAACGACCAGGAAACACAGTTTGCTATAAAGAGAATAAATGCACGTCTTAAAGCTATTGAATCTCAGAGGAGGGCAAGTCAGGCAGCAGCCAGACAAGCGGCACGTAAGCGGAAAACCACAAAAAAGGGACAGAAACCAAAGGTTGATATAAAGGCCCTCATGACGAGAGGTAAGTCTCTATTTTATCAGGGAAATTACCAGGAAGCAAAGACCATTTTTGAAAGGGTTCTTTCTTTAGATCCCAAAAATTCAGAAGCAAGGTATTATTTATCAAAAACAAATTATTATATCAAAGCTCTGGGAGGTGGCAGATGATAAGTATACTGTTAGTAATGGGACTATTGGTGTCTCAATTGCCTGAAGAGGGAATTCCTCAAATAAGTGAGGGAGTAGAACAAACCGGGACTGCTGAGACTACGCCTTTGGTGGGCGAGGAAGCCCCTCTCCCTACTATACGTCTCGTTGAAGGTTTTTCTCATGTTATGAAGATCCCGATGCTCAAAAGGGCCATAATAGGCGATGAAGATCTCGTTACCGTTGATATAATATCACCGGATGAACTTCTTCTCGTCCCTAAGAAGAGTGGTGCAACAAATTTAATAGTCAAGACAAGAGACGGCCTTGAATCTGAATTTAATATTAAGATAGACCCCCAGAGTATCTTAACTCAGGGGAAGAGGACCATTGGCGTTAAGGTATATGTAATAGAGATGAATAAAAGCTCGCATAATGACCTTGGTGTTCAATGGGTGGATGCTCTGAATTTGCAAGAAGACCCTATCCCCATACCCGGGCTTACTGAGGTAGGTCCAATAAAAAGACAGAGTCCTATAACTATGACACTTAGGGCACTTGTGGAGAATGGAAAGGCTCGGATACTATCTTCTCCCACACTTATTACGCTGGAGGGCAAGAGCGCAAACTTCTTTGTCGGTGGTGAGTTCCCTGTGACTATTCCTGCAGGTCTGGGGCAGGTGGCGGTAGAATGGAAAGAATATGGGGTAAATCTTAAAATAACCCCATCTATTGATCTTAAGAACTATATTAATCTCTCCATCAAGCCTGATGTTAGTGAACTTGACTGGGCAAATGCCGTTCAGATACAGGGGTATACAGTACCTGCCATAAGGCGAAAAAGCGTTGATGCGAGTGTAAGGGTTCGCTCAGGTGAAACAGTGGGTCTTGGTGGACTTATTAATTCTAAGACAAGTTATAAAAAGACTGGTATACCTATCCTCTCTTCTATACCTATTCTGGGATCTTTGTTTAGTATAAAGACAGCAACTAAGGAAGAATCAGAGATTATATTCCTTGTTACTCCAGTAATTTTGCCAAAATCCAAATCGATGGTCTATATATGGGATAAGTATGAATCAAAGTCCTATGAACTTCCTCTTCTCCTTCGTGAGGAGACTGTACTTGTTCCAATTGGTGAACTTGCAAAACTACTTGGATGCAGGGTCAAGAAAGGAGAGAATGAAATACAGTTTAAGTATAAGGGACAGAAAATACGGATTAACTATGATACCCAGTCTATGCTTGTTGGTCAGCAACTCAATGAGATTTATGTCGAAAACTATTTTGGTAATTTAATGGTAGAATTAAAGGTGTTTAAACAAATATTTAGTAATCTCGAGATTATGTGGGACAAGTATGAAAATGTTCTACATATTATCAAAAATGTAAAGAAAATGTGATATTATGAAGAAAATAGCATTTTTTCAGAGTAAAGGTGGAGTTGGGTCTACTTTCTTAGTCTCCAATGTGGGAGTGTTAATTGCATTAAAACAGCCTATTGTACTTGTAGATATGCAGCTTGAGCGTGCAGACATTGCTATGGCGCTAAATGTTAATGTAAAGGGTGATATTGCTAATTTATTGGAAGAATTAGAGAAAGGAGAAAAGCCTGAATTAGGAGATTATATTAGTGTTTTTCCAAAGAATAATAAACTCAAGATAATTTCCTCTCCTCCAGTACCACGCAGGAAACTTGTGAATGTCACCCCTGCCTCCATTATGTCTTTTATTTCTATGTTGCACTCTTTTGATTTTTCGTACGTTATTTTCGATGGAATAAATCAATTAAATCCTCTGAGTGCTCAACTCTTGGAACTTACAGATGAAGTGCTATTTATACTTTCCAATGACCTGCATTCTTTTAATGCATTTCAGGGTAAGATTTCTATTTTAAAGCATCAGTACTTTCCACCTGAAAAAGTTAAAATCATTGTAAACCATACTCATGAAGTTTCTACGATAGATACTCAAGATATTATTAAACTCTCTAATCCTTATAAGGTTCTTCTTGAAATACCATATGCCGGAGAGAAAGCTGTGGAGGCGCTTGATAGAGGAGTACCTTATGTAGAATTGGATAGTGGCAGTCAAACAACAAAGAATTTACAGAAGTTGGTTGCCTATATTAGAGGGGAAGTTACAGAAGAAGACCTTATAAGAGAGTTGAAAGGTGAAAAGAAAAAGAAGTTTTCTCTATTTGGTGGTGGAAAATCTAAAAAGAAAGAAGAACCGAAGAAAAAGGCGTCTTCTTCAACTGATCTTGATTCGGCCTTGGAAGAAGCGCTTCAACTTATGACTGAAGATAATGTCGCAGCATCCTCAACCCCCAATGTACCTAAGGACGGAGGTCCTATGGAAGTAGATAGTACAATCTCTACCCTTGCAGGCGCAGAAGTAGAAGAAGAGGAGTTTCAAGTTGAGGAAAAACAGTGGCATAAATGGAAGGAGGATATTCACCGTGCCTTGATGGTTGAGGTTAACTGGTCTGAGGTTCAGAGCGTATTCAAAGATGAGAAAGGTAGAGAGCAACTTAGAAATCGTGTGGAGTCTATGATTATAGAACTCATGGAGAGATTGCACATAAATATAACCGATGTTAGTGATAGAAAGAGATTTGTCCAGGAAATACTTGATGAAGCACTTGGTTATGGTCCACTTGAGCCACTCCTTAAAGACCCAGATATAACAGAGATTATGGTGAATGGGCCCTTTGATATATATATAGAAAGGAAGGGAAAGATTTATAAAACAGATGCAAAATTTTTGAATGAAGATCAATTGTTAGTAATAATTGATAGAATTCTCTCTCCCCTTGGAAAGAGGGTAGATGAAGCAATGCCATACGCTGATGCCAGATTGCCTGATGGTTCACGTGTAAATGTGATTATACCACCTCTTGCACTCAATGGTCCTACTGTTACCATAAGAAAGTTCTCAAAGAAAAAACTTCAAGCAGAAGACCTTATTGCTTTGGGTTCAGTTACAAAGGAGATACTTGAATTTTTAAGAGCCGTTGTTATTGCAAAGAGAAACATATTAATTTCAGGAGGTACAGGAAGTGGTAAGACAACATTTCTTAATCTTCTTTCAGGGTATATTCCCAATGATGAACGTATTATTACGGTTGAAGATACGGCAGAATTACAGTTACAACAAGAACATGTAGTAAGACTTGAAGCAAGGCCACCAAATATTGAAGGTAAAGGTGAGGTAACAATTAGAGACCTTGTTATTAATACGCTTCGTATGAGACCGGATAGGATAATCGTTGGAGAATGTCGTGGACCTGAAGCCCTTGACATGTTGCAGGCAATGAATACAGGCCATGAAGGTTCCATGACTACAGTTCACGCTAATAGCACTCGGGATGCGCTCTCAAGATTGGAGACCATGATCATGATGGCTGGGATGGAACTTCCTGATAGAGTAATACGCCAGCAGATATCATCTGCTATTCATATTGTTGTGCAACTTGCAAGAATGAGAGATGGAAGCAGGAAGGTTGTCTCTATATCAGAAATTACTGGTATGGAGGGAGACATGATAACAATGCAAGACATATTTGTATTCAGACAAACAGGATATGATGATAAGGGCAAGGTATTAGGTAAGTTCTCTGCTACAGGGGTAAGGCCTATGGCCCTTGAAGAAATTAAATATAGGGGCATTAAATTGCCAAATGAAATATTTAATCCGGATCCAGAAATTCAACATCTTTTATTTAAAAGGTAAAAAAGGAGATGAGTTATGGCAGGTAATAAAAAATCAAAAGTAGGTTTAACTATACTCTTTGTTATTATTGTTTTGATTGTAGGTATTTTGGCAATTGTAATGGAGGATATAGCACTTTCTTCCTATGAGCGTAACTGGAAATCCAATACTATAAGACATAGAATGATGATGATAGCCCAGACAGTTTCCTCTTCAGTAAAGGACCTTCTATCAGCCGGAGATGAGTTAGGTATTTCGTGGCAATTAGGTAATGTACTTCAAAATTATAAGGGTATAAAGTATGCTGTTGTCGTGGACAAAAATGATAGAATAGTGGGTAAGGCAGGTCTTACTACACGTGACCAGTACTTTAGGCCCAAAGAGGCGTGGCTTAGGCAAACAGGTACTGTGGTCGCTTTTGGCAAGGTCAAAAGTGGAGGTGAAACCCTTTATCAAATAGGGATTCCCATTACGCCAGAAGGTATTAAAGCAAGGCTTGGTAGCATATATCTTGCAGCCGATGAGAGTGTTATTGGGCCATCAGAATATGCAGCATTTGCATCACTTAAAAAGAAAATCTATCTCTGGTCGGGTATTGCACTTTTTGTTATATTAGTCATAGTTGCTATAGGTGTTGCTGGAGCAGAGGGAGGAAGTGTATACCCAGAAGATACCATGGAGCGAATTGTAATTACCACATCAGATTCATTTGAGCATTTGTCGCTTATAAAGGGAATAACAAGACCTATTCAGTTTCCTCCTAACAATTCTATGGATCTTGAGTTCGAGCATTTCGCAAAAGATGGAATGGTTTTGTTACCATTTCTGAAAGAAAGAGGTTCTGACATACTCTATGGATTTATTTCATCTCCTATGGAAACTACAGACTCATATTTAGGGGCAGTAATGCTCCATCAAGCCGTACTCCGCGCTATAAAAGAAGAAGTGAACTTTGATAGCATAATGGACCAGATGTATCTCTATCTTGATTATGCTGCATTGAGAGGACCAAAATTCAATATGGTACTTATTCAAATAAACAAAAATGGTACAGATTATAAGATTGCATCTATAGGTAGGAACTATTTTGCTGATATAAAGGATGAGAATGAGGCTCAGTTTACGGTATTAGACTCAAATCCTATAGGATATTCACCCAATATAGGTGATGCTTTATTGCCAGGTAATATAGTAACCGTTGGTGGGGAACTAAAGAGCGCTTTGTATATTGGAGCCTACCCTGATGAAACAGTTTTAGAGCGTTTGGAGAAGATGATAGAAATTCAGAATATTAGCCCAGTGGAACTTGAAAAGATACAGGACCTTGGTGGTTTTGGTATTGTTGGTTTTATAAAGGCATAAAATGGGGGCTTTTTGCCCCCTTTTATTATGAAAATCGCTAAAAGAAGATTATTATTAACTTTTTTTTTAATTATAACACTTCTTAGTTGTCATAGAAAAACTCCTTATAATATACCCGGCACTGAATTTGTGGATGCACTCCTTTTAAGGGATACACTTATACTTGGCAAGTATATTGATACACTATCCCTTAAATTAATGGAAAAGTACTCCATACCCCAAATTAAAGACATTGAAAAATTACACTATAAGTTGGTTGTGAGTCTTGTATCTTTTAAGCAGAATGTGCCACTTTATAAGTTTAATGTTATCTTCCCTTGGAAGGAGAATTTTTCTATTGGTCTTATTCCATACAAAGGTAAGTGGCATGTTCCTTTGGCCTACTACTTAAATAATGGTTTTAAAAACATATCTAATGGGGATATAATATATTTTTATCCCATTCAAGTATCTTATGACAGTGCAGAATTTCATTTTAAGCGCCTTGTGAGATTTAAGAGGGCTTTGTGCTCTAATTGTAAAAACTGTTGCCATAGAAAACTGATGTATGTGTATACGCCTCAAATTTCACCAGAATCATTATTTTCAGGCAGTACCACGGGTGAGCCCGAACCATTTTATACCGATGGGCTTTGTATTTCCCAAAAACCTTTGGATACGGTATCTTTAATGCATGCTCTTTTAGATAAAAACAAGTATTTATATCCCTTTGTTGAGGGCATATATCACTTTTATTATGGGCACCATAAGAGTTTTGGCATTGACTATGGTGATTGGGTTAAATCAGAGATAAGCACAGGTAGTTTTAGCATGCTTGGAAAAAGTATTATAGAAAATATAGTGTTTTATAAACCTATGTCAGGTCCATTGGGTTATATGTTTGTGAATTATCTTAGCAAAAATAGAGGCCTGAGTAAGAAGGAAATTTATAATGCATTATTTTCACTTACACCAGATGAAGAAAAAATTGTGAAAAATAAAGGTGATATAGGAATATTCTACAGAAAACATATATATAGATTTATGAATATGCCAATAGATTCTCTTTTCCCCACTGTTGGAAAGTTTATAATAAAAAACTACAATGACATAAAGAAAAGAAGAGATACTATAAGGATTATAAGAGATAAGGAGAGAAACATAACCTATGTTATCTCGTCCCTTTATAAGAACGGCCGAGATATTTCGCAAAGGTTTTCTCTCTGGTTAGATTCTGTAGGTTTCTTTTACAAACCCCATTATACAGTTTTGTTGGTGCCTCTATGGCTTGCAGATTCGTTTAAAAATACTGTCTCCCCTGTACATACTTATTGGGTGCCCGCATATGAGTTTAAAAAAGAAAATGTAATTCTCAAAGAACTTAAAAATGCATATGCCAGGTTTCTTGTAAGCGATTTTATAAGGAGATATAGCGTTGAGGAAAAACAACTTCCACTCTGGTTTTCTCTTGGAGTGCCAAAATTTTTAGTGTGTGGAGATAATTGCAGAGTTAACTTAGAGGAAGTACTATCTTTGAAAAAAAGTGATGTTGTTTCCTTTTATGAGAACCCCATGAGGGCAAGTCATCCCCAAAAAGGTATAGAACTCAGTTATTTAATGGTAAAGTTGGCTGATAAATTAGATAGAGGTTGCGTGTTAAAACTCATGGAAAAAAGTATATCAAACCTTGATTTTCGTAAAACCTACAAAGAAGTAACAAATCATGATATTCACAACTTGATTGATAAATGGAAATTTTTCGTGGAGGATAGTCTATACTACAGTGTGTCGATAAAATAAACACAGGATCTATGGTGAGATAATTTAGGGCTTATGGGTTATGTTGTTTTTTATAGAAAAATGATGGCGTTCAAAGATATCTTGACAAAACGCCGACTTTGTTTTATAACATTATTAAAACTAAAAGGAGGTGAAAAAATGAAGAGATTAATGTATAATTTTATTGCGAATGAAGATGGAGCAGGTGCAGTAGAATATGGGTTATTGGTAGGCACCTTAGGGTTTGCTATGTATGAAATATGGGCTTCGGTAAGGCTGTCTCTTTATATTTCTTATGGCAATATCCTGAGAACTATAAGAGATATGAAGTATCCGTAGGAGGTGGATTATGAAAGGGTTTATTTTAAATGAAGAAGGAGCAAGTGCAGTTGAGTACGCAATGACAATAGGTCTTATTTCACTTGTTGCTATTATTGCCATTTACTGGCTTGCTATAAGGTTACATATAGTAATGCTTAAGATTTTTTGGCAATATCTTTGGTGGTGAGGGGGTGATAGCATGTTAAAAGAAAAAGATAAAAAGAAGGGGCAGATGTTGGTAGAAGCCGTTATATCGCTCCCCATAATTCTCGTTATACTATTTGGTACACTTGATTTTGCCAGATATTTTGTAAGGCAGATTGAGATGAACTTCCTCGCATATAACACCGCAAGGATTATGATGGTGCATTCCCCTGATACAAGCATAGTAAGTCAGCACCTTGATGAATATCATACCCTTTACAGAAATGTTACAAAAAACTCGGTTAGGAAAGAAATACAACAGGATGATACCTCTGGCGTATATTTTCTTGCTATAGAACATGACGTTAGTAAGTCGGTAGCGCTTGTCCCATGGGACAGTTTCCTTGTAAGTAGAGCAGTCGCTCCTTTTCAGATGGGAGACTCTAATCCAAGAGATATTCCATATGAGTGGAAAGGGCAAACTACTCATGATGGGGAGCCTGCAATAAAGGGATTTGACAATGATTTTAGAAATGGAATGGCGAAGGTAGAAGGTGTTGTTACGAGTACAAGTGGTGCTGGGCTTTCAAGCTTTCTTATGAAGCAGTGGTATCCAGAAAAGGTCAATGTAGGTGGCGTCTCCTTTTTAGAAGCGGCTAAATTAAATTTGATGGGGATGCTCTGGTGGTATGCCTATCTTGATAGAGATACAAGGAAGGCGATTGATGCATATATGATGTTTGGCTTCACACCAGTTGGTAGGGGAGAAGATGAGTGGCTTTCCAGAAAATACACAGGCTTTATGCACGGAAAAGATAGGATAGACTATTGGGGCTATGGAACTTCTCCTAAACCACCCATTGCTTGGGACAGATTTGGGCCGAGTTGTTCAACTGGTTGGGGTGGACAGTACTACGCCAATTCTTGGACCCCAGATATGGGAGGAGCATGGTCAAAAGATGATGGGGCATTTTACTGGGCCCAGTCTCATGAAATTTGTACTCACCCTGTATACGGCTGGCATCATCATTGTATATGGTGTGCTAAAAGTGAGTTTACTCCTGTGCGGCACTATGTGTATGCCCATGCAGGTGGTGGGATGTGGAGTAATAAAAGAAATTACTGGAATTTTTACAATGCTGTATGGGCTCTTGCCTTATTACCGGAGTCATATGCCACAGCAACATACTACTCGGATTATTGGAATATAAAAGATGACTGGTACCATTTTAGTTGGGAGGATAGAGTTCCAGATTATAGGCCTGATCAGGTAAGTGGTATGTCAATGAACGCATTGGGTATGGGTTCTCAATCTGGAATGGCACATTACGCTGAACTTATTCCACAAAATGATCCCAAAGACGAACAACACAACTGGATGGGAGAAGGTAGTAATGAGCAAAGATAGGAGGTGTAAAATGAGTAATAATAGAAAAGGTGTTGTACTTGTTATGGGGGTTTTTCTTATATTCATCCTCTTTGGCGTTCTCTCATATATCTATGAAACTGGTAGGATTACTGTAGCCAAGATTAAGGCACAGAATGCAGCAGATGCAGCAGCTGCGGCAGGGCAGATAGTTTACAGTAATATGCGTAACAATGCCTCAACCAACTATGCACTTGAGGAGATTTATGACTCTATGGCTCAAAATGCGGCAAGATGGCAGTATGCCATGTTCTTAAAAGCGCTCAAAAAGGTTTATCACGAAAGGGATTGGATGGTTCGTAATGATGAGAAAAAGATAGTTGAAGATGAATGGAAGAGGGCACATCATGCCTTCCATGTTCAGGATGCCTGTGTTACAAGGTTTTTTGCATCTTATGAAAGTAAAGCAGTTAAGTTCCGTGGTATATATCAGCCCAATCTTGTAAGGAAATACATCCTTGACAAATGGATTAAAGACGTTGTCAATTATAACCTATATCCTGTACCTGATTTAGATGATGCAATGCAGGATCCAACACTCTTTCCATATTTGTGGAAACCTCTTACAAATGCTTTATTTGGGGCAAGTAAGAAATATCCATTTATAATGCCATGGATGTCGGGAATAAACTACCCTTCCAATAGTCATTTCCCAGATTACTCCAGTAATAGTGATTATGTTCAAGTAAACTATGAACAGGAGTTACAACCAGATAAACTGGGGAGGTTTTTTGCAAGAGTGAGGGTTTATCTCGCTCCTACTGTTTTTGAAAAGTTCATTAATATGAATTGGTTAAATCAGTGGAATTTTCAAATTACTCCACCAGGGCTTGGATATATTTATGCGACAGCAGCAGCACAACCCAGAACCTTTAAAGATAACAAGGTGTATGTCTATAATGTTACTCATCTACCGAATTTTATGCTCTCAATTCCTATTTCTGGTATTATGGGAGAGAAGGATCAATACTTTGGTAAGCCTATATGGCCTGATATAAATTTTGGGATGTTGCCCCCATCGAGTAATTTCAATTGGTACTGGCCGACAATTACAAGGGTGGTTCAGGACCAAGACAATAAACCTCATCACTAAGGAGGTGTAAAATGAAAAGAAGTGGGAGTATTCTTGTAGAATTTGTAATTTTGCTTCCTATTTTGGTGGTTTTTCTCGCTGGCATATACGCAATGGGTCAGTATATAGACACGAAGATGAAACTTGAGATGGCAGCGAGAATTGCTGCACAACAGGTGGCAAATCCAAAACTCAGCGACCCTACTAATGCCATGTATTATCCATACGGCCCTGATGGTGGACTTTTAAATAATGGTTTTCTGGGGAAAAATATAACAGGATTTCTCTATAATGTGAATTACGGTATCGCTAAAAAATTATTTAAAAATACTACCATATGGAAGTTCATTGACCCTGCTGACTTGCCTGTTGCCTTTAGATCAGGAAGAGAACAGGCACAACATGTAGTGGAAAAATATTTACGCCTAAGTGGATTAAGGGTAGACAGTAGCAACTTTAAACTGGAAGTTAGGGTGAATCCTACTTATGTTGCAACACAAGAGGCATTATTACCGTATAACAACAATGGTGATAGGAATTACTATGCTTTCAATAATGGAGATAGAAGTGGAGGCGCCAGAGAGAATGTAAGAAGAGGAGTGGCATCAGTTCACCCTGCGTATTGGAGATGGGATAGAGTACAGGACCATCAAAACAGGTGGGTTAAGTATCCACATAGTTTTTCGGATGAGTTCACCGGTGCTCCTGTAGACCCTAATCATGGAGAGGAACCCAAGCATTTTGATAGAAACCATAGTAAATATACATATAACCATTATACCTTCCCTGTAGGTGGGTGGATTGTAATAGCAAAGATAAAATACAGAAAGAGAATACCCATTGCAGGAGACCTTGTAAGAATAGCCAGCGTGTTTATGAATGCCAAGCCTCCTAGTGACTCTGTCTTTGACTATATATGGCTTGATGGAACGGCTGCATATCCTGCTCCCATGTCTATCTATGATATTATGGATGCTGATTCAGCGCTTCACAAAGCACAGATGGAAGCGGAAACCTGGCAGTAGTAGTAACAAAAAAGGATTATAATTTCAAAAGGGGCAGTATGCCCCTTTTTTTATTTGGGTCTATATTTTAGATATTCGCCAAAGTACTTAATAAAACTGTCTTGATATCCAAGTTCTTTATAGGTTAGTGCAAGGTCCTTGGCAGTACGGGCTGAGGGTAGTAAAAAATAGGCACCTTTCAGTGCCAATAGTGCACCTTCATACCTATCCTCTTCCATAAGGATCTCGCCAAGTAATGAGTAGAAGTCCTCTGACATTACCCCTCTGGAAAGTCCTTCTATGGCAAAGGAAATGGCCAGATCTAAACTATCTGCCTCAATGAGTTGTTCCAATGCCTTTTTCTTAAGATCAAAATATAATGTTGGGTCAAAAAACTCGGGGTTTTGTTTCTTTTTCATTACCTCAAGGAATTTGTAAAGGTAATAGAATGAGAGGATTGGTTTATTGTTTACATAGTTTTTAGCTTGGAGTATATAGGTTAAACTGTCTTTTCTATTCATAAGTGCGTCAAATATAAGTCTTTCCTCGTTGTAATTTGAAGGGTAGAGGGCATATTCCTTTATGTTGAGTTCCTTCATTAGCTTTGGTAGGTTTACTGGTTGTTTGACCTTATCTACAGTAACCTTAGCCATATAGAGGATATAGAAAATAAGTACTGAGAAAAATATTATTTCTCTTGGCCTCGGCTGTTTCATCTTTGGATAAAGTGCAATATAGAGCGAGACGGGTAAACCTAAGATAAATGATAAAAGGAAGACGCGGTTTCCGTATACCAAAGGGACAAGCATAAAAGCAATAAAGACAAGTATAGCATTTACAATACATCCCTTTTCAAGACCAAGATATGTAAAGATGGTGAATATACCTGTTTCTTTATCTCCTTTGTAATCTTTCAAATCCTTGGTACCAAAGGCAAGGGGTAATATCAAAAAGAATACATAGAAGACCTCTTTTGGAAGTATATTCACAGAGGCGTATCTTGCAAAAACAGAGACCCCAACTAATGTTTCTAAAAATGCTATGGTCGTAATAGTATATGTGGATATGGGCCAGTATTTTTTAAGGCGGAAAGGAGGTGCTGAGTATATATAACTTAGAGTAAGGGCACATAGCGCTATGAGGAAGGTATAATAACTTATAGAAAAGGCGAATACAAGTGAACTTATAAGGAAAAACAATGCGAGATATGGTACTTGCTGTTTCCTTATAATTCTTAGAGTTATTGGTGTTTTTTGCCCTGAAAGAATATCTCCTTTTCTATCGTAATAGTCATTTATTGTAAGTCCAAATAGAAAGCCAAAGAAGGTGTGTCCTATAAGTGATATAATGGCAAGATAATCTGTAGGATTCCTGAATACAAGGGGATAACCAAATGCCATGGCTTTGAGCCCTATTAAAAAGCCCATGGTAACAACCGATAAATAAAAAAGTATTCTCTCCCATCTTATTAAAGTTATGTATTTTTTAAATCTTTTTGGAGAGGATAGAAAAAGCCCAAAAATTACCTCAATGACAAGTATTATAAAAAGAAATACACCCATTCTGAGTGAAGGATAAAATATAAGGCCTGGTGAATTAAAGGCCTGGTCAAAAGAATAGCCAAATATTTCAGCATAGAGGGCTTGAAGAGTGCCTCCTGTGAGCAACAAAAATACATAAAGGGCAAACATAAGCAAAAGATTTAGAAGAACTTTTTTATTTTTGTAGGTAAGTACAATGAAAAGACCTATGATTGCAAGAGCAGATTCTATCCTTATACCCCATGTAATACCAGGGGCCTTTACAAATGGGTTTAAAGCGTTGAGAAAATAAAATAGGAACTCTTTTGAACTCATGATGTAGTTTATATCAAAATGACCGCCTAAAAAGAGATCAAAGAACGGTGCCAATATAACCCAGAAGGCGAAGAATAGACTAAATTTCAATGCGTCTTTGTATTTGTAGGCTTTACTTATACTAAGTATAATAGCAACGAAAAAGTAAACATCAAAATAGTAAAGGGGATAATGGTAGAAGTATGCAATAGAAGATGTAAAGGGCTCTGTTGAAAACCCTATGCGTGCTGCCTCCTCAAAGGAAGATTCAAGGAAGTTTCTAATAAGTGTAAATGAATATGCAATAACGAGGAGTTTGAGAACAGAGTGCCGTTTTAGGTTATGTTCTAATGCAGATATTACATTATGAACGGCCTCATTTATTTTTTTCATTCTTTTTACTTACATAATTGAGCTTCAGGTTGGAGAGGGAGAGTTGCATTTCTTTTATCTCCTTCTCACTTAGAAAGCTTTTACCAAGTTCCATAAGTTTTTCTATCGCATCAATAGCCAATTTCGCTTGCTCAATGTCAGACTCTATCTCTTCTGTTTCGGGGTGTGAGATAACACCAAGGTAAGCCCAACCTTTCAAGGTAAGTTCTCCAATAAATACCCTGAGCATTGTATCAACTTTTAAAATCTCTTTTTTCTTCTCCTCCATGCCCTTTATTATAACGCATAAAGAGGTGTATATTCAACTTATTTAGGTATTTGACTACTCAAGGCCTTGAGTTTATACTTAAACAAATAAAACACTAAAGGGGTTAAACTCATGTCAATGAAGCCCATTGATATTCGTAAAAGCAGCTTTAGGACGAAGTTTAGAGGATATGACCCTGGACAGGTTGAGGCATATCTTAGCGCTATTGCTGATGAAATGCAGGAACTTCTGCAAGAAAACAGTGAATTGAAGGTAAGGATCAAATTGCTTGAGGATAAACTTAGAGAATTCGAAAGTGTAGAGAATGAACTTAAGCAAGCATTACTTTTAGCACAGAAGAATGCTCATGATATAGTAGAAAATGCCAAAAAAGAGGCGTCTATGATCATTGAAAAAGCAAAGATTGAGGCACTATCTAAAACAAAGGATGCTGTGCTTGAGCGGGATAGACTCAAAGAAGAGATTAAAAACTTAAAAAAGAAGAGATGGGAGATTATACAGTCTTTTAAAGGTGAACTTGAATACTTTTTAAGAATTATTGAAAGGGAAGAGAAGGAGACAGAGCATGGATGATATTATGTTGAAAATTAAAGAATCTGAGGAATTTATAAGACAAAGCGGAGGTTTTGATATTGAAGTTGTGATGATATTGGGCTCTGGTCTTGGACATATTGCAGATAGTATTGAAGATAGAAAAGATATTGCGTACTCAAAAATACCACATTTTCCTGTGTCCACTGTCCAGGGACATGCAGGCAAACTTATTTTTGGAAGGCTATCAGGTAAAAGCGTTGCTGTCATGCAGGGAAGATTTCATTACTATGAAGGATATACATTAAAAGATGTAGTCTATCCTCTTAGGGTGCTTTATAAGATGGGAATGAAGGTGTTGATTGTTACAAACGCTGCAGGTGGTACAAACCCGTATTTTGAGGCAGGGGACATAATGCTCATCTTAGACCATATAAACCTTATCCCTGATAATCCTCTAAGAGGCCCAAATATTGAGGCATTTGGCCCAAGGTTCCCAAAGATGTCCAATGCCTATACCCCAGAACTTCTTGAAATTGCGAGGAAGGCATCTTCCACCTTAGGCGTGCATTTAAAGGAAGGTGTTTATGTGGCATTACAGGGCCCTTCCCTTGAAACACCCGCAGAATATAATTTTGTGAGGCTCATTGGAGGGGATGCTGTCGGCATGTCCACTGTTGGTGAAGTTATTGCAGCAGTGCATATGGGGGTAAAGGTCGTAGGCTTCTCTATCATAACTAATGCCTTGAGAAGGTCTCAAACAGAGGGTGCAACCCATGAGGAGGTTCTCCAGGTTGCAGAAAAATCAGGGGAAAAACTCGCAAAAGTTATAATGAAGATGTTAGAATATTTATAGAGGGAAAAATGCAAAGACTAATATTTGTGGTTTTATTTATCATATTTCTATCAGGGTGTGCCAGTGCTGTATATCAGTATGATTATGAAAGGGGAAATGGTATCCAATACCCTCAAAGCATATCAGTTGGTTATTATCCTACGCCTTCTTTTATTTCACTGAATAAAAATGTCTCATTGAGTGCAGGCTTGGATATGTCATACCTTGTGGTCCCCATGGGCACTAATATTATGATTTACAATAAATACTTCTTTGCAGGTTTCAGGGTTGGGGATCAATGGAGCACCTCGGATAATGAGGCACTTGGTGCTGGTATAACCATAGGTGGAAATTATTTTTTAAATAATAGGTCACTGGTGAGTTTGGGTGCATCTTATACCAATTTTTCGCCTATACCTCATGATATTGTTAATGGAAGCATAATGGGCTTAAATCTTTCATTACAAAAGATATTATTTTCAGAGGAGACCCCCCAATTCTTTTTGCCGCAGATTGTTACTTTGTACATATCCAATAACCTATACCGATACGATGTTACAGGTACCGTGGAAAGGCCTATGTCCACTGATAGCGGCGTTGTTCATAACACCTATAAACTATATTATAATGACTATCTTGGGTCTGTAGGGCTTGGTTTAAATATAAAATTCTCAAATTTAAGTGGGAATATTGAACTTGGTAAGATTTTCCCACGATACATGTATGATATACATAACTCAAACCCAATAAGGTATGAGGCCTATCTTACAACAGGATTGTTCTTAAACTTTTAAGGAGTGGATTATGACGAGGGATCAGGCTATAAAATTGATAAGAAAATATGTGAAGAATGAAAATCTTGTAAAGCACATGATAGCAACGGGTGTTGTTATGAAACACCTTGCCCGTCATTTCAATGAAAACGAAGCTATGTGGGAGATAGCAGGGCTGCTGCATGATATAGATTATGAGAGAACAAAGGATAACCCTCAAAAACACGGTATTGTTTCCTTGGATATTTTAAAGGAAGAAGGTATTGAAGATGAGGATATCTATAGTGCTATCTTGGCGCACTGTGGCAAAAAGGAAAGAGAGACTCTTATGGAGAAATGCATCTACGCAGCAGACCCTGTAACAGGCTTTATTGTAGCGTGTGCCCTTATGCATCCTACAAAAAGCCTTAAGGGGCTTGACCTTGGTTTTCTTAAAAGGAGGTTTAAGGAGAAAAGGTTTGCAAAGGGCGCAAGTAGAGAACAAATGAAAAGTATTGAAGAGACAGGACTCTCTCTTGATGAGTTTTTGGATCTCTCTTTGAAGAGTATGCAGGAGATTAGTGAGGAGTTGGGCCTTTGATTTTTATGCTATTCTTGACCTTAAATATCGGTCAGGTTTTAGAAAAATGGCATAAGGAGGGGGGTGAACTTGATAAACAAGTGGCAGATTATATAAAGAGTGCATCATCGCAAGAAAAGGACTATGTAAAGGGCCTTTTTATAATAGACATACTAAGAGGCAAAGATAGTGCAGAAAAGAAGGCCCTCTCCAAGGCAATATATGAAAACTATAAAGGAAACTGCATCTTTTCTGATGGATTTCCTGATGCACTGAAGTTTTTTGCCCTTGAATGTTATATACATGGGCATGATGAAAAAAAGGCAGAACATGTTTTGCATAAAATGGAAGATGACAAAGTCAAGTGTATGTCCATGTATTTTTTTGCAAGGTTTCTTTTACAGAGTGGAAACAAGAAGAAGGGCAAACACTTTTTTGAAGAATCCATAACGAAGTGTCAGAATGTGGTGCCTTTGTGGTCTCGGGATATATTATTTAGGTAATACTTAGTCTTTCTGCGTCCTCTTCTTTTCAATTATCCATACTACTACAAGACCTATAAGTAAGAGCACATAGAAGAAAGTACTGTCTTGCGCTCCAGAAAAAAATGGCATTTTTTGCACATAGGCATTGGCCCTTATTCTTCTTATAAATTCATCCTGGTTAAAGAGTATGTTTTTTGTTCTATTTATAAGTGTTAGTTTTATCGTATCTTTTATATCCTTGCAAAGCACGATGACTTGTGTATCTTTTTTTTCAGGAATGAAGGTATATGTGTTGAATATAAAAGGTTCCTTGTGCCTGTTTTTTTGTACGAAGCATGTAGATATGTGTGGTATGTCTAAGACATGTATGGTTACAGGTTCATGTAATCTGTAAATATGTTTTTCTGGATACCCTATAACAACGGGTCTTGCTGTTAATTCAATCATTTTATCCATTATTTTATTGAATACAGCAGGGTATTTGCGATATAAGACATCTATTTTTTTTGTTGTTATATACCCTTTTCCATCTTTTATAAAGAAAAGTGGATATTTGCGTCCACCTATAATGTATGCCAGTGTTGTGTCAGGTGTTATATTGGCAGGGGATACGGTTTTTATAGAAACTGGCAATATAGTATCTTCCAAGGCAAGATAGAATCCTCTTGGGTTTTCTACAGGATTATCACTCTTTACTATAAGGTCTTTTCCGATGATGTATATGATGGGCTTTAACCTTAATCCGCCCAATTTTATTTTATCATCTAAATAAAGCCTGTTTTGATAAGGATTTATAGCAACAAATGTTATAAAAGGCTTTTGTTCAAAGTATCTTCTAAGTGCACCATGGTAAGGCATGAAATTCCAAAGTGTATCAATTACATATACATTTTTTGGTATACCCTTTATTACGACGCGCATATTGTTTTCTTTAAAATAAATGGTATTTGTCTTTTTGGATATAACAATGAAGGTGTCTTTTCCATTATTGGATTTAAACCTTACAGTATCACCAATAAAGGCATGGGTAGGTATATGGTTTATCAAAGAGATATCATCTTTTTTGCCTATTAAATAAAAAAGGTCAACATATTTTTTTAATGTGTCCTTTTGGTTGTCTGTTATAAAAAAAAGTGGGTGGCGTTTTGTATTGCGTGTTAAGTGAACAAGTTTTTTCATATCAGGGTGTTTTTTTAGAAAATCTACGGCAAGAGCATTTTTATAAAGATAAACTTCTCTTTTATATGTCCTGGTTGTTATAAATGGAAGATTGAGTAAAAGGTAGATTAAAAGTAAGAATAAAAATAACCTCTGCCACATTCATTAACCTTTAATTACCGCAAGTGGAACGAGTTTTACAACCTTCTTGGCAAGCCCTCCATCTGCCATGGTATCTGCTACAGCCTCTACATCTTTATATGCATCAGGCACCTCTTCCCTTGCGGTCTCACCTGATGCAGCCTTAAGCAAGATGCCTTTTCCTTTAAGTTCTTTAAAGATATTTCTTCCTTTTGTTATCCTTAGGGCCTTTTTCCTTGATAAAACCCTTCCAGCACCGTGTGCAGAACTGCCAAAGGTTTCTGTAAGTGCTCTATGGGTGCCAACGAGTATAAATGACATACTTCCCATATCTCCAGGTAGTAGAACAGGTTGCCCTATATCTTTATAGACTTCTGGCAAAGATGGATGCCCTTTTGGAAATGCCCTTGTGGCTCCCTTTCTGTGAACAACCAATTTCATCTTTTTGCCGTCTACAATGTGTTCTTCTATCTTTGCTATGTTATGCGCTACATCGTAAATAAGATGCATTCCAAGGTCTTCCGCAGACCTACCCAAAACCTTTTCAAAACTTTCACGAACCCAGAATGTGATAAGTTGTCTATTGGCCCATGCAAAATTTGCGGCGGATGCCATTGCTCCAAAATAACGCTGGCCTTCCTTGGATTTTATAGGTACAGAAGCAAGTTGCCTGTCTGGAACGTTGATGCCGTACTTAGGCATTGCCCTGAGTATTATTTTAATATAGTCATCACACACCTGATGCCCAAAACCCCTTGAACCCGTATGAATCATAATAGTTATTTTGCCCTTTTCAAGACCCATAGATTTTGCAAGTTTTTCGTCATAGACTTCAGATACCTGCTCAATCTCCAAAAAATGATTACCTGCACCTAAGGAACCAAGTTGTGGCATACCTCTTTCTATGGCCCTTTGGGAGACAAAATCAGGATTTGCTCCCTTTAATTGTCCGAACTCCTCTGTCCTTTCAATATCTTCCCTAAATCCATAACCCTTTTCTACAGCCCATCTTGCGCCTTTTACCATTACTTCTTCCAATTCTTTCTTTGAAAGTCTTATTTTACCCTTACTCCCTACGCCACACGGTACATTGTTAAAAATAGTATTTGCGAGTTTTTCAAGATAGGGCTTTATATCATTTACTGATAGGTCAGAACGTATTATCCTCACACCACAGTTTATATCATAACCCACTCCACCTGGAGAGATTATACCTGTTTCATACGAGAATGCTGCAACACCACCTATGGGAAAGCCGTATCCCCAGTGTATATCTGGCATAGCGAGGGAGTATTTTATAATACCGGGCAACATAGCGACATTGACAAGTTGCATTAAGGCATTATCCCTTATGATGCTATCAATCAGTTCTTCACTTGCTATAAGGCGAGCAGGAACATTCATCCTTTTATCAAAATCCTTGGGTATTTCCCACCTTACATTGTCTATTCTCTTTAAAATACCCTTCCAATTTATGCTCATGGACTCTATCTTATTGTGATTATTACAGGCTTTTTAATATATAGGGTTGCAACCTGCCCCACTACACCCAAAAGTGAGCCTTCCTGTGGCATGGAGGCATTGAGTTTGCCATAAACTGCAGCAACCTGAAGAAGGTAGTTGCCTTGTGAGAGTTCATTGTGTGATATTGAAAATGTGGTATCTCGAGTTGTCTCTTTTATTTTTAGACTTACATTATTCAGCGAATCAACATAGTACATAAGTACCATGTAGGCATTTGCATGTGCGCTCTTAGTCCATGTAAAATCAATTGAATCTAAGGAATCATAAGGGATTGTTGTATCATTTAGGCTTAAATTAAATGCCCCGGGCATAACCATTTTTGCTTTGCCTGTATCGCCATCCTGTGTTGAGACATCTATAAAAACGGAGTCTCCTGGGTTGATATTCTCAAGGCTCCCTTGATACTGTCCATCATATATCTCATTCAATGCGGTACCATTTACCACAACCTGTGCCCTGTTTTCTGGTGTTAAAAAGGATGGTAGGTCTATTTTGCCAAATGCATTCAGGGTATCAGAATCAGGCTGTGGTGGGGTAATCTCTGGCATTGCATTTCTGTCATAAAAGTCAATATTTGCTTTTGCAACAACAAACACCCCATAGGCTCCGCTTAATTTTGATGTTGATTCTTGATAGATAACCGCACCATCTACGGTTAGTGTCGTTACATTAAGATTATCGCATCCTGCAAAGATGATGGTCATTATGCTTAAAAGTAACGCTGTTTTTTTCATTTTTCCCTCCTTTTTATGATCCATTGTGGCATATTTATTTTATGGGCTTTTAATAGGCTATTCCACTTTGTGTCAGTGAGCCTATTGTTCATATCCTGTCTAAATTCATAAAAAGACATCATAAAGCCTGTTGCCTTTTTCTGATCCTGGAGATTATACACTATTTTAAGTGGGAATCCTGTCCCTACTTCAAGGACTTTTCCAGAATTAGGGTCAGAATGTACATCTGTTATTTTGCATGGAACATCAAGGCTCCTGTCATTTAGGTCCAAAAGCGTATTGTTTTTCAAGAAAAATCTCAATTCATCCATGTCTTTTTGTTCTGGTATGCCACCTTTTTCCTTGAGTGCAACCCTTAGCATAAGATCTAATAGTTTGGATAATTCTCTTATGTTCCTATTTACCTCCAAGCCTTTCGTTAATTTATTCATCCTTGCTGTAAGTGCCCTTATATCTTCTATGATGTCACTATATGGCTCTACAAGGCATAGACCTTTTTTCTGAAGTGTTGGTGGCACTGAGGTTATTCCAATGGTATAACTCTGCTTGGTGTAAAGTGATGTGGCATGCTTTAAGTGCGCCCATGTTGCAAGGCTTGTAATCAACTTTTTTGTCTGGTATGCATCTTCACTATACAAAAATATGGGAGATTCTTTTTGTGCAAGCAAGTATTTTTGTTCTATACCAAGAAGGTTGTGGTAAAGAGATAATTGAAAGATGGAATCTCCGTAATCTTTTGTCTTTTTCTTTAATAATTCCATTTGAGAGAGATAGTTTTTAAACCTGTCTTCTTTGTAGGTGTCAATGAGAATATCCAAAGCCTTTTTTGAACCCAATACAGCGGGAATATCAAGGGCATTTGGAAGAAGTCGTGGCTTTTTGCGAGTGCCCACTTTATTGTAAACAAGATTTTGGAAAATATATGCATCAAATACCCATCTCTGTCCGAAGAGTTTGATGGACAGCAATTTAAGGGAAGGTGTGTCCTGGTCACTTAGGATTGTAGAGAAGATACTGGGCCTTCTGTAGAGAGAAAGGCTCTGTTTTATTTTCTCGTCATAGGATTTCGTGCATAGAGCATTTTGTGGTAATACATTGTAACCTTTTAAAACCTTTATGAATTCAGTGGGAGATAGGTCGTCGCTCTTGCCAACAATATTGTCTATTATATCCATGATTGTGTTATATTCCTTCTTGATTTTTGGGCTTTCTTCAATGATGGATGACAGTATAAGGGCTGCTGCCATATATGTTGAACTTGTTGTATCATTATAGAAAGGATAAAATCCCATACGGCCTAAATACATCATTGCCCTATAGTAGTTTTCCATTTTTTCGGTTTTTGTGTAGTGTGCCCGTGGCCTATACTGAGAATAATCCTCCTTGTATTTAAAAACAGGGGATATTTTGATGCCTTTTGCCTGTATAATAAGGTTTACCTCATTTTTTATATCTTCTCTATCTAAAAGATTTTTGTCCTGTGAGAGAAAGTAGAGAGGAATCTTTATGTAAGCATCCAAAAGTAGTGCCCCTTCCTTGGCGCGTATGCATTTAGTATTTTTATATTTAGTTGTGCGAGTGTGTATATCTTTGAGTAATGCCAAGAGTTTATTATAAAGTATGCCATCTTCAATTTCATATACGCTTTCGTCCAATAATTGTGAAAAAGCATAGAATGGAAGGTCAAGGGTTACTACAATGTTCTTATCCCCATCTTTTGCAAGTGTTTGATACTCTTTTAATAGTCCATTATACGAAGGCACTGTATCTATAAAGAAACCTTTTTGAATATTGTTGTTACCGCTTAGGATCATACTCAGCAATAATAGTATCATTCTATCCTCCTTTTTGCTTAAACCAATTAACTGTTTCTAAAAGCCCTTTGCCTAAGGTATATGTGGGTTGCCATCCAAGGTGTTTTTTAGCCTTTTCATAACTTAAGGATATTTCAAAGACCTCACCTTCCCTTTTTGGTTTGTAAACAGGCTCTTTTTCATATCCTGTAAGTTTACAAAGGGTACCAAAAAGTGTATTTACAGAAGTTAGTCTTCCTGTGCCAATATTAAACACAGGGAGTATTCCATTTTTTGGAGCGTAATTCAATGCAAGGAGATTAGCCTGTGCTACATCTTGAACAAATACAAAATCCCTTTTCTGCTCGCCATTGCCAAAGATGAAACATTCTTTGCCCTCAAGCATCCTCTTTGTGAAGATTGCAACAACACCTGCCTCTCCAAAGGGGTCTTGCCTTGGGCCATATACATTTGCATACCTTAAGATGACAAAATCAAATTTATAAGTGTTTGCGTATATGCGGATATAATGCTCTGATGCCTCTTTGTCTATACCGTACGGTGCAAGAGGTAGTATGGGATGAGTTTCATCTGCAGGTAAATAGATAGGCTCGCCATAAAGCGCGCCCCCTGTTGAGGCAAATATAAATTTTTTGATCTTAAAAACCCTTGAAAGTTCAAGAAGGTTTAATGTACCTTTTATGTTAATATCAATGTCCAAGTTGGGATTTTGCATGGAATATACGACACTTATTTGTGCAGCGTGATGATTTACAATGTCCGGTTTAAATCTGTTAAAAACCTTCAAAAGTGCATCATAGTCCCTTATATCCACCTCTTCAAATTCAGCATTTTTGTTAATATTTTCAACCCTGCCACTGCTTAGATTATCTATTATCAATACTTCGTGACCTTCCTTTATATAAAGGTCTGCCACATGTGAGCCTATAAAACCTGCGCCACCTGTAAGAAGTATTCTCATTGTTCCTCCTTTATCCCATATTTTTTCATTTTTCTATAAAGTGTTGATGGGTCAATGCCGAGCATTTTTGCAGCCTCTTTTTTATTCCTGTATATTTTTAGAGCCTTCTTTATGACCTCTTTCTCTATCTCTGAAAGGGGTTTTATCTTTTCTATATTCTTTTCTTCCTTTTTCGTCTCAATGGGATGTAAGATGATATCCTCTTCTTTTATTACATCCCCCTTTGATAAGATTACAGCCCTTTCTATTACATATTTAAGTTCCCTTATGTTTCCTGGCCAGTTGTAAGAAAGTAGTTTGGATAAGGCCTCTTTGCTTATTCTTTTTTCCGAGATCCCATGTTGGATTGAAGATTTTTTTAAAAAATACTCCACTAAAAGAGGAATATCGTCCTTCCTATCTATAAGAGATGGCAAATAAAATGGAACAGTATTTAATCTAAAGAAGAGGTCTTCCCTGAAATTACCCTCTTTAACCTCTTTTTCAAGTTTTCTATTTGTTGCGGCAATAATCCTAACGTCTGTGGGTATCTCTTTGGAAGAACCTACAGGGAGTATCCTTCTTGTCTCAATTACTCTAAGGAGTTTTACCTGAAGGGACAAAGAAGCCTCTCCAATTTCATCAAGGAAGATAGTTCCCCCCTCTGCAGCCTTAAAAAGGCCTTCCCTTTTTTCTGTTGCTCCAGTAAATGCACCTTTTTCATGCCCAAAGAGTTCACTTTCTGCAAGTTCATGTGGTATAGCACCGAGATTTACAGGTACAAATGGCCCATTCTTTCTTCTTGAATGTTGATGAATGTATCTGGCCAAAAGATCTTTTCCAGTACCGCTTTCACCATAAATGATGATGGTTACATCAAGTGGGGCAACTCTCCTTGCATCTTCAAGAATTTTGAGCATCTTGTTGTTCTGAGTTATTATTTCTTCTTCAAGAATGGTTTTTATTTCATCCTGTAATGTATTATAGGCATCCTGCAATTTTATTATTTTCAATGCCCTATTAAGAGTAATATCAAGGTCTTGTAGTTTAAAAGGCTTTAAGAGATAATCGTCTACACCTTCTCTGAAGGATTTTATAATATGTTCCATAGTTGCAAATGCTGTCATCATCACTATGTATATATCTTTTTCTTTTTTGAGTTTTTTTAAAAGTTCCATCCCATCAATATGGGGCATTCTAACATCAAGAAAAACTATATCAGGTAGGATGGTATCTACCTTGGACAAGACCTTTCGCGGGTCTGTTTCTATGAACGCTGTAAGCCCCTTTTTATGCATGTATTCGGATAAGACCTCACCTATTGCCTTATCATCGTCCACAATCAGTACCTTATATTGCCTTCTCATTCTAACTCACTTTTTGAAATATGATTTTAACCAAAGTTCCTTCATTTTTCCTACTATTTATTTTAATCTCTGCGCTGTGGTATAACAATATTTTTCTTACAAGTGACATACCAAGTCCTGTTCCATAGGTTTTTGTGGTGTAAAAAGGGTCAAATATCTTTTTCTTGGTCTCTTCATCCATACCTTCCCCAGTGTCAGTGATTGTAATTATAACTTGATTATTTGTTTCTTTGGCAGTTATTGTGATGATTTTTTCTTTCGTTTCAGATACGGCATCTACGGAGTTTTGCAAGATATTCTCGAACACAGAATGTAGTGAAGTTACATCTCCCTGTATGTTAAGATTATCATGTATCTCAATGTTAAAGGTTATATCGGGATATCTCCATTTAAAGTCTTCTGCTATCTCTAAGAGAAGTGATGATATGTTTATTTTTTCTTTTTTAATGTCTGTTATCCTTGTAAAGGATAAAAATTCCGTTATTAATCTGTTTAATCTCTCTGCCCCTTCCATTATCTTATCAATAAGGAGATTATGGTTCGCTTCGGGTTCTTTTAAAAGTTCGCTGGCTGTAATGATTGATGTGAGTGGGTTCCTTATTTCATGTGCGAGTTGTGATGACATCTCTCCCAATGCTATGAGTTTTTTGTTGAGTTCTTTCTCTTTTTCAAGCTTCTTGATATCTGTTAGGTCCTGAAAAATTATTATTTTTTCGTTATCAGGTAATGTCCTTATAGAGTAACCAAATATTCTGTCTTTTATGTTAATTTCCATCCTTTTTTGATTAGAGATATTTTTGTTTGAAGCCTGTTTTGTTATATTACTAATAAATTCCTCAAATGATATATCTTCCAAAATAGATGTGGCGTGGGGATTTATATATATAGGGCGATTCTCTGCATCAAGTACAAGGACCCCTGAGGGTATGCTTTCTAAGATTCTCTCCTTTGATATTTCAGCCTTTTTTAACTTCTCTGTCGTTTTCTTGATATTCTCGCGGATATAAGCGGCTACTGCTATTAGCATGATGTCAGTAAAGAAATATATTGTGGAGTAAAAGAGTATCTCTTGAAGAGCAATGTTCTCTTTTGTATTAAAAAAATAGATGTGTGAGATGGCAAACAAAAAAATGGTAAGTATTGAAAAGCCTATGCCAGAAATAGGGCCCAAGAAATATGCCGAGATAACTACGGGAAAAAGAAGAAGATAGTTAAGACGATTAAATGGAATACCTGTTGCAAGCGAAATACCCTCAAGTATAATAGAAAGTATAAATATATTTGCTACAAGCAGGGCTGTTCTATTTATAAATCTTACAAATAGTTCTTCCTGAAGGATGCTAAAAGCAACATAAACAACAAAGGTATAAGAAAGTATTCGGATAAAGTTTTTAAATCCTGTAATGTCCTTTAGGAAATAGAGGCTTATTACCCATATGAATAAAATTGTAAGAGAGCCGAGGAGTTCTACAAAAAAGAGCTCCCTGGCTCTCTGATTCGGTGCTTTTTGCAATTTACTTGATGGTGGTGCCGAGTTTAAATATTGGAAGGTATAGCGCTATAAGCATACCACCAACTATTGTACCTATGAATACTATCAAAATGGGTTCAATAACTGAGGCAAGGCCTTCAACTGCCGCATCAACCTCTTCTTCATAGAATGTGGCAACTCTATCTAACATCTCAGAAAGCCTACCTGTCTGCTCACCAACATTCACAAGATGAACTACAAGTGGTGGAAATACCCCTGTCTCTCTGAGTGGCCCTCCTATGTTTTTACCTTCACCAACGCGCTCTCTTGCCTTTAATATAGCCTTTGCAATGACATAATTTCCTGAAGCCTTTGATGTGATTTCAAGGGCCTGTAGGATAGGAACACCGCTTGTTAAGAGTATGGAGAGTGTTCTGGAGAATCTTGCGATGGCAGATTTTTGTACGAGTGGTCCAAATATCGCAGCCCGGAGAATAAATGAGTCCCACATGGCACGCCCTTGTTTTGTAGCAAGGATTTTTTTAAATAGCACAATTAAAACGATGGTTCCTATTGTAACCCATAGTATATTATGGACAAGTAAGTGAGATGTCTTTATTAATATTAGTGTTGGACCTGGAAGTTGTGCTCCCATATCAGAGTATATTTTAGCAAAACGTGGCACAACGAAAATAAGGAGACCAGCAGATATAAGAATAGTTATAACAGTGACAATTATGGGGTACATCATTGCAGCTTTTATCTTTCTTTTAAGATTATCCATTTTCTCATAATAAGTTGCAACTTCTCTGAGTGTTTCAGCGAGAGCGCCACTGGTTTCTCCCACTTTTGCCATTTGAACAAGAAGTGTAGGAAATGCCTTAGGGAACTTCTCCATGGACTCTGCAAGTGTTTTACCCGTTTCTACCATTTCCCTTACTTCAGTTATTACAGAGGAGAAAAATCCATTTTGTGTTTGCTCTGCCATTATTTCAAGCGCCTGTACTATTGGTATGCCGGCTTCTATCATAACAGCGAATTGCCTTGAGAATATCGCAAGGTCTCTGGTTGAGACCTTTTTAAAAAGTCCGCCTTTTTTTGCATGCATTTCTCTTAGATTAACATCTGCCAATCCGCGTGACTGAATCTTACGGGATGCATCACTTAGGCTGCGGGCCTTTATTTTCCCACTTCTTAATCTTCCAGATGCATCCTTTGCCGTCCATTCAAAAACAGGCATAACTACCCTCCTTTTTATATATTATTTTAAATATTATCTTCCCTTTTTACTTATCATGCGCTTCAATTCATCGGGCCTTGGGGAGACCAAAAGTGCTGCCTGAAGCGTGAGATGCCCTTTTCTGTATAAATCAGCAAGGGACATATTCATAGTCTGCATACCAAATGCCTGACTTGTCTGCATAATACCATATGCCTCATGTGTTCTATTTTCTCTTATCACAGTTTGAATAGCTGGAGTAACAACGAGAACTTCACTTGCGAGGACCATGCCCTTCCCTTTAGCATGGGTCAAGAGTTTTTGGGTAATAACGGCTTCTAATACCTGAGCGAGTTGAACCCTAACCTGCCCTTGTTGATGGGGTGGAAATACATCTATAATTCTGTTTATCGAATCTATGGCACGTGATGTGTGAAGCGTTGCCAGTACCAAATGCCCTGTCTCTGCCGCAGTGAGAGCAGATGCAATGGTCTCTAAATCTCTCATCTCACCTACCATTATAATATCAGGGTCCTGACGGAGCACATATTTTAGTGCCTTAGCAAAACTATGTGTATCCTGGCCGACTTCTCTCTGTGCGACAATGGATTTTTTATTTCTATGAAGGTATTCTATAGGGTCTTCAAGGGTTATAATGTGTTCTGCTCTCGTGGTATTGATTCTATCTATCATCGCAGCAAGCGTAGTGGATTTACCACTACCAGTGGGACCTGTAACAAGTATGAGACCTCTGTCTTTTTCAATTAAAGAGTGAACGATTGGAGGAAGACCAAGTTTCTCTAATGGAGGGATTTGGAATGGAATTCTCCTTATTGCAATAGCAACAGAACCACGTTGAAAGAAAGCATTCGCCCTGAACCTTGAAAGACCTTCTATACTGATGGCAAAATCAAGTTCTAACTCTTCTTCAAGACGCTTTCTTTGTGTATCGGTCAAAAGAGAGTATACGAGTTGTTTTACATCATTAGGCATTAGGAACTTGTATTGTTGGGCAGGAATAAGTTTTTGATCTATTCTATAAACAGGAGGGGCGCCTGCGACAAGATGCAGATCAGTAGCCTTTTTCATTACCATTTCCTCAAGCAATTCTTTTATAGTAAAATTAAGCATTCTATCCCTCCATGGTTCTTGCTATCACCTCTTCTAAGGAAGTGATACCCTTTAAGAACTTAAGTATTGCTGCCTCTCTTAGAGTGAGCATCCCCTGCTCCCTGGCCTTTTCTCTTATTTCTGAAATGGGCCGTCTTTCTAAAATCATTTCTCTTATTTCAGGTGTTATGAGCATGACTTCGTATATGCCCTCTCTCCCTTTGTATCCACTACCTCTGCACACATCACATCCGTCCCCCTTTTTATAGACCTTTTTGCCTTCCAAATCCTTAGGATCGAGTCCAATAGATTTAAGTTCCTTTTCTGATGGCTTATAGGGTTTTTTGCATTTTGGGCATAGTTTTCTAACAAGACGCTGTGCCTGTATAAGCACAAGAGAGTCTGCAACGAGGTATGGCGGAATTCCCATATCTATAAGACGTGTGATAGTGCTTGGTGCATCATTGGTATGCAGTGTTGAAAGAACAAGGTGCCCAGTAAGTGCTGCTTTGACTGCTATGGAAGCGGTTTCCTCATCCCTGATTTCTCCTACCATGATAATATCTGGGTCTTGACGTAAGAATGATCTAAGGGCAGCGGCAAAAGTAAGACCTATTTCCTCCCTTATTTGAACCTGATTGAGTCCTGGAAAGTCGTATTCAACAGGGTCTTCTGCAGTCATTATATTGACATCAGGTTTATTTAGGATGCTCAAGGCAGAATATAGTGTGGTTGTTTTACCTGAGCCGGTTGGACCTGTTACAAGTACGATCCCGTAAGGCCTTGAAATTGCATACATGAATTTTTCAAGTGCCTCCTTCTCAAATCCGAGTTTTTGAAGGTCAAGGGTAAGATTTGATTTATCTAAGATTCTAAGTACTGCCTTCTCCCCGTGCTTTACAGGTAGAGTAGATACACGAAAGTCAATGACCTTTTCCTTGCCTCCTTCTTTAAGCCTTAGTTTTATATGACCATCCTGTGGGAGTCTTCTCTCTGCAATATCCAGTTTGGAAAGAATTTTAATCCTTGCTATAATCCCATGTTTCCATCTGAGAGGGGGACGTGGAAGTTCATGTAGTGTACCATCAATTCTAAACCTGACCCGTATGAATTTTTCAAAAGGTTCTATGTGAATATCACTTGCTCCACTTCTTACAGCATCCACCAATAGTGCATTTACATACTTTACAACAGGTGCATCCTTGGCAACCTCTAACTCTGATTCTATTGACTCTTCTTTTTCTTCAACGACTTCTGCCTCGTTTGCCTCTTGTTCTGCCTCCTTTAACGCCTCAGCTGCCTTACTTTCCTCCCCATAGTATTTATTAATAAGTTGTTTCAGCTTCTTTTCAGTAGTTATAGCTACACCTATTCTGTATCCTGTAAGAAATGCAAGGTTATCAATAAGTTCCATATTAGTTGGATCTGTAGTAGCTACTATTAGTAGTCTGCCTTTCTTTTTATAGGGAAATACATTGTATTTTCTTGCGATGTCTGGGGGAATAGTTTTAATAAGTTGCTCTGGGAGGTCTTCTTCAGGAAATTCCGCTATTTGGACATGAAATGCCTGTGAGATTATTCTCAAAAGTCGCTCTTCTGAAATAAATCCTAAGTCAACTAAGGATTGTATGACATCTTTCCCATTTTGCCTTGATACCTCAAGTGCCTTCTTTGCCTGTTCAGGCTTGATTGCTTTGTATTTCAATAGCATATTTACTAATTTTGCACTATCCATTTTCTCTCCTATTCTGCTAACTTTATAATTTTAAGGCAAATGCTGGAAAAGTCAAGAGTTTTATCAAGAGGAATCCCGAGGACTTGACAGTTTTTCAAGTAAGGATTATAATTATAAAACTTACAACGCGGGGTAGAGCAGTCTGGTAGCTCGTCGGGCTCATAACCCGAAGGTCGCTGGTTCAAATCCAGCCCCCGCTATTTTTTATTATTACTTGACTAAACATTATGTGGGCTTTATTCTGTTTAAACTTACAGAGGCCTGTAGCTCAATTTGGAAGAGCACCGGACTCCAAATCCGGCGGTTGGGGGTTCAAATCCCTCCAGGCCTGTAGAGGAGGAGGACTAATATGAGAATAAAGGTGTCTTTGCAATGTACTGAATGTAAAAGGAAGAATTATGTAACGACTAAAAATAAGAAGAAGAGTAAGGGTAAAATTGAACTTAAGAAGTACTGCCCATACTGCAGAAAACATACCGTTCATAAAGAGGTGAAATTGTAGGTGAAATATGGCAAGGTTTGGTGATTTTATAAAAGAGTCCATTAGCGAGTTTAAGAAGATGACATGGCCTACTAAGGAGGCTCTCTGGGGTGGAACCTTGGGTGTGATTCTTATTTCTACATTTTTTGTTCTCTATATGTGGATTTTGGATATAATTATTTCTAAGTTATTACAATTGATGTTGGGGTAGGTGGTGAAGTTATGAGTGAAAATGTAAAGCGTGAAGAGGCGAATAGTAAGAAATGGCTGGTTTTTTGGACGTCCGGTGGAAGGGAGCGGCGTGCGAAGAAGGCTCTTGAAAGGGTGCTTTCCGAAAGCGGTTTGATTGAATATGTTGAAATACTTTTACCTATGCAGGTATTACCAAAGATCAAAAAGGGTAAGAGGGTACTCTTAGAAAAGCCTATATATGGAGGTTATATTATAATAGGTATTGACAATAATGAGGAAATCATTCAGAGGGTCTTAAAGGTGGTTACGTCAACAAATCTTGTTAAGGCGTTAATTGGCAAGGATGCAATTGTTTCCCTTACAGAAGAAGAAGTCAATACCATTAAGAATATGGAAGCGAAAGAGCGTGAAAAGAAAGAAAAAGAAATACCTTTCCTTGAAGGAGAAGTTGTAAGGATAGTTAATGGGCCTTTTGCTGATTTTCAGGGTAAGGTTGCTGAGATCTATCCTGACAAACTTAAATTAAAGGTTCTTGTTGATATCTTTGGGAGAACCACGCCAGTGGTCCTTGATTTTTTAGAGGTTGAAAAGATTTAAAAGGAGGAAGTGATGCCCCCTAAGAAAAAGGAAGTAATGGCAGTTGTTAAGTTGCAGATACCTGCAGGTCAGGCAAATCCTGCTCCACCTGTAGGTCCAGCCTTAGGTCAGCATGGTGTAAACATTATGCAGTTTGTTCAACAATTTAATGCTAAGACAAAAGGTATGGACCCTGATCTTAAGATTCCTGTCGTGATATCTATTTATAAAGACAGAAGTTTTGATTTTATTACTAAAACGCCACCAGCCGCAGACCTTTTAAGAAAGGCAGCAAAAATAGCTAAGGGCTCGGGCGAGCCCAATAAGGTTAAGGTTGGTAAGGTTACAAAGAAGCAGGTTGAAGAAATTGCAAAGACGAAAATGCAAGACCTAAACGCCTATGATATTGAAGCTGCTATGAGAATAATTGAAGGCACTGCAAGAAGTATGGGAATAGAAGTGGTGGAGGATTAAAATGGCTAAGCATGGTAAGAGATATGTTGCATTACTTGAAAAAGTAGAAAAGAAAGATTATCCGCTTGAAGAGGCGGTAAAAAAGGTGAAGGAACTTAAGAGCGCAAAATTCGATGAGACAGTTGAATGTGCTGTTAGGCTTGGGGTTGATCCGAGAAAGGCTGACCAAATGGTGAGGGGTGCTGTTGTGCTGCCGCATGGGACAGGTAGAAAGGTTAAGGTTTTAGTTATAACGAGAGGAGAGCAAGAGAAAGAGGCTAAGGAGGCTGGTGCGGATTATGTTGGATACAAAGACCTTATTGAAAAGATTAAGGGCGGGTGGCTTGATTTTGATGCTGTTGTAGCTACCCCTGATGCTATGCCGGATGTTGCTAAATTGGGTAGGATTTTAGGACCGCGTGGTCTTATGCCCAGTCCTAAAACAGGAACTGTTACAAAAAATGTTGCTAAGGTTGTAAAAGAGCTCAAAAAGGGTAGAGTTGAGTTTAGGGTGGATAAAACAGGAAACATACATGTGCCTATAGGAAAAATTAGTTTTCCAGAGGAGCATCTTAAAGAGAATCTGCTCGCACTGTTGGAAGAGCTTATAAACTTGAGGCCTAAAACCCACAAAGGAACATATATTAAAAGTATTCATCTTTCTCCGACAATGGGTCCATCTGTTAAAGTTAATATAAACAGCGTATTGAACGAAATTACTAAAAAGTGAGGGGCAAGATGGTTAAACAATATAAAATAGATGCTGTTAAAGATATAAAGGAAAAGGTTGAAAAAGCGTCTGCCTTTTATCTTGCGGATTATGCAGGGCTTACTGTGGCGGAGTTTTCTGAACTTAGGAAAAAGTTGCGTGAAACGGAGTCAAAAATTGTAGTCACAAAAAATACTATGGCTGCCATTGCTTTTAAGGACCTCAAAAAAGAATCTTTAATTAAACATCTTAAGGGACCAAGTGCTGTAGTGTATGCATATGGGGATCCAATAGAGGCTCTTAAGAGTGTGCATAATTATTTTAAAGAGGTGAAGAAGGGAAAAGTAAAAGCAGGAGAAGTAGATGGAGAGATTGTTGAAGGAGAAGACCTTGAAAAAATAGCGGCACTCCCCTCAAAGAAAGAGCTTCAAGCAATGGTAGTTGGAGGATTGAATTCCCTCCTATATAGACTTGTTTTTGCAATAAATTGGCCAATATATTCATTTGTGAATGTTTTAGAACAAATAAGAAAAGAAAAAGAGGAGGCATAAAATGTCAGAGAAAAATAATGTTGCCGAAATAGTCTCCATGATAGAATCACTCACGGTCCTTGAACTCTCAGAACTCATCAAGGAACTCGAGGAAAAGTTTGGTGTGAAGGCTTCAGCTCCGGTTGCAGCTGTGGCTCAACCTGTAGCTCAAGGCGCAGAGGCACAAGGTGGAGAAGAAAAGACAGAGTTTGATGTTATACTAACCGATGCCGGTCCACAGAGAATTAAAGTCCTTAAAGAAATAAGAACGATCACGAGTCTTGGGCTAAAAGAGGCGAAAAGCCTTATAGATAGTCTTCCAAAGCCTGTAAAGGAAGGAGTGTCCAAGGAGGAAGCAGAGAAAATTAAAAAGACCTTGGAAGACCTCGGCGCTAAAGTAGAAATAAAATAAAAAAAGCCACATTTGATATCAAAATATAGAAAAAAGCCCACAGTTTATTTAACTGTGGGTGTATTCTATTTTATTAAGTTGATACACCGCAAGGAGGTGTAATTTTGGTAGGTAAAATTAAACGAAAAGGTTATAAACCTGAGACTTATGAGATGCCTAATCTCCTCATTGTTCAATTTGAGTCCTTTAGGGAGTTCTTAGCCGAGGACGTAGAACCTGATAAGAGGGGAAAAAGGAGTCTTCATGGTGTATTTAAGGAGAGTTTTCCTGTAGAGGATGTTAATAAAAGATACATACTGGAATATGTGGATTATGAAGTTGGCAGACCAAAATTTAGTGTTAAGGAGGCTATAGAAAAAAGTTTAACTTATTCTGTTCCTCTTTGGGCTAACTTGCGGCTACTGAAAAAGGATGAAGAGTCTGGAGAGTTTAAGGAACAGATAACACAGAAGGTTTATATGTGTGAAGTCCCTTACATGACAGAAAGGGGGACTTTTATTATTAATGGTGTAGAAAGAGTTATTGTAAGCCAATTGCACCGTTCTCCTGGGGTGTATTTGACAATTGATACTAAGGGTGTTCCTGCTTATAAAGCGTTGCTTGTACCCTATAGAGGGCCTTGGGTTGAATTTACTATAGATGGTGCAAAGAATTTTACTGTAACTGTATCAAAACGAAGAAAGATTCCTATAACTAGGCTCATACGTGTCCTTGAAAAACTTGATGACAAGGGTAATCTCCGTGATGTTTCAATGTCAGAAGTATTCAAAAAACTTATTGATTATAAAGAAGTTAGTGTTAAAGAACTGGATAAGTTTATAGAAGATAAACTTGAAGATGGCAAACCAAGGTATATTGTTCTTGATGATATAATAGATAAAAGTACGGGTATAGTAGAAAAGGAAGCACCATTTGAGATTTCTGAAATTACACCTTCCCGTCTTATGGAACTTGGTTATGAAAAGGTTGCTATAGGTGATTTAAAGGAGGAATCCTGTGATATTATTTACTCAACATATAAACAGGATAGAATAAAGGATGAGGATGGTGCTATAGGAAATGTTTATAGAACATTGAGATATACCCCACCCCCTGAAGATAGAAAGGAAGCAGTTGAATATGTAAAGAGCGTTTTCTTTGATCCTAAGAGATTCTTGCTTGGTGAAGTGGGAAGATTTAAGATCAACACTCGCCTTGATCTTAAAATAGATGCAGATGTTGATACGCTTACTGAAGACGATCTTATTGCCATTGTAAAACATCTCATAGACTTTTATAGGGGAAAAGAGAAAGAAGATGATCTTGATGACCTTTCAAATAGAAGGGTAAGGCGTGTTGGAGAATTACTATACGAACAGTTTAAAATAGCATTCGGGAGGCTTGTAAGGGTTGTTCGTGAAAGGATGCTACTTGATAGGGATCAAAATCTTACACCTAAGAAGTTGGTAAACCCAAGACTTGTCACATCCAGTTTAATCGCTTATTTCACCAGTGAAAGACTTTCACAGTTCCTTGATCAGAATAATCCCTTATCTGAACTCACGCATAAGAGGAGGTTATCAGCTCTTGGAAAAGGTGGTTTAACGAGGGAAACTGCAGGGTTTGAGGTTAGAGATGTACACCCCTCCCATTTTGGTCGTCTTTGTCCAATAGAAACACCAGAAGGTCAAAATATCGGTCTTATAACTTCACTTACCACCTATGCAAAAATAGATAAATATGGTTTTATAACCACACCTCTGAGAAGAGTCAAGGATGGATATGTTATTTGGGATGAAGTTCTTGAGATGACCTCCAGCAAGGAGCGGGACTATAAGATTGCTCCTGCTGATACCCCAGTAGACCCTAAAACAGGGAAAATACTTGTAGAAGATGTATGGGTAAGGTATCAAGGGCAATATCCTCTGGTAAAGGCAAATGAGGTGGACTTTATAGATGTTTCCCCAAGACAACTTGTTTCGCCATCAGCCTCTTTGATCCCATTCCTTGCTCACGATGACGCGAACAGGGCGCTTATGGGGTGTAACATGCAGAGACAAGCTGTTCCTCTTCTTGAGCCAGAACCACCAATTGTTGGAACTGGTATGGAGACAAAGATAGCCTATGATTCAGGCGCTGTTGTAGTAGCCAAGAACGCTGGAGTAGTGAAAGAAGTTGATGCAACGAGGATTGTTATAGAGCCAAAAACGAGAAAGAGAAAGCATTTGCTTGAGGAAGGGGTAGACATTTACGAACTTATCAACTTTAAAAAATCAAATCAAAACACTGTTATTCACCAAAGGCCCATTGTTAAACCTGGTCAAAAAGTTAAAAAAGGTGAAGTAATTGCAGATAGTTCTTCCACACGGATGGGAGAATTATCTCTTGGCAAGAATTTGCTTGTCGCATTTTTACCTTGGTATGGCTATAACTACGAAGATGCTATTATCCTTTCTGAGGATCTTTTAAAGAGGGACACTTTTACATCAATTCATATATTGGAATTTGAGGTTGAAGTAAGAGAGACCAAATTAGGTCCTGAAGAGGTTACAAGAGACTTGCCAAATGTGCCGCAGGAGGCACTTAAGAATCTTGATGTAAATGGTATAGTCCGCATAGGCACATATGTAAAACCAGATGATATACTTGTAGGTAAAGTCAGTCCAAAGGGAGAGAAAGAACTTTCTCCTGAAGAGAGATTGATTTACGCAATATTTTCTGAACAGGCTAAAGAGGTTAGAGATACATCAAAGAGGGTACCCCCGAGTGTTGAGGGTGTTGTAGTTGATGTTGTTGTCCTTTCGCGAAAGAAGGATGACCCCCTTTCTCTTAGAATGCTGAGGGAGCGAAAAAGGCGAGCAGAAGAAAGTGCCGATACTCTCAAGAGAGTCCTAAAATCAAGGTTAAGGGAGGTGCTCTCTAAACTCCTTGATGGGGAGGTTGCACAGTCTGATATTACAGGGAAAGCCAACAAGGTTATATTCAAGAAGGGTGAAACTATAAAGGGTGAAGAGTTCTACAAACATGACCCCCTTAGGCTTCACTTCGGTAAGAGAATAGTGGAAGATGAGGAGAAGGAGGAAAAAGTAAGATTTTATATGGAAGAGGCTCGTAAGGTTGTCAATCAAATAGAAGAAAAACTGGATTATGAACTTGAGGAGATTGAAAGAGGCGATGAACTTCCGCTTGGAGTGAGGCAACTCATAAAGGTTTACGTAGCACAAAAGAGGAAACTTCAGGTGGGGGATAAACTCTCTGGAAGGCATGGAAATAAAGGCATTGTTGCAAAGATAGCACCCCGGGAAGATATGCCGTTTCTTGATGATGGAACCCCTGTTGACATAGTACTTAATCCTCTCGGCGTGCCATCCCGTATGAATGTGGGGCAGATTTTGGAGACCATTCTTGGTTGGGCAGGAAAAGAGCAAGGGATTTATTACGCGGTTCCTGTGTTTGAGGGATATACAATAGAAGATGTTAGAAAAGAACTTTTGAAGGCTGGCTTGCCTGAAAACGGTAAAACACGTTTAAGAGATGGTAAGACTGGTGAGTATTTTGATTCAGATGTAACTGTTGGCTATATGTATATGCTAAAACTTATTCATATGGTTGAGGACAAGGTGCATGCAAGGGCGATAGGACCGTATTCGCTTATAACTCAGCAACCAGTGGGTGGTAAAGCCCATTTTGGTGGGCAGAGGTTCGGAGAAATGGAAGTATGGGCCCTTGAGGGTTATGGTGCAGCATACACCTTGCAGGAGATGCTAACCTATAAGTCTGATGATGAAAGAGGAAGGAATAAACTCTATCAAGCCCTAATTAAAGGAGAAGAGCCCCCAGAGCCTGGAATACCAGCATCATTTGAGGTTCTTTTAAAGCATTTGAGGGGACTTGGACTTGATGTAATTTTAGAAACAGAGGGGTAATTTAATGGCAAAGATTAAAACTGGGCCAAAGGATATTGTTGCTATACAACTCAAACTGGCTTCCCCTGAGGTTATAAGAAGTTGGTCTTATGGGGAAGTCAAGAAGGCAGAAACCATCAATTATAGAACCCAGAAACCTGAGAGTGATGGTCTTTTCTGTGAGAGGATTTTTGGACCTGTAAAGGACTACGAGTGTGCTTGTGGTAAATACAAAGGAAAGAGATACAAGGGTATTATCTGTGATAGATGTGGAGTAGAAGTAACTACATCGCATGTAAGAAGAGAGCGGATGGGGCATATTGAACTTGAGGTACCGGTTGCTCATATATGGTATTATAAGGTACCGCCTTCTATTATGGGCACACTATTGGACCTTAGTATAAGAGAACTTGAGCAGGTACTCTATTATGACGCATATATAGTTACAGATCCAGGAACGTTCCAGGATGAACTTGTAGTGGGACAGGTCCTTACAGAGAGAGAGTATGAAGAATATACAAGAAGGGTCAAAGAGGGCAAAAATCTCTATTTTGAGGCTGAAATGGGCGCAAGACCCATCGAAAAGATTTTAAAATCACTGAATCTTGAAAAACTTTCAGCAGAATTAAAGGCGAAGATAAAAACAGAAAAATCCTTATTTATTAAGAGTAAACTGCTTAAGAAGATACGCATAGTTGAGGCGTTTTTGAATTCTGGGAATAGACCTGAGTGGATGATTCTAAATGTAATTCCTGTAATTCCACCAGATTTAAGACCTCTTGTTCCTTTGGAGGGGGGGAGGTTTGCTACAAGTGATCTTAATAATCTCTATAGAAGGGTTATAACAAGGAATAATAGATTAAAGAACCTTAAGGCGCTTAATGCACCACAGATCATACTCAGAAACGAGATGAGAATGCTGCAAGAGGCTGTTGATGCGTTACTTGATAATTCAAGAAGGCGTAGGCCTGTTGTAGGGAGAGGTGGAAGAAAACTTAAATCTCTTTCCGACGCTTTAAGGGGTAAAAAAGGACTTTTGAGGAGAAATCTTTTAGGTAAGCGTGTTGACTATTCGGGCCGTTCTGTTATCGTTGTTGGGCCAGAACTAAAACTCAATCAAGTCGGTCTTCCCAAAGAGATGGTTATAGAACTATTTAAGCCCATGGTAGAGCACAAACTTGAAGAATCAGGTGTTGCAGATTCTATCAGGCAGGCGAGGAAACTGCTTCAGGAGAAAGACGAGCGTGTATGGAGATTGCTTGAAGAGATAACGCGGCAGTACCCTGTGCTTTTGAACAGGGCTCCAACCCTTCACAGGGTTTCAATTCAAGCCTTTGAGCCAGTTCTCGTCGAGGGGAAGGCGATAAGACTGCACCCACTTGTGTGTAATGCCTATAATGCGGACTTTGATGGGGACCAGATGGCAGTATATGTTCCAACATCCTTAGAAGCCCAAACAGAGGCACAGACTCTAATGCTTGCTCCTAATAATATCCTATCCCCAGCCAATGGCAGACCTCTTGCTTCTCCTACAAAAGACATGGTTATAGGACTCAATTATCTAACAAAGGCCAAAGATGGAGCCAAGGGAGAGGGGCGGTATTTTTCCTCTGCAGAAGAAGTCTTTATGGCATTGAATGAAAAAACTGTGGATCTTCATGCGAAAATTAAACTATATTGGAATGGGGAGATCATTGATACTACACCTGGCCGTGTTGTGTTTAATGAAATAGTTCCAGAGGAGATGCGCTTTTATAATAAGGAACTTGAGAAGAAGTCTTTACAGGCTATTACAGCAGAATCCTTTAAACGCTTTGGTATCAAAAGGACAGCCATTTTCCTTGATGATATGAAAAACTTAGGGTTTTTGTATTCAACCCTTTCTGGAGTTACCTTTGGTATTGATGACCTCATAGTTCCAGAGGATAAAAAGGAAATAATAGATGAAGCGTTACAAGAGATTGCAAAAGTGGAGAGGGCTTTTAACAGACAGATGATTTCCCGCGTAGAGAGGTACCAGAAGATACTTGATGTTTGGACAAGGGCGGCTGATGATATAAAAGATAGAATGATGGAAGAAATGGCGAAGGACAAACAAGGATTTAATCCTATTTATATGATGGTGAACTCTGGAGCTAGAGGTAATGTGGACCAGGTGAAACAGCTTGCAGGTATGAGAGGGCTTATGGCAAGGCCCAAAAAATCTGGTGAGAGTCTTGGAGAACTCATTGAGACGCCGGTAATTTCCAACTTTAAGGATGGTCTTAAAGTGTTAGAATACTTTATCTCAACTCACGGTGCAAGAAAAGGTCTCTCGGATACAGCACTTAAAACTGCAAATGCAGGGCATCTTACGAGGAGGCTTGTTGATGTAGCGCAATCTGTAGTAGTGACAGAGGATGATTGTGGTACAATAACAGGTAGAAAGATAACGGCACTAAAGGATGGAGAGGCAATAGTAGAGCCACTCAGTGAAAGAATAGTAGGACGCGTTGCTCTTGACGACATTGAACATCCTGAAACAGGTGAAATTATTGTTCGAGAAGGAGAGGAGATTACAGAAGATGCCGCAAAGAAAATAGAAGAGGCGGGCATTGAAGAGGTTTATGTACGGTCAGTTTTGTACTGTGAGGCAAAAAATGGAGTATGTGCAAAGTGCTATGGAAGAAACCTTGCAACTGGTAAAATGGTCGAAATTGGCGAAGCCGTTGGTGTAGTTGCAGCACAGTCTATTGGAGAACCTGGGACCCAGCTTACACTTAGAACATTCCACACTGGTGGAGCTGCAGAGAGAATCGCAGAGGAATCAAGGGTTAGGGCGCCTTTTGATGGTAAAATTGAGTATCATGCTCTTGATGTGGCTCAAAAGAATGAAAAAGATAAAAAAGAATATGTAGCACTTTCAAAACGTGGAAAAATTGTTCTTATCTCCCAAGATGGAAAGAGAAAAAAGATTTATAATGTGGAGTATGGTTCAATCATATATTTTGGCGAAGGTGATAGGGTTAAGAAAGGTGATATTATCTTTGAATGGGAGCCATATAGTTTACTCATCTTAGCAACAAAGAAAGGAAAGGTTAAATTCGTGGATATTGTACAGGGCGTTACTGTAAAGGAACTTATGGAAGAGGATAAAGTAGAAAGCATGATAGAATTGGACAGGTATAAGAGATACTACCCAAGACTGCATATTGTAAATCCTGACAACGAAGAAGAGATTCTTGAAGAGATAAATCTCGTAAGGGAGGCTCGTCTTGCAGTAAATGATGGAGATATAGTTGAGCCAGGTGATATCGTGGCTAGAGTGCCAAGGGAAGCAGGAAAAACGAGGGATATTACAGGTGGTCTTCCACGGGTTGAACAGTTGTTTGAAGCAAGGTCCCCAAAGGAGAAGGCGCTTATTGCCGAAATTAGTGGAAGGGTTTCTATAAGTAGAGGAAAAAGAGGTCTGTTGAGAGTTACAATTTCATCTGAAAGTGGTGAGACAAGAGCTTACAATGTACCTTTTGGTAAGTATTTCCTTGTAAATGACGGAGAATATGTTGAAGCGGGTGATCCCATAACAACAGGGCCTATTGATCCGCATGATCTCCTAAAGGTAAAGGGGAAAGAACATGTCCAAGAGTTTTTACTTGATAAGATACAAGAAGTTTACAGGCTTTCTGGTGTCAAGATTGATGATAGACATATTGAGATTATTGTGAAACAGATGATGAATAAAGTACAGGTTCAAAACCCTGGAGATACCAGACTTATTGTAGGAGACATAGTTGACCTTTCTGTTATTAAAGAAATTAACACTGAGACAGAGAGAAGAGGTGGTGAGCCTGCGAAGTACAAGCCTGTACTTTTAGGTATCACAAGAGCATCTTTAAAAACAGACAGTTTTCTTGCAGCCGCTTCATTCCAGGAGACTACCAAGGTTCTTGCGATGTCTGCTATAGAAGGGAGAAAAGATAAGCTCCGTGGATTAAAAGAAAATGTTATAATAGGTAACCTGATTCCTGCTGGCACGGGGTTGAAGGAGTACAGAGACCTTAAACTCGTTGAGGAGATAATGGAAGAAGAAGAGAGAAGGAAAACACAGGAAGATATGGAGGAGAATCTTTAAAGGTTGTATAAGGTTTTTCTTAAATAGTTCTAACTGTTTGACATAACAAGAGTTTTGGTTTATCATATTGTTCCTGTAAAGCAGAGAGGAGGAGTATATGCCAACTATAAATCAATTGGTACGTAAGCCAAGGAAAGAGAAGGTTAAAAAATCGAAGTCTCCTGCCCTTATGGGCAATCCTCAAAAAAGGGGAGTTTGTATAAGGGTGTATACTACTACACCTAAGAAGCCGAATTCTGCGTTAAGAAAAGTTGCTAAAGTTAGACTTTCTAATGGAAAAGAAGTGGTTGCATACATACCAGGAGAGGGACACAATCTTCAAGAGCACTCTAATGTTTTAGTAAGAGGTGGTAGGGTAAAAGACCTTCCAGGTGTGAAGTACCATATCATAAGAGGTGCACTTGATACAGCGGGTGTTGAAGGTAGAAGGAATTCAAGGTCACTTTACGGAACCAAAAAACCAAAGGGTTGAGGAGGTAGATAATGAGAAGAAGGAGAGCACCAGAGAGACAAATTGCACCGGACCCAAGGTACGGTTCGTTGCTTGCTGCAAAGTTTATTAATAATCTTATGTGGGATGGAAAGAAGTCTCTCGCTCAGAAGATATTCTATCAAGCACTGGAGTATATTGAAAAGAAGACGAAGAGGAAGGGAATAGAAGTATTTGAAGAAGCCATAAAAAATGTGAAACCTATTTATGAGGTTAGACCCAGAAGAGTTGGAGGCGCTACATATCAGGTGCCAGTAGAGGTGAGAACAAAAAGGCAGATATCTCTCGCCATGAAATGGATTATAAAATCTGCCAGGTCCCGTGGGGAACGGAAGATGTATGAAAGGCTTGCTAATGAACTAATTGATGCGGCAAATAACACAGGCGCATCTATAAAAATAAGGGAAAACACACATAGAATGGCGGAGGCCAACAAGGTCTTTGCCCATTATAAGTGGTAAAAAATGAAGAACAGCCCCTCTCTGGATATAGAAAAAATAAGGAATATAGGTTTTGCAGCACATATTGATGCTGGAAAAACTACAACAACAGAGAGGGTACTTTTTTATTCTAAAAAGATTCACAGGATTGGTGAAGTTGATGAGGGCTCTGCAACAACAGATTGGATGGAGCAGGAAAAGGAGAGAGGTATTACTATAGTAAGTGCTGCTGTTACAACTTTCTGGAAAGGACATCAGTTTAATATAATAGATACACCTGGTCATGTTGATTTTACTGCTGAAGTTGAAAGGTCCCTTCGGATACTTGATGGTCTTATAGTTATCTTTGATGCCTCAAGTGGAGTTGAGCCTCAGTCTGAAACAGTTTGGCACCAGGCAGAACGGTACAAGATACCTCGTTTGATTTTCTTTAACAAAATGGATAAAACAGCAGCCGACGCCCAAAAATCTCTTGAATCTGTCCACAAAAGACTTAGCACACGAGCTATACTTTTTGAAGTACCTATTGGTTCTGAGAGCGCTTTTCGTGGTGTAGTAGATTTAATAGAAAAAAAGAAATACATTTGGACAGAGGAAGACCAGACGGGTGAAACCTTCAAGGTGGAGGATGTAGATTTTGACAAAGGAATGTTGCAAAAATATGAGGAGATAGTATTTGCGGCATCAGAACAAGATGAAGAAATTCTGGATGAATATTCAGATAAAGGGTTTGTGGAGCCTAAAAGACTAAAGAAAGCCGTAAGAGAGGCCGTTATAAAAGGGGAGATGTTTCCTGTTTTTCTTGGTTCTGCTAAAAAAAATATTGGAATACAACCACTTATGGATGCCATTGTTGAATATTTACCATCACCGCTTGATTTGCCACCAGTTGAAGGGAAGAATCCTATTACAGGAGAAGTAGAGGTAAGAAGAAGAGAGGAGAATGAGCCTTTCTCTGCTGTGATATTCAAGATACAAGTGGACAAACATACAGGAACACTTGCCTATATGCGTGTTTACTCAGGAAGTGTCCGTGTGAATGAGAAGGTTTTAAATACAAGGACGATGAAGGAAGAGCGCGTTATGAGACTTTATGAGATGTATGCAAATAGAAAGAAAACTATTTATGAGGCCCGTGCAGGAGAAATTGTAGGTGTTGTAGGCATTAAAGATGTAAAGACTGGTGATACGCTTTCTTCCATAAAAAAGCCTATAGTTTTTAAGGGAATGCAGTTCCCAGAGCCTGTGGTCTCAAAGTATATTGAACCCAGGTATGTGCGTGAATTGGACAAACTGGAACAAACACTAAGGTTATTGGAAATAGAAGACCCGACGCTCGGTGTTAAGAAGGACGAAGATACAGGTCAATTAGTTATGACCGGCATGGGAGAATTACACCTTGAAATTGTTGAGGATAGACTAAAAAAAGATTTTGGTGTGGAGGTTAGAACAGGTAGACCTCAGGTGTCTTACAGGGAAACAATAACGAAGGAAGTAGAATTAGAGGAGCGTTTTGAAAAAGAGTTATCAACAGGTAGAGAGTTTGGTATTGCAAGAGTTAAACTGGTTCCTCTTGAAAGAGGCAGCGGTGTAGTGGTAGATGATTCTAATGTAAATATAGAGGTAGAAGAGCGAGAATATTTAAGAAAAGTTGTTAATGAGTCCCTCGCTTTTGGACCCGTTATGGGTTATCCAGTAATAGATATAGAAGTTAAGATTGTTTCTGTTGGAGGCAATGAAACTACGCCGCTTGGAAATGAACTTGCATTGAGAAGTGGCATTGAAAGAGGCCTTAAAGAGGGTGAGCCCGTTTTGCTTGAGCCTTATGTTTTTGTTGAAATTATATCACCCAAGGAGTTTATCGGGAATGTTATAGGTGATTTAACAAGTAGAGGTGGAGAGGTGCAGGAAGTGGTTCCTGTTAATGAATATATAAGCCATATAAGAGCGTATGCCCCTTTAAAGAAAATGATAGGGTATGCAAATACCCTGAGGTCGCTTACTCAGGGGAGAGGAAACTTTTGGATGAAGGTTGCATACTTTGAAAGAGTAAAGGAAAAAATAAGCAAAATATGATGGAGGTAAATCATGGCAAAGCAAAAATTTGAAAGAACAAAGCCACACCTAAACGTGGGTACCATAGGACATGTAGACCATGGTAAGACGACCCTTACAGCAGCAATTACTAAAGTGCTTGCACAAAAGGGTCTTGCAGAGGAAATGGACTATGACCAGGTGGCGAAGGCTGATGCAAAACTATTCAGAAGGGATGCTACAAAGATATTGACAGTGAATATTGCTCATGTGGAGTATGAAACAGAGAAAAGGCATTATGCACATATAGACTGCCCAGGGCATCACGATTATATCAAGAATATGATTTCAGGGGCAGCGCAGATGGATGGTGCCATATTGGTGGTTTCTGCCCCTGATAGTGTTATGCCACAGACGAGAGAACATGTTCTCCTTGCAAGACAGGTTAATGTGCCTTACATAGTGGTCTTTATAAACAAGGTAGACCTTGTGGACGATCCGGAACTCATTGAACTTGTTGAAATGGAGGTAAGAGACCTTCTTAATAAGTATGAATTCCCTGGGGATGATGTACCTATTATTAAGGGTTCTGCCCTTTTGGCACTACAGAATCCAAATGATGAAGAAGCCACAAAGCCTATATTTGAACTTCTTGATGCAATGGATAATTATATACCTGACCCAGAGAGGGAAGTTGACAAGCCTTTCCTCATGGCGATCGAAGATGTATTCTCCATTACAGGTCGTGGTACTGTTGTAACTGGTAGGGTTGAGCGCGGAGTGCTTAGGCCAGGAGAAGAGGTTGAAATTATTGGATTCAGGGAGAGGCCACTCAAAACAACAGTGACTTCTATAGAAATGTTTAGAAAGGTTCTTGATGAGGCGCTACCTGGAGATAATGTTGGTCTTCTTCTTCGTGGTGTGAAGAAGGATGAGGTAGAGAGGGGCATGGTTGTTGCAAAGCCAGGTAGTATTAACCCTCATCGTAAATTTAGGGCTCAGGTCTATGTTCTTACAAAAGAGGAAGGTGGAAGACACACACCATTTTTCAATAATTATAGGCCACAATTTTATTTCAGAACAACAGATGTTACGGGTAGCATTAAATTGCCAGAAGGAACAGAGATGGTTATGCCTGGTGACCATGTAAATCTTGAGGTAGAACTTATAGCACCAGTTGCTATTGAGAAAGAACTAAGATTTGCTATTCGTGAAGGTGGAAAAACAGTTGGTGCAGGTATTGTAACAGACATAGTTGAGTAATTATGGAAGCGAAAATAAGAATAAAACTAAGGTCCTATGATCCTGTTCTTGTGGACAGGTCTGCCAAGAGGATCGTGGTAACAGCAAGGATGACACAGGCAGAGGTGGCAGGGCCCATACCTCTGCCTACTAAAAGAACACTCTTTTCCGTAATAAGGTCACCACATGTACATAAAAAATCTCAAGAACAGTTTGAATTAAAGGTTCATAAAAGACTCGTAGAAATTCGTAATCCAAACCAAGAAACAATAGATAAACTTTCTAAGCTGGATCTTCCGGCTGGAGTTGATGTAGAAATAAAAATGATATAAAAGGAGTAAAACATGATAGGACTAGTAGGTAGAAAACTGGGAATGACCCAGATACCTACCAAAGACGGCACGATGATCCCAGTCACGATCATTGAGGCCGGCCCCTGCTACGTCCTTCAGGGGAAGATAATAGAGAAGGACGGGTACAATGCCATAAAGGTAGGTTATGGAGAAGTAAAAAGCAAAAAACTCAACAAGCCTCTTTTGGGAGAGGCGAAAAAGGTATTTGGGGATAGGGATGTATATCCCATAAGGGTGATAAAAGAATTTCGTCTTAATGAGCCGCCACAGTATAAACAAGGTGATGAACTTACGGTAGAACTCTTTGAAGAGGGAGAAAAGGTAGATGTAAGTGGTATTACTATTGGCAAAGGATATCAGGGTGTTATGAAGAGATGGGGATTTTCTGGAGGGCCGAAGGCACATGGTTCCAAATTCCACAGACATCCAGGGTCAATAGGGCAACATTCAGAACCGGCAAAGATATGGAAAGGTAAGAAGATGGCAGGGCATGCAGGCAGTAAAAGGGTTACTGTGAAGAACTTGAAGGTAGTTGGTGTGGATAAAGAAAGGAATGTTCTATTTGTGAAAGGTGCTGTTCCTGGAAGTAATGGTAGCATAGTGTATATAACTAAAGCAAAGGGGTATGGAAAATGAGTGTAAAAGTGGAAATTAAAAACAAGGCTGCAGAAAAAATAGGAGAGATGGAACTTTCTGAGGGTATTTACAATGTTCCTGTGAATACGCATCTTCTTTATCAGGCTGTCAGAATATACCAATTAAATAAAAGACAGGGTACAGCGAGCGCAAAAACAAGAAGCGAAGTTAAGGCATCAACCCGTAAGATTTATAGACAGAAGGGACTGGGACGCGCAAGACATGGGAGTATTTCAGCGCCTATTTTTGTGGGTGGAGGTAAGGCTTTTCCTCCAAAGCCAAAGGATTGGAACCTTGTCATTCCTAAAAATCTAAAGAGAAAAGCACTCGCTCAAGCGTTAAGTGATAGGGTTAGAGATGACAGGTTTATAATTTTAGACAGTTACGACATCCCAAAGCCTAAGACAAAAGAGATGGTTGAGGTACTCAAAAATCATGGACTTTATGGTGAGAAGATACTCGTAGTTTATGGAGAAGATAACAACAACATATACCTTGCTTCACGGAATATAAGTGGTGTAGAGGTGAAGAGGGCCCAGGATATTAATGCCTACGATGTGCTTAAAAAGAAATATGTCCTTATAGATAAAAAAGGTGTGGAGATATTAAATAAGAGGTTAGAAAAATGAAAGATCCGAGAGATATTGTTATAAGGCCAATAATCACAGAGAAAGCAATGGACCTGGGTCAGAAAAAAAGCCAGTATGTTTTTGAGGTCCATCCCGATGCGCCAAAGCCAGAAATAAAAAAGGCGGTTGAAGAACTCTTTAAAGTGCATGTAGAGAGGGTACGCGTCATAAATATGAAGCCGAAGAATAAGAGAGTGAGATTGGCACAAGGCAAAACGAGAAGATGGAAAAAGGCGATAGTTGTTCTGAAAAAAGGCGAAAACATACCGATGCTTGAAGGAGTATAAAAATGGGTATAAAAAGGTATAAACCATACACACCATCAAGAAGATTCATGACATCTTCGGATTTCTCGGATATAACAAAGAAAAGGCCAGAGAAATCCCTTATTGAACCAAAGAAAAAGACCGGTGGTAGAAATAATCATGGTCGTGTAACTGTCCGTTTTAGAGGTGGCGGTCATAAAAGATTTTATAGAATAATTGATTTTAGAAGAGAAAAGTTTGGTATTCCAGCCAAGGTTAAATCTATTGAATATGATCCCAATAGGTCTGCAAGAATAGCACTTCTTGCATATAAAGATGGTGAGAAAAGATATATAATCGCACCACATGGATTGAAGGTAGGGGATGAAGTTGTTTCAGGCCCAGGTTCTGAGATCAAGGTTGGTAATGCAGTTCCGATAAAGGAGATACCAGAAGGTGTGCCTATTCACAATATTGAGATTATACCAGGTAGAGGTGCAAAACTTGTTAGGGCAGCAGGGAGCAATGCTGTTATTCTTTCAAAAGAAGGGAAGTATGCGCATGTGCAACTCCCATCCGGAGAAGTTAGGTTAATTGATCAGAATGCACTTGCTACAATAGGACAGGTTTCTAATATTGACCATGAAAATATAGTTATAGGAAAAGCCGGCAGAAAAAGGTGGATGGGCAGGAGGCCCCATGTAAGGGGTATTATAATGAACCCGGTTGACCATCCTCTTGGTGGAGGAGAAGGCAGATCTAAATCAGGTCGTCCACCTTCAAGTCCATGGGGTCTGCTTGATGGCAAGAAGACAAGAAAAAAGCATAACCCTTCTAATAAGTTTATTATTAAGCCTCGGAGGAAGAAATGAGTAGGTCTAGGAAGAAAGGACCTTATGTAGATCCGAAACTTTATAAAAGAATAGTTGAAATGAATAAATCTGGGAAGAAGTCTGTTATAAAAACCTATTCCCGTAGGTCAACCATTGTACCTGAATTTATAGGGCATACAATTGCAGTTCATAATGGTAGGAAATTTATTCCAGTGTATGTAGTGCAGGATATGGTGGGCCATAAGCTCGGAGAGTTCGCACCCACAAGAACATACAGGGGACATAAGAATAAAAAAGCAGAAACTGTGAGGTTGAGATGATGATGGGAAGAGCAGTATATAAATTTGCAAGGATATCACCAAAGAAGATGAAACCACTACTTAGTGAAATAAGAGGTAAGACAGTCAAAGAGGCGGATGCTATTTTATATCTCATGAATAAAAAAGGTGCACGCATTACGCGTAAGGTTCTTAAATCGGCTGTATCTTCGTTAAACGAGAAGGTGGGTAGAGAATTGGCACCAGAGGAAATAAGAGTTAAAGTTGCAAAGGTAGATAAGGGACTCACAATGAAAAGAGTAAGACCCTTCTGGAGGGGAATGGCAACTCTTATAAGAAAAAGGACTTCACACATTACCATTATAGTAGAGGGAGGAGAGGAATAATGGGACAGAAAGTACATCCTATTGGGTTTAGATTAGGGGTTAATAAAGATTGGAAATCCCATTGGTTCGCTAAGGGAAAAGATTATGATAGGTACCTTCAAGAAGACCTCAAGATAAGAGATTATATAAAGAATAAGTTCAAGGACGCAATGATATCTAAGGTTGTTATAGAGAGAGCCTCTGATAGATTAAGCATAAGCATATATTCTGCAAGACCAGGGCTTGTTATAGGAAGGAAGGGCGCCGAGGTTGAAGGCTTACGGAAAACAATCTCAAAGATGTTCAACTACAGAGACCTTAATGTTAATGTAGTTGAGGTCAAAGTTCCTGAGGTTGATGCTCAACTTGTTGCAGATAATATAGCGAGGAAGATTGAGCAGAGAGTATCTCATAGGCGTGCAATGAAAAGGGCTGTAGAAACGGCTTTGAAGATGGGAGTAAAGGGAATTAAAATATATGCTAAAGGAAGACTCTCTGGTGCGGAGATTGCACGTAAAGAATGGTATCTTAAAGGACGAGTGCCCCTTCAGACAATAAGAGCAGATATTGATTATGGTGAATCTACTGCATTTACACGGTATGGCACAGTGGGTGTTAAGGTATGGATATATAGGGGTGACATATTTGAACGTCCAACTGAGGAGGAATAGGTCATGTTGATGCCATCAAGAACAAAATATAGAAAACAACAAAGGGGTAGGATGAAAGGCAAGGCTATGGCAGGCAACTACATAGCCTTTGGTGAGTATGCTCTTAAAACCCTTGAAGCGTATTGGATAACAGGGAACCAGATAGAAGCAGCCAGAATAGCAATTACAAGATACCTTAAGAAAGGGGGCAAACTCTGGATAAGGATATTTCCTGACAAGCCTGTTACGAAAAAACCAGCAGAAACGAGAATGGGAAAGGGTAAAGGCAATGTTGATAGATGGGTTGCTGTTGTTAAACCAGGAAGAATCCTTTTTGAACTAGGTGGTGTTACAGAGGAACAGGCTAAGGAGGCATTCCGTAGGGCGTCCTCAAAACTTCCTGTAAAAACAAGATTTGTCTCTTTGAAGGAGGGTGGAGTATGAAACCCTATGAACTCAGAGAACTATCAAATGAGGAACTTAAATCTAAACTCAAATCTTTAAAGGAGGAACTTTTTACTTTGAGGATGGAGAAGGCCATGGCAAAACTCTCACAGCCACACAGGTTCAGGGAGATAAAAAAGGATATTGCGAGGATAAATACCATTCTAAGAGAGAGGAGGTTGAATAATGGAAATAAGGGGTAGTAGAAAGGAGAGAGTGGGTGTTGTTGTTAGTGATAAAATGGATAAAACGAGGGTTGTGCTTGTGGAGACTCATGTTCAGCATCCCCTTTACAAGAAATATGTCAAAAGGAGAAAAAAATTCTATGTGCATGATGAGAATAATGAGACGCATGTTGGTGATGTCGTGAAGATTATGGAAACACGGCCTCTTTCACATCTTAAGAGATGGAGAGTGGTAAGTATTATAAGAAAGGCACACGGGGAGGCTTAAAATGATACAAGATATATCTAGATTAAAGATTGCGGATAACACTGGTGCTCAAGAGGCCCAGGTCATTAAGGTGTTGGGCGGTTCGAGAAAAAAATATGCGAGAGTTGGGGATGTCGTAGTCGTTACGATAAAGAATGCTGTCCCCAATTCCTCCATTAAGAAAGGCTCTGTTGCTAAGGCGGTTATAGTCAGAACGAAAAAAGAAATACGTAGGCCTGATGGAACATATGTAAAGTTTGATGATAATGCTGCAGTGATCATAGGAGAAAGTGGAGATCCAAAGGGTACAAGGGTATTTGGTCCAGTCGCCAGGGAACTCAGGGAAAAAAGATTCATGAAAATTGTTTCGCTTGCTCCGGAGGTGGTGTAATGGCTCTTAAAATTAAAAGAGGAGATACAGTTAAAGTTGTAAAAGGCAAAGATAAGGGGAAAATTGGGAAGGTTAAAAAGGTTCTTATAGAAAAGAAAAGGCTTATAGTTGAAGAAGTTAATATAGTTAAGAGGCATATGAGAGCTATGGGACCTGAGAGACCTTCTGGTATAGTAGAAATGGAGTCTCCCATTTCGTGGAGTAATGTAAGACTTATTTGTCCATCTTGCGGTGAGCCTACAAGGGTAGGTTTCAGGTTTGAAGATGGCAAGAAGGTAAGATACTGCAAAAAGTGTAATGAGGTGATAGACTGATGGAACAGGCAAGACTTCAAAAGGAATATATAGATAATATCAGACCGACATTAATGAAAGAACTTGGGTACAAGAATGTGAATGAGGTACCCAAACTTGAAAAGATCGTGGTTAATGTAGGTGTCGGGGAAGCCGTTCAAGACCCAAAGGTGATAGATATAATAAGCAATGACCTTGCCATGATAACGGGTCAAAGGCCAGAAGTCAGAAGGGCAAGGAAATCCATAGCACAGTTTCATCTGAGAAAAGGGATGCCTATTGGGCTTCGCGTTACATTAAGGAAGAGGTACATGTATGATTTCTTAGACAGATTGATTAACTTTGCTTTACCAAGGGTTAGAGATTTTAGCGGATTGCCACTTAATTCATTTGATGGTAGAGGCAATTACAATTTTGGCCTTAGCGAGCACACGGTTTTTCCTGAAGTAGAAATTGATAAAGTTAAAAAGGTTTTTGGTATGAATATAACAATAGTGACGACCGCTAAAAGAGACGATGAGGCAAGGGCACTGCTTTCAGCCTTTGGTTTTCCTTTTGAAAGGAGGGAAGATTAAATGTCAAGGAAGGCTAAAAGAACAAGGAACCAGGAACCCAAATTTGCTGTTAGAAAGTATAATAGATGCAAACGCTGTGGGAGAACTCACGGTTATATCAGAAAATTTGGGCTCTGTAGGGTTTGTTTTAGAGAATTGGCACTAAAAGGGGAACTCCCAGGTGTTAAAAAAGCCAGTTGGTAGGTGGAGGTAGAATATGATTTATGATCCTATTGCAGACCTTTTAACAAGATTAAGAAACGGAGTAAGGGCAAAGCACAATCGTGTTATAATAGAGCCACTCTCAAAGATTAAACTTGGGATATTAGAGATTCTGAAAAAAGAGGGGTTTATAGAAGACTATAAGGTTATTTCAAAAGAGCGTGGTGGAAAGTGCGAAGTCGTTCTAAAGTATGATGAGGGTGGAACACCTTTAATTTCAGACCTACAAAGGGTATCAAAGCCTTCAAGAAGGGTATATGTAGGTAAGGATAAGATACCATGGGTAAAAAATGGTCTTGGAATAGCAATTGTTTCAACTTCACAAGGACTCATGACAGATAGAGAAGCAAGAAGAAAAGGAGTTGGTGGAGAACTACTCCTTATAGTATGGTAAAAGGAGGCTGGATATGTCAAGGATAGGGAAAAAACCTGTTCCCATCCCGGACGGTGTTCAGGTAAAAATAGAGAATGGGACCATGTATTTTAAGGGCCCAAAAGGAGAACTTACTTTTTCCCCACACAGGGATATGATTGTGGAAATTAATGGTAAGGAGATTATTGTTAAGAGACCAACAGATACAAAGTTTCACAAGTCTCTTCATGGGACCACGAGACAACTTATCTATAACGCTGTAATTGGAGTGAAGGATGGATTTAAAAAGGAGTTGGAGGTTCAAGGCGCTGGATATAAGGTAAGTAAACAAGGTAATGCGTTGGTACTTAATGTAGGATTTTCACATGAAGTTAAGGTTACACCACCAGATGGTATAGAATTTAAGGTAAGTGGACCCATTAAGACGACAGGCGCTGATAAGTATATCATTGAGGTGTTGGGAGCAGACAAATACCTTGTGGGCGAAACTGCAGCAAAAATCAGAAGGATAAGACCTCAGGATCCGTATAAGGCTAAGGGTATCAAATATGTTGGAGAACATATAAGAAGAAAGGCTGGTAAAGCCGGTGCCAAGGGCGCATAAGGAGGCTTAAGATGAATAGAAAAGAAAAGGTTTTGAGGAGATTAAATAGGCACAAGAGAATAAGGAAAAAAGTTATTGGAACAGAGGAAAGACCTCGGCTTGTGGTATATAAGAGTGCAAAACATATATATGCCCAATTGGTAATTGACCCACCCATTGGGCCTGCAAAGGTTCTAACCGGTGCTTCAACGCTTTCTCCAGAGATTAGAGAAAAAGTGAAAGAGGTTAAAGGGAAAACAGAAAGAGCAAAACTGGTGGGAAAGTTGATTGCAGAGAGAGCAAAAAAAATAGGGATTACAAAAGTATCTTTTGACAGAGCGGGATACAAATACATAGGTAGGGTAAAATCTCTGGCAGATGCGGCCAGAGAAAGCGGACTTGAATTTTAATTGGAGGTTTATTTATGGCAGAAGAAATGGGCGTAACTGAACTCATTGAAAGGGTTGTTACAATTAAGAGGGTTACCAAGGTAACAAAAGGCGGAAAGAACTTCAAACTTTCTGTATGGGTTGTGGTAGGTGATGGAAGAGGAAGAGTAGGCATAGGGCATGGTAAGGCTCTTGAAACACCCGAAGCAATTCAGAAGGCTTTAAAAAGAGCGAGAAAGTCAATGTTTGATGCTATAATAATAAATGGAACATTACCTCATGAGATTATAGGAAGGGAAGGTGCATCAAAGGTACTTCTAAAGCCAGCAGGTCCTGGTACTGGTATTATTGCATCCCAGCCCGTTCGTCTGGTACTTGAGGCAGCCGGTTACAAGAATGCTTTAACAAAGTCTCTTGGCTCAAATAATGCAATTAACCTAATGAAAGCAACAATCAATGCCATAAGGTCGCTTAAAGATCCTCAAAAAGTTGCAAAGAACAGGGGACTACCCCTGGATGTAATTTACAGGAGGTTTGGCAGTGCAAGGAAAGAAGAAAATCAAAGTGAGGCAAGTTAAAAGTCTTATAGGGGTTAACAAAAAACATAAGCGTACGGTATTAGCCCTTGGACTTGGTAGGATTGGTAAAGAGAGAATACATAATGATACACCACAGATAAGGGGTATGATAGAACAGGTCCAATATCTCTTAAAGGTTGAAGAATTAGAAGAATAAGGAGGAAGATATGTACAATTTGAGTAATTTAACCTACGGAAAGGGTGGTGTAAAGAAGAAGAAACGTGTTGCAAGAGGCTCAGGATCTGGCTTAGGTAAAACAGCAGGACGTGGGGAAAAGGGACAAAAATCTAGAAGTGGTGGTGCAAAGCCAAGATACTTTGAAGGTGGTCAAATGCCCCTTTATAGAAGATTACCCAAAAGAGGTTTCAAGAATATATGGAAAGTGAGATTTGAAGTTGTGAATCTTAAGCAGATTGATCAAAAGTATACAGATGGTGAAATAGTTAATCCCCAAACGCTTAAAGAGAAGAATATCATCAAAGGTAATGGACCTATAAAAATTCTTGGAGATGGAAACCTAACAAAAAAGGTAACTTTTGAGGGGGTCGTTTTTTCAAAAAGTGCGAGGGAAAAAATAGAAAACTCAGGCGGTAAAACAAATGCTGAATAACCTCAATAATATACCAAAGATAGAAGAACTAAGAAATAAAATATTGTTTGTCCTTGCGATGATAGCCGTTTACAGGCTGGGAACCCATATACCGGTTCCCGGCGTGAACGGTCATGCGCTTGCAGAGTTCTTCAGACAAAATCTCGCGGGTACGGCTTTTGGCTTATATGATGTCTTTGTGGGGGGAGCGCTTTCAAGAGCAGCAATTTTCGGTGCTGGTATAATGCCTTATATATCTGCTTCAATTATAATGGAACTTCTTGTTGCCACATGGCCCTATCTTGAAAGACTTAAGAAAGAAGGAGAACATGGGCAGAGGCTTATAACAAGATATTCTCGTTATCTTACAGTAATTGTTGCGGGAATACAGTCCATAGGCATGGCGATGTTTCTTGAAAATATTAAGTCACCGAGTGGTGTTCCTGTAGTACCCAATCCCGGGCCTATGTTTATGTTTACCACAGTGTTGGCCCTTGTTGGAGGAACATTATTTTTAATGTGGATTGGAGAGCAAATGACAGAGAGGGGTATAGGCAATGGTATCTCTGTTCTAATTTTTGCAGGCACTTTGGATAGTATACCGTATGAGTTTGCACAGTCGGTTCAGTTATTAAAAACAGGTGGGACATCACTTTTTGCTTTCTTATTTGTTATAGTAGTTGTGTTGGCTACAACAGTGGCAGTTGTTGCTATTACTGAGGCTCAAAGAAGAATACCCATACAGTATGCAAAAAGAGTCGTAGGGAGAAAGGTGTATGGTGGGCAAACAACCTATCTTCCCCTAACGCTCAATACTGCTGGTGTTATCCCCATAATATTCGCACAGAGTATATTAATGTTCCCTCAGACCTTAGGTACATTTTTCACATCTGATACTTTGACTTACATCATTAACCTTTTTAGACCAGGGACTGTGATCTATGATATCTCATATGCGGCCTTAATTGTATTTTTTGCGTATTATTATACTGCTATAGTGCTAAATCCTAAGGATATGGCTGATAATCTTCAGAGATACTCAGGTTTTATTCCCGGCGTAAGGCCAGGGCCGCAGACTGCAGAATACATAGATAAGATTATGTCAAGGATACTTTTGCCAGGTGCTATTTTCTTTGCTATTATTGCTATACTTCCTTATCATGTTATCCGTATGACAAATATACACTTTTATTTTGGCGGTACGAGAATCCTTATAGTTGTGGGTGTTGCTCTTGAACTAATGCAACAGATAAATGCGCATTTAATTATGCGGCAGTACGATGGACTTTTGAAAAAAGGAAGGATCAGCGGTTGGAGAGGTTAGGCCTAATCCTTCTGGGCCCTCCTGGGGCTGGGAAGGGTACCCAGGCAAAGAAACTTGAGTTAGAATTTGGATACAAACAGATATCCACAGGAGACCTCCTTCGCAAAGCAGTGCAAGATGGTACGCAGATAGGCCGGGTGGCAGAAGGTTATATGAAAAAAGGTGCTCTTGTTCCTGATGATATAATCATAAAACTCGTAAAAGCTGCCATTTTGCAACATGAGCGGTTTATCTTAGATGGCTTTCCGAGAAACATTAGTCAAGCAAATATGCTTGAAGGTCTTCTCTCAGAAATACATGCAAGGTTGCAGTATGTTATATTACTTTCTGTGAGTGATGATGAGATCGTTCACAGGCTCCTTGCAAGAAGGGTTTGCCCTGTTTGTGGTAGGGTATATAATCTTTTAACCTCACCACCAAAGAATGACAATCTCTGTGATGATTGTGGTGTTCCGCTTGTTAAGAGGGAAGATGATAATGAAGAGACTATAAGAAACAGATTAAAAGTCTATAGGGAAGAAACTGCTCCTCTCATAGACTATTACAGGAAGAAAAAAATCTTGAAGGAGGTTAGTGCCTCTTCTTCTGTGGACAGAGTTTTCGCAAAAATAGCGGAAATCTTAGGAGGCAACTTTCAATGATTCATATAAAGACACCAAAGGAAATAGAAGGAATTAAAAAATCCTGTAAATTACTTGCAGAATTATTCTTGAAACTTGAAGAAGAAGGGATAATAAAAGAAGGTGTTTCCACAAAAGAAGTTGATCGCTTTGTAGAGAGTTTTATAAAAGAGCGCGGGGCAAGGCCCGCCTTTCTTGGTTATATGGGCTATCCAGCTGCCACTTGTGTATCGCTTAATGATGAAGTTGTACACGGCATTCCGACAGAAAAGAGAAAAATTAAGAAGGGAGATGTTATAAAAATTGATTCTGGTATTAACCTTGATGGCTTTATTTCAGATGCAGCAAGGACATATTATGTGGGCGATAATCCCCCAAATCTCATTAAAAATTTGATGGCATCTGTTCGTGCGGCGTTTTACAATGGGATTTCAGAGGCTAAAGATGGTAAGAAACTATCTGATATATCTCATGCCATAGAGGAGACTGCAAAGAAATATGGTGTTAGTGTCATAAAAGAACTTGGCGGTCACGGGGTTGGATTAAGACTTCATGAGGATCCTTTTGTTCCTAACTATGGTCCTCCTGGTCGTGGTCCTGTTTTAAAAGCAGGGATGGTGCTTGCTATAGAGCCCATGTTTTCTGCAGGAAGTGGGGCGATTTATACAAAAAAAGATGGGTGGACTATAGCGACAAGAGATGGTGCTTTTGCCGCACATTATGAGAATACCATACTTATTACAAAGGATGGTGTGGAAATTTTAACGGAGTTATAATATATGGCAAAGAAAAGTGTAATAAAAATGGAAGGAACGGTTAAAGAGGTACTACCCAACGCCATGTTTAGGGTGGAACTTGACAACGGACTTTTAGTTCTTGCGCATGTTGCTGGCAAAATGAGAATGCATTTTATTCGTATTCTTCCAGGTGATAGGGTTGTGGTAGAGCTCTCTCCTTACGATCTTACAAGAGGCAGAATAGTATACAGGCATAAATAGGTGTTGGGTTTGACACGCTATAAGTTGTGCTATAAAATATAAGGACTTATACAGAGAAAGAGGAGGGTATTATTTTTATGAAAGTTAGGTCATCGGTAAAGAAGATATGTAATAAGTGTAAAGTAATTAGAAGGAAGGGAAGAGTTTGGGTGATTTGTGAAAACCCCAAACACAAGCAAAGGCAGGGATAGGAGGTAATCTATGGCGAGAATTGCAGGAGTTGATCTTCCAAAGAATAAGAGGATTGAAGTTGCTCTTACATATATTTTTGGGATAGGACTTTCTACTTCACGTAAGATACTTTCTGCAACTGGTGTTAATCCAGACACAAGAGTGAAGAATCTTACCGCTGAAGAGGTTGCAAAATTGAGAGAAGAGGTAGATAAGTATAAAGTAGAGGGAGCATTGAGGGCAGAGATTGCAAGAAACATTAAAAGGCTTATTGATATTGGATGCTATAGAGGACTGAGACATAAAATGGGTCTTCCTGTTCGCGGGCAGAGAACAAAGACCAATGCAAGGACGAGAAAAGGACCTCGGGGTAACATGCTTAAAAAAAGTAAAAAGGGGAGGTAATTAATGGCCCGAAGAACAAGTTCTGAGACCTTGAAGAGAAAGAAAAAGAAGGCAAAAGGTATAGAGCCTGTTGGAATAGCTCACATTCAGTCAACATTTAATAACACCATAGTCACTATAACTGATTTAAAGGGTAATGCCATATCTTGGGCGAGTGGTGGCTCTGTGGGGTTTTCTGGTACGAGAAAAGGTACCCCTTTTGCTGCAATGAAGGCGGCTGAGAGGGCTGCAAAAGAAGCGAAGTCCCTTGGTGTTCGCAAGGTGGAGGTCTGGGTTAAAGGACCAGGGCCTGGTAGAGAATCAGCAATTAGATCCATTCAGGCTGCAGGACTGGAAGTTTATGCTATTAAAGATGTTACTCCAATACCTCATAATGGTTGCAGGCCACCTAAAAGGAGGAGAGTCTAAATATGGCACGTTATACAGGTCCTAAATGCAGATTATGCAGAAGGGAAGGAGAAAAACTCTTTCTTAAAGGGGAGAGATGTTTTACAAAGTGTCCTTTAGATGGGAATAAGAGATATCCACCTGGTGCCCATGGCTCTCGCAGGAGAAAGAAGCTCTCTATTTATGGACTACAATTACGTGAAAAACAGAAAGTAAAGAGAATTTACGGGGTCTTAGAGACACAGTTCAGGAAGTTTTTTGAATGGGCGAGAAAAATGCCGGGCAATACAGGTGAAAATCTTCTTTCCTTACTTGAACGGAGATTGGATAATGTCGTGTTCAGGCTTGGATTAGCATCCAGCAGATCTCAGGCACGACAACTTGTAAATCATGGGCATGTTGAAGTTAATGGCAAAAGGGTTAGTATTCCTTCTTACCTTGTAAAGCCAGGAGATATCATTACAATAAGGGATAAAGCTAAGAAGATCCCGTTCATTCAAGAAAATATTGAATCGTTGGATGTTTCTGCCGTACCTACATGGCTTACCATTGACAAGAATAAGATGGAGGGCAAAGTCGTTAGGAATCCAATTAGAACAGATATTACCTATCCTGTTAATGAGACATTAATTATTGAGTTATACTCCAAGTAGGAAAAGGTTATGAAGGATCTAATTATACCAAAAGGCATAGAAGTTTTAGAAGAGTCGGAATCTTATGGAAAGTATGTATTTGCACCCTTAGAGAGGGGGTTTGGAATTACCGTTGGCAACAGTATGAGGAGAGTATTGCTCTCTTCAATACGAGGTCAGGCAATATATGCGGTAAAAATAGAGGGTGTGCTTCACGAGTTTTCTACTATAAAAGGTGTTATTGAAGATGTTCCACTGATTGTATTAAACTTAAAGAGGATAAGGCTCAAATTTGATGATGGTGCCCCTGAGGAGGCAATAATACGACTAAAAATTCAGGGTCCAAAAGAGGTGAGGGCAAGTGATTTAGATTTACCAGAATTTGTGAGTGTGATGAATCCCGACCATCTAATATGTACTATCACTACGGATACGGTATTAGAGATGGAGATAAGGGCCAATAGAGGTAGGGGATTTGTGCCAAGTGAGGATTTAAGGGTAGATTTACCCGAAGGATTCATTCTTATGGATGCAATTTATAGCCCAGTTCAAAAAGTCAACTATACCGTAGAAAATATGCGTGTCGGTTCAAGAACAGATTACGAAAAACTCATCCTTGAAATTTGGACAGATGGTTCAATTACGCCATTTAATGCAATAAAGGAGTCTTCAAAGATTTTGTTAGACCATTGTGAGAAGATATCTCAACCAGTTGAGAAGGAAGAGAGTGAAGAAGAGGGTATCAGGTTTGAAGAGAGAGAAAGGATTAGGAATTTCATACTCAATGATATAGCCACACTTGAGTTATCCAGACGCACGCTGAACTGTCTTAGGGATGCAGGGATAAATAAAATTTATCAACTTGTATCAAAAAATGAAGACGAGTTGCTAAGTCTCAAAAACTTTGGCAATAAATCCTTAGAGGAGATAAAGGAGAAACTTTCCAGATTTAACTATTCACTTGGACTGGATATTACGAAGTATTTAAAAGAGGAGGAGATTGAAAATGAGACATCTTAAAAAGGTTAAGAAATTAGGGAGAGATACAGAACATAGAAGGGCATTACTTAGGAATCAGGTTATCTCGCTTTTTACACATGGTAAAATTAAAACTACACTTCAAAAGGCTAAAGAAACAAGAAGATGGGCAGAGAAGATGATAACCCTTGGAAAAGTAGGCACAGTTCCGGCGAGGAGGGAGGCGTTTAGATTCCTTGTTGACAGGAAGATGGTTAATCGGGTATTTGATGAGATATCACCGCTTTTTAAGGATAGGAATGGTGGATATACCCGTATTTACAAACTATGGCGCCGACGGGGTGATGATGCCCAGATGGCTCTCTTAGAACTTTTAGCATTTCCTTCGGAAAAGAAAGAAGAATCAGAAAAGTCAGAGGAAGATAAAAAGAAAAAGAAGAAAAAATTTTTTGGACTTAAATAGTATTTAACATACAGAAAGTCAATATCTTATGCCCATTCCTCTAATTGAATAAACGGGGGGTGGGCTTTATAATTATTATATGTATAAATGTTCAATCTCCCTTGAAAATTTTAGGAATTTCAGAGATTTTTATGTAGATTTCCCATGTGAGAAGATAATAGTAGTTCAAGGAGGCAATGGAACTGGAAAAACATCCATTTTAGAAGCAATTTTCTATTTATTTCATGGTACATCTTTTAGAGTTAGGGATGTATATACACTTATCAATAAAAACTCTAATTACTTTAAAATAAGTTTTAACTTAGGGTCATTGGAATTATTTACTTTTCTTGATGCTTTTGGGAACAAAAAGGTATCTTTAAATGGTGAAAATGCAAATAGGAGCATTTTAAAAAAATACTTTATCCCTGTTTATTCCATAGGCAGAGAAAATTTGATAGATGGTTCTTTTTCTGATAAGAGAAAAGTAGTAGACAAACTTGCCTCTTTAAGTATAAATGGTTTTAGAAATGCACTTTATAAGTACGAGAGAGTTTCAAAAAATAAAAAGGAATCTATTTTACTCGGTGATCTGTTAACTTTGAGGGCTATAAATGAGAAGTTGTTTGAACTATACTCCATAATACATAAAGGAAGGAGAAAAGTTTTGAATAGGTTATCCTGTCTTGCCCAAAAACTTGGTTTTTACAATATTGAATTTAATATAGAGCCATCCATATATGATTTTTATGACCTTGACAATGCACTTGACCTTGAAGTAAAGGAAGGAAAGGCTCTGAAGGGAGCGAATTTTGATACTATCTTTGTAAAATTAGAAGGGCTTGATGCAAGAACATACCTCTCGCATGGAGAAAAACAATTTTTGTGGCTTGTCCTATTTTTTAGGTTTATTCAAGAATTTTCAGAAGAAAGTGGGCAGGGCATCTTAATGTTAATGGATGAAGTCTTTTCAGTCCTTGACGATGAGAAGACGAATAGGTTAATTGAGAGCATCCAAAATGATAAGGGTAATGTCATGTACTTTTTTACCTCCCAAAGAGAAATAGGGAAAAAACATTTTCATATCTACCTTGAAAAAGAGTATGGAAGAGTTTAAAGAAACAATTAATAAGGTATTAAAGAAAGTATTAGGGGAGAAGGCAATTAAAATAGAACTCTCTCAACGTATTAAGGAGTTTTTTTTAAAAAGAGGCATAAGTGGGGGAGAGTTTGATGTGGATATTAAAAGAAAATACATTTATATACGAGTAAAAAACACTTATATAAGACATGAGATGTCACTTATGTCCTATGAACTTGTGGAGTATTTAAAAAAAGAATTCAAAAATTTTGAGTATAAAATAAGGTTTACTGGGAGGATATGATGGAGGAAGAAAAGAAAGAAAACAAAAGAAGTTATACTGCTTCAGATATAAAGGTACTAAAGGGGCTTGAAGGGGTTAGATTAAGACCTGCAATGTATATTGGTGATGTGGGCAAAAGAGGACTCCATCACCTTATCTATGAGATCGTTGATAATGCAGTGGATGAGGCTCTTGCGGGGTACTGTTCTGAGATTAGTATAACACTCAACCCAGATGGCAGCGTTACAATAGAAGATAATGGAAGAGGGATCCCTGTTGATATACACCCTGAAAAGGGTATACCTGCAGTACAGGTGGTATTTACTGTGCTTCATGCAGGTGGCAAGTTCGGCTCAAAGGCATATCAAATCTCAGGTGGATTACATGGTGTTGGTGCTTCAGTGGTTAATGCTCTTTCAGAGTGGCTTGTAGTTGAAGTTATGAGGGATGGCAAGATCTACAGGCAGAGATATTCAAGGGGCGATGTCCTCTCACCATTGGAGGTTGTGGGTAATACTGATAAAACTGGCACAAGAGTAACCTTTAAACCAGATGCAAAAATATTTAAGGTGACTTCCTTTGATTATGATGTATTAAAGGACAGGATTAGAGAAATAGCGCTTTTAATAGGTGGACTTAGGTTTCGTCTAGAGGATAGGAACACGGGGCGTAGGGATGAATTTTACTATGAAGGTGGGCTTGTGGAGTTCGTAAACTTTCTTGATGAAGCAAAAGATCGCATAGCCGGCCCCTTTTACATGAGAACTAAGAAGGGTGACACTGAAGTAGAAATCTCACTTTCTTATAATGCGGGATATGTTGAGACCATACTGAGTTTTGTGAATACTATCAATACGCATGAAGGGGGCACGCATCTTATTGGATTTAAGAGCGGTCTTACCCGGGCAATAAACGATATAGCGAAAAGATATAATCTTGTGAAAGGCAATTTTTCCTTCCAAGGTGATGATACAAGAGAGGGCCTTACAGCAGTTATTCATGTGAAACTCCCTCATCCACAGTTTGAGGGACAAACCAAGACGAAATTGGGCAATGGATATATAAAAGGGCTTGTTGAGTCCGCTTTTTATGAATACTTTACAAGATGGCTTGAAGAGAACCCCAAGGAAGCAGAAAAGATAATACAAAAAGCCAAAACAGCTGCAAGGTCAAGGGAAGCGGCAAAGAGGGCAAGAGAACTCATTAGAAGAAAGAGTTTTATTGAAACAGATTCCCTCCCAGGTAAATTATCGGATTGTACTTCCCGAAATCCAGAAGAGACTGAAATATTTATAGTTGAGGGTGAATCTGCTGGAGGCTCTGCAAAGCAGGGGCGAGATAGGTATTTTCAGGCAGTTCTTCCACTAAGAGGAAAGATTTTAAATGTTGAAAAATCTGCTATCAATAAAGCACTTTCCAACGAAGAGATAAAGGTCCTACTTTCTGCAATTGATGCAGGCTTAAAAGATGAGTGTGATCCCCGAAAGGCAAGGTATCATAAAATTATCATTATGACAGATGCTGATGTTGATGGTGCGCATATAAGAACCCTTTTACTCACTTTTTTCTATAGGTTCATGAAACCTCTTGTTGAGGCCGGTTATATATATATTGCACAACCGCCTCTTTACAGGATACAGAAAGGCAAAAGAGTTTACTACGTATATTCTGATGATGAGTTAAAAAGAAAAATAGGAGAACTTGGAGATGTTTCACATATTCAGCGCTATAAAGGTCTTGGAGAAATGAATCCTGAGCAACTATGGGAAACTACCATGAATCCAGAAAATAGGGTATTAAAAAGGGTAACAGTGGAGGATGCTGCTGAAGCAGACAGATTATTTTCTATTTTAATGGGTGATAAGGTAGAACCCAGGAGAGAATTCATAGAAAGAAATGCAAAGAATGTGCAAAATCTGGATGTTTAAGTCGTTGATTGATAGGGTTTTATGCAAAAGATACTGCTATACAAGGAATAATAAGACAAAATACTTGACAAAATGTGACTTATGCTTTAAAAATATGTTACTTCAGAACAAAAAGGAGGATGAAGTATGAATAAGCAAGAATTAATTGCTGAGGTAGCCCAAAGGGCAGGTCTCACAAAGAAGGATGCGTCCATGGCAGTGTTCGCTATGCTGGAAGCCATCAAAGACTCGCTCAGTAGAAAAGAAGCAGTAAGACTAATAGGTTTTGGCACATTTGATGTGAAGGAAAGAGCTGCAAGAAAAGGCAGAAATCCCAGAACAGGTGATGAAATTGAAATACCTGAAAGATCTGCTGTTGTCTTCAGACCTGCAAATGCCTTGAAAGAAATAGTGAATAAGTAACAGCGTATATTAACTATGCGTAAAGGGAGACTCTATAAATGGAGAGTCTCCCGTAGTATTCATACTTTAGCTGTTGTATTAGTTTTATTAATTTTTCTATTATTCGTAGGCTGTAATCTCTTTTCACTAAGGACCCCAGATACAGATGGAGAAAACATTATTGGTATGCCCCGCTCCTTTATAGAACTTGTACAGAGTTACAAAGAGAGTATTGTATCTCGAAATATAAATCAATATGGAGCGCTTCTTAGTGATAGTTTTAATTTCAGGGTATGTGATCGCATTTATTACACAAATTTGGAACTTTATGGCAAGTGGGGCAAGGAGACAGAGAAAAGAGATATGCAAAACCTATTTCTTGCCCTTGCAAGAGGAGAAAGTTATCCTGTGTTTTTTGATGAATACAATATTGTAGTCTTAGATACAACATCAAGAGATACGCAGTTCGCTAAAGTCTCATATTTTGTCTCTTTTATATTATCATCTGGGGAGATAGATACAGCAAAAGGTTTTTTGGATATTATTGGTGTTAAAAATCTTGAATATTGGCAGGTAGACTCCATCCATGACTATGCACAGGATGGCTCTACCTGCCTATCAGACATAAAGGTTAAATTCCTAAGTAAATAATTTGTAGAGCAGGGCTTTTTCTGTGTGGAGCCTGTTTTCAGATTCCTGCAAAACAACTGACCTTGGACCGTCTAATACCTCATCTGTTATCTCTTCACCTCTATGTGCAGGCAGGCAGTGCAGGACCTTTGCGTGTTGAGGGGCGTATTTCATAAGTTCAGCGTTTACTTGATAGGGTTTAAATAGTTTTAACCTCTTTTCTCTTTCTGCTTCCTGTCCCATGGAAGCCCAAACATCCGTATAGATGAAATCAGCATCTTTGACTGCTTCTTTTGGATTGCGTTTTATCTCAAATTTAACACCGAGTTCAAGAGCTTTCTGCACGATGTATCCATTTGGTTCATATTCATGAGGGGTTGCAATGGTGAACTTACCGCCAAGTAAGGCTGTAGCGGCAAGTAATGAATTTGCCACATTGTTCCCATCACCAATGTAAGTAAGGTTGAGACTGTATTTACCACTTATTTCGTACATAGTCATATAGTCAGCGAGTATTTGACATGGGTGCTCAAGGTCTGAGAGGGCATTTATCACTGGGTGCTTTGAGTACGTTGCAAGTTCAATTAAGGTACCATGGTAAAAAACCCTCGCTACTATACCATCTGTCCAGTTGTCAAGGTTCTTTGCTACATCTTTTACCTGTTCCCTTTTCCCAAGTTGAATATCTTGTGGAGAAAGATATACACCTTTTCCTCCAAGGTCGTATATGGCTCTTTCAAAAGTGACCCTTGTTCTAAGAGAAGGTTTCTGGAAAACCAGGGGTATCATTTTACCCTCTAAGGGCTTTTCCTTTATTTCACCTTTCTTAAACTTGATAGAAATCTCAATAAGTTCCTTAAATTCTTCTGGTGTCAAATCGTATATAGAGAGAAAATCCTTTTTCATAGTAGCCTCCTTAATTTTTTCCTTTAAGTTCCTGATACTTTTTCATAGCCTCTTTTGCCTTCTGTTTATCTCCAAGTTTTGCGTAGAATATATAGAGCATCTCATAATAATTTCCATTTTCTGGATTGAGTTTAGTGAGTTTTTCATAGGCATCTTTTGCCTTTCTGTAATAGTCCATCGCCTCTTGTTTCATTTTTTTGTTTTCTAATTTCTGTGCATACAGGTAAGATGCGAGGCCTAAGTTCTGTAATGCTGCCTCGTCTTCTGGCTGCTCATCAAGATACTTAGAAAATGCTGAAATGGCTACATCATAGTGTTTGTTGTTAAATGCAGATAAGCCATAATTAAATAAAATATTGACATCTGTTGAGTCCTTTTCCAATGCCTTCTTATAATACTCTTCTGCAAGTTTTGGATAATCCTTGTTCTCCTTGGCATTATTGAAATAGAAGGTTGCCAGTTTGGCATAATTATCTTTGCTTGGTTTAAGTTCTGTGGCCTTTTTAAGATTTTCCTCTGCCTTTGATAGGTATTCAGGCTTTTTATCCTTATTCCTGGTTGCAAGGGAATCATATATATTGGCAAGATAGATATACACCAAAGGATTCTTTGGAGCAATGTCTCTTGCTTTGTTAACATAAACCTCTGCCGTATCAAATTTGCCTTCCTGTAAGTATATAGTGGATACAGATAAAAGGGCTGCCTTATTGTTTGGTGAAAGTTTTAAGGCATATTCAAAGTACTTTAAGGCCTTGTCTTTATCCTGGTTGTATGTATTTTTCCCTGCGGTAAGCAGGATATTTACCTCATTTTCTCCTATCTTATCTTTAAGTGTGCCTTGTGTATCTAAATCTATTGCCTTTATAAGATTATCCGCTGCCTCTATATATTTTTGCATTCCAGTATATGCCATGGCAACCCAATAATAAGCCTCAGGGTCATTGGGAGATTCTTTTACCCAGGCCTTACCCTCATTCAAGGCCTTTGCCCAGTTTCTCTGCTGTATGTATATTTTTACGCTTGTTTTATGCGGTGTACTTGCACATCCTGCAGCTATCATTGCTATTATCCCTATACCAAAAATCCTTTTCAAGACAATACCTCCTTTTGGCACATATTATAACACACCCAAAATGTATAAACAAAACACGACATTTAAGTTTATACATCTTGGCTACTTGTCTTGACTGTTCTTTATTAAGTTCTTATAATTTAAGCACTTTTGAAAGGCAAGGAGGAAGGATTTATGAAGAAGGCGGATTTGGTAAATAAAATTGCAGAGGAGACGGGACTTACTAAGAAGGATGTGTATATGGTAATAAATGAGTTTATTGATCAGATAAAACAAGCCCTTTTAAATGAAGATAGGGTTGATCTTAGAGGGTTTGGGGTTTTTGAGGTAAAGACACGTAAGCCAAGAATAGGAAGGAACCCGAGAACAAGGGAGAAGGTAGAGATTCCAAAGAGAAAGGTTGTAACATTTAAACCTTCTAAATTATTTAAAGTTATTAAGGAGGAAAGGTAATGCCTTGTGGAAGAAAGAGAAAAAGAAAGAAGATAAAAACACACAAACTCAAGAAAAGAAGGAAAAGAGATAGGCATAAAAAGAAGAAATAGATATGCAACTGGTTGTACTATCTGATACCCATATACCTCATCGGGCAAGTGGTTTGCCTGATGAGGTATGGAGGTATATAGAGCAAAGTGATGGTGTGATTCATGCAGGTGATTTCTCCTCTTACGATTTTTACCTGGAACTCTGCGCAAGAGCAGGAGGAAAGGATAGGGTATATGCAGTATGGGGAAATATGGATGATGAAGACCTATTTAAAGAACTTCCAGAGAAGTTGATAGTTGAAAAAGAAGGGGTAAAAATTGGCGTTTATCACGGCATAGGGGCACCTATTGGGATAGAAAATAGGGTGATTAAAAAATTTCGTGATGACTTACCGGATATCATAATATTCGGACACTCCCACATACCTTTAAAAAAATACATCAATAATACATTGATGTTTAATCCAGGTAGTCCAACAGATAGGATCTTTGCAAGAAGAAATACCTTTGGTTTGCTAACACTTGATAATGGTACATTCAGCATTGAACATATAGAACTTCGGTGATTTTTGCGCCCGTAGCTCAAAAGGATAGAGCACGAGATTCCGGATCTCGGGGCTGGGGGTTCAATTCCCTCCGGGCGCGAAAGGGAAGTAATGGGTAAGGTTAGAAAAAGAGAGATTGTTGATTATTTGAATGCATACCTTAGAATTAAGGAAATTAGGGATATATCCTTAAATGGTCTTGTTGTGGATAATGAAAGGGAAACTGTTGGTATGATCGGTGTTGCCACAGATGCAAGTCTTGATGCAATAAAAGAGGCAAAGGACAAGGGGGTAGATCTACTCATAGTCCACCATGGCTTTTACTGGGGTTCGCCTCTATATATTGATCTATGGCTTAGAAAAAGGTTGAAGTATTTGTTTGATGCTGATATGGCTTTGTATGTTGCCCATCTTCCCCTTGATATACATAATGAGGTTGGAAATAATTATGGTGCCATAAAAATACTCGGTTTTGATGCAATAGAGCCCTTTGGTGATTATCATGGCATTCCTATAGGGTTGAAATTCAAGGTGAAAGATGGTATAAGTACAATAGGTGAACTTGTAAATATTATATCTCAAAGATTATTTAAGCCCAAGGATGTATGGCATTTTGGTAGAGAAGAGGTAGACTTTGGTGTATACTGCTCAGGTGGTTGCCTTTCCATACTTGACCAGGTGAAGAGAGAAGGTATGGACCTTTTCATAACAGGTGAGACCTCGCATGCATATTATACCAACGCAAAGGATATGGAGTGTAATGTCATACTTTTGGGACACTATAGGTCAGAGACAGTAGGAGTCAGGCTCCTTGGAGAGCATCTAAAGGAAAAATTTGGCATTGAATATGTATTTGTTGGGGAGGATACTGGATTATGAGTGATATGTTTGAGCCTGTTATAGGGCTTGAAATACATTTTCAACTGAATACCAGGACAAAACTCTTTTGTAGATGCAAGTCAGAGCATGACGCAGTTCCTAATACCAATGTCTGTCCTGTGTGTCTGGGTTTGCCAGGAGCCCTTCCTTCATTGAACATGGAGGCGATAAAAAAGGGCATTGCAATAATAAAGATATTAAACGGTAAAATCCATCATCATTCAAGGTTTTATAGAAAAAACTATTTTTATCCTGATTTGCCAAAGGGATACCAGATCACCCAATATGAGGCATCACTTGGGACAGATGGTTATGTAGATATAGAAACTTCTGGCATAAAAAGGCGTATTCGTATAGAAAGAATGAATATTGAAGAAGAGGCAGCCCGATCTATACATGTCAAGACGGGTGATGTATTGCTTGATTATAATAGGAGTGGGATTCCACTTTTGGAGGTTACCACCTATCCTGATATCCGCTCACCTAAGGAGGCGAGGTTGTTCCTTGAAAAACTAAGGAATATGGTTTCATACATTGGCGCATCTGGATGTGATATGGAGAAGGGAGAAATGAGGGTGGATGCCAATATCTCAGTTAGAAGAAAAGGAGATAAAGAATACGGTGTAAGGGTTGAACTCAAAAACCTAAATTCCATAAGGGCAGTTGAGGATGGCCTTGAGGTTGAGTTTAAAAGACACATAGATTGTATTCAAAAAGGTATTCCGATAGAAATGGAAACACGCCTCTTTGATGAATTTAAAAAAGAGACTAGAAGTATGAGGAAAAAAGAGGCCTCTCATGACTATCGGTTTTTCCCAGAGCCAGATCTTCCAGAACTTGTATTAACTTCAGATTTTATAAAAGAAGTTGAAAGCAATCTTCCTGAAATGCCTGAAGAAAGAGAAAGAAGATATCGCAAGATGGGAATATCTGAATCAGATATTTTAACAATAATGAGGGATAGACATTTGGCTGATTATTTTGACCACGTGGTTTCTGTGTTTAATAGACCCCATGATGTGGCAAAGGTTCTTATAAATGAACTTTCAGGTATTGTAAGGAAAACGGATTATGATTTTGAGCATCTTCCATTAAAACCAGAAGAGTTTGGAAGACTTTTGAACTTAAAATCTGAAGGTAAGATCAATAGGAATCAGATGATACTAATAATAAAGAGGTATCTTGAAGGCAAAGGGAAGTTGTCTCAACTCATAGATGCATTCAGTAAAGATGAAGTAGAATTTGTTCTTGAAGATGTAATAAAAGAGGTACTTTCAGAGGGTCAAGACCTTGTCCAAAAGTACAGAAGTGGGAAAAAGGGAGTGCTTGGAGCTCTTATTGGTCTTGTCATGAAGAAAACAAAGGGAAGAGCAAATCCCAAAGAGGTAAAAGCACTACTTGAGAGGTATTTGGAGGAGGGGTAATATGATAGAGGGTTTGGGTAAAAAGGTATTAGAAAGGTACGACTTTGGGGATATTATGACCTTTCTCATGGAGAGTTTTGGGGCAAGGCGGCTCATTTTAAGGGTCCCTGTTCATGAAGAAAGTGAGATTTTTAAAACCATATATGATAGTGAGGGCAAAGGCCCAGTACTTGAAGAAAAAAGGGATGTACTCTCTGCCTATTATCTTTCTTATGATAAGCCTCTTTTTATTGCAAATTTTAAAAAAGATATTTTTAGTCATAGTGATATTATTGATGATGGTGTAAAAGGTATAGAGGTTGTACCCATTGTTTTTTCCGGTAGAGTTATAGGTATTATGTATATGGTCTTTTATTCCCATGATAAAGTAGAGGAACTTAAAGTAAAGATAGAAGAGATTTTGCCTTTTTTGGGTCTTATTGTAGCATATCGCCTAAAAGAATTAGAATTATCAGATAGTGCACTTTTGGATAAACTTACGAATCTCCCTTCTTCCACTTATTTCTGGCAGAGGTTGGATGAGGAGTTTAAAAGGGCAAAGAGGTACTCAAGAAAGTTCTCTCTTATGCTGATTGATATTGACGATTTGAAAAAAGTAAATGAAACTTATGGTCACAGAACCTGCGATATGCTCCTTCGCAAGTTTGCGGAACTTGCAAGAAGTCATTTTAGAAGAACAGATATAGTTGCCAGGTTTGGGGGCGATGAATTTGCTGTTATTTTGCCAGAAACGGGCATGCAGAATATCTATCAGGTTGCAGAGGGGTTTAGATTGCGCGTTATGTCTGGTACTTTTGAGATTGAGTTTGGACCTCGTCTCAATATAACTGTATCAGTTTCTGCAATTTGCTATCCCACTGTTTATTTAGAGCCTGATGCACTCGTTGAAAAATTACTTGAAGGAATAAAAGAGGCAAAAGAGGAAGGTGGGAATAGAACTGTTCTCATAAAGCAGTGAGAACTGTGTATAAATCTAAGATAGAGCTTTTTTTTAAATCTATTTCAAAAGTAATAAAGGGACATGAGGGCAATATAAAACTCCTCTTTGCTGCATTCCTCTCAAGGGGACATGTGCTTTTGGAGGGATTGCCAGGGATGGGGAAGACAACCCTTTCACTTGCCTTTGCAAAGCTTTTGGGCCTTGAATTTAAAAGGATTCAAGGTACAAGCGATATGCTTCCTGCTGATATCATAGGCGCATTTATACCACAAGGTGAAAATGGTGAAATGGTGTTCTTAAAAGGTCCTGTATTTTGTGATGTGCTATTGGTGGATGAGATAAATAGGATGAATCCCAGGACGCAAAGTGCACTATTAGAGGCAATGGAAGAAAGGCATGTAACTGTTGAAGGACACACATACCCTTTAAGTCCATTGTTTTTTGTAATAGCAACGCAGAATCCTGTAGAATCCTATGGCACATTCCCTCTACCTGCTTCACAATTAGATAGGTTCATGCTCAGGATACAGATAAACCGTGTTCCTGAGGAAATAGAGAGGCAACTATTGAGAGAAGGTGATATTAGAAAAAAGATAGATAGCCTTTCTCCTGTTTTTAATAAAGAAGAACTATTTAAGATGATAGATGAAGCAAAAAAAGTGAAAGTTTCAAGAGATATTGAGGACTATATCCTTGCTTTGGGTCGTGCTGTAAGATCCCATCCTGTGTTTTCTTCCGAACTCTCAACACGTGCTTTATTGCATCTTGTAGAGATTGCAAAATCCATTGCGTATATAGAGGGAAGGGATTATGTTGTTCCAGACGATGTAAAGGCCTCTTTTAAGCCCCTTGTTATCCATCGTATTGGCTTACAGATGATATTGCAGGATAGAGAAAAATTGCTTGATGAGATTAAAAGTTCTGTTGAACCGCCCCTTTGATAGGGTAAACATTACATCCTTAGGCAAGTTTTTTTCAGTATTTACCCTATTTTTTGGTATAGCAACAATAAATTCTGGTAATAATCTTCTCTATATGATTCTTGCCTATCTTTTGGTGCTGCTCTTTGCCTCTGGCATATTGAGTACTATGAATATTTTATTCCTCAAGGTCGCCCCTGAAACACAAGACATAATTTATAAGAGGAAAGAAGGCTATATACTGATAAAAGTCTCTAAAAGCAGGATCCCTGGTTTTTCTCTCTATTTTTGTACTAAGGATGGCTGCACTTTTGTGCCAGAAATAAAAAATAATGAGATAACAATCAAACTTCCGTATGTTGGCAAAAAAAGGGGTATTCAGAAAATAGATAACATCACTGTCTATTCCCTCTATCCATTTGGCTTTGCCAAGAGAGGAAGAGAGATGAGGTTAAATATGGATGTTCTTGTATTGCCAGATATAAATAGGAAGGTTGACAAAAATGGGTATTACCAAAAATTTGCACTCGGTGATAACAGCGTTGAAAAGAGGGGGGTTGATGGTGAGTTCCTTGGACTTGCAAGGTATAGAAGTGGTGAAAGTCTGTATCATATTCATTGGAAAAAATCCTATAAGGAATTACAGGTAAAAAAGTTTTCTACGATGGAAAAAGATAGTGTTGTTTTCCATTTAAAAGAACATCCTGATGATGATGAGATTGATATCGTTGCCTCTTTAATCCATAGAGAAATAGAAAAAGGGAAAAGTGTAGGACTTTTGGTGGATAACAGGTTTTATGTGGCTCCATCCACTGGTAGTGTGCATGAACTGGGCATTTTAAGAAAACTTGCGCTTTTATGAACAAAACAAATCCACTTCGTTATAATACAGCATACCTATTGAGTGCAGTTGCTGTTATATCTGGTGTTTTTGCAAGGGGTGTATCTATTGTTCTTTTCCTTTTTTTGGTATTTATGAGTTATCTTCTTGGAAAAAAGGGAAAGATTGTGTTGAAAAAGTATGAGGGGAATATAATAGCCGGGCTCATGACCCTTGTTTTTATCCCACTTTTCTTCTTACAGGATGTTTTTGTAATGGCATTATACTATCTTTTGGGCCTATTATGCATAAAACTCTTTGTATCCTTTGAAGAAAAGGATTATGACCATGTAGCACTTTTGAGTTTTCTTACCTTCTCCATGTCTGCGGTTTTCCTATATTCCATGTGGTATATCCTTCTATTTGTAGTTTTTTCCATTTTGTTAGGCTTATACCTCTTTTTAAGGTACCTTCCTAAAAACATTACACCAAGCAAGTATTCTACAAGATACATCCTTGCGAGTTTATTGTCCGTTACCTTATTTTCCCTTATGTTGTTTTTCTTTCTACCAAGGAACCCATACATGTTTTTTGGTGCAAATGCTAAACCTGTGGGTGGAGACTTTGAATACCTGAGCATAGGGAGTTTTAGCAAAGAGCAACTTTCAAATAGGGTAGTTTTACGGGTAAAACCCATGGAAAAGAGACACAATGCCTTATACCTGCGTTCAAGAGTTTTTATGCGTTTTGATGGAGAGAAGTGGACAGAGGAGGAAAAATGGGGTAAGGGCCTAAAAAACAAGGTCCTTATATCTAAGAATCCATATTCCAGTTCTATAATGTATATAATCTATCCCACATTGAGATTTACATACATTCCACTTGTAGATTATCCTGTGCTCCTTTCATGGGAAGGGGGGCAATTTGTGCTTTATAAAAATCTAATGGAAGTAAAAATAGAAAAATGGCCAAAAAAGATGTCCTACAGGGTGTTTGCATCCTCAAGGCCTGTTATGTCCCTTGATACTACAGTGACATCACAATACCTTTATGTTCCCAAAAACATTCGTAATCAACTAAAAAACATAACTAAAAGAATAAAGATTTCAGATGATACGCTCTTCTCACTCATACGGTATTTGAGAAAAAATCATTCATACGGTAGGTTTACTCCTTTGCATGATACGATATTACCTATCCTGGAATTCTTAAAATACCAAAGGAGCGGGGAATGTACAGAGTTTGCGACTTCGTTTGTTCTTCTTGCACGCCTTCTTGGATATAGGGCAAGAATGGTCGCAGGTTTTTTGTCGGATGAGTACAATGCCATGGGTGGATATTTTGTTGTAAGGGAAAGGCATGCCCATGCCTGGGCAGAGGTGTTCAAGAATGGAAGATGGATAAGGTACGATCCAACACCACCCATAAATAAGAAAAAGAAATTTATATCTCATTTAAGAGAATACTATGATTTTCTCCAGTATCTGTGGTTTACCCGTATAGTTGAGTATAGTTACAGGGATCAGATGCATATGGCATTAAAAGTAATGCCGTATTTCCAAAGGCTTAGAAGTAATAGTATAAAAAGGTTATTCATTTATCTTCTTTTGGGTATTGCTTTTGCCATTATAATGGCATATTTCATTTACAATGTATTTTTTGTACCTTTTCCAAAGAAGGCAATTAAAAAATTCCTGCGATATATGAAGAAAAACGGGTTTTCTATGAAAAAAGGTGAGACTTTAATGGAGTTTGCCTTAAGAAGTAATGATAAAATAGCCCTACAATTTGTAAAAGAATATTATGCCGTAAGATTTGGTAAAGTATCATGCAAAAAACTTCGCCAGCTCATTCATCTTTTATGACATCGTTATAAGCCTTACAAAGTTATCTACAAGATCAGGATCAAATTGTATGCCTTTAAACTTCAGAAGTTCATTAATGGCGTAATCAAAAGTTTTCTTCTCCCTATAAGGCCTTGTGCTTGTTATTGCATCAAAGGCATCCGCGATGGCTACAATCCTGGCCCCGAGTGGTATTTCATTCCCCTTAAGTTCATCTGGATACCCTGTTCCATTGAACCATTCGTGATGATGCTTCACTATCTCCCCAACCTCTTCACTTAGCATACCGTAGTGCGTTACTATATAGTAACCTATGATAGTATGGCGTTTAACTATTTCATACTCATTTTTGTACAAAGCCCCTCTTTTTCTTGTTATGCTTTCTGGGATGGCTATTTTACCTATATCGTGATACTTTGCGCCGAGATAAAGGTTTCTTAAAAACTGTTCATCATTTATTCCACTCGCTCTTGCAAGGTTAAGGGCATATATTGCCACTCTTTTGGAGTGCCCGACATCTTCAATGCTTTTGGCGTCAGAGATGCGTGCGAGGTAATCAAGCATGTTTTCTTCAAAATTGACCGTTAGGGTATTTTTAAGACGTATGGCAGTATCTATAATATTGTCTGCCTTTTTATCTTGAAGATTTAGGTCTATGATATCAAATACACCGTACTGCCAGAAGTGGTAAAGCCTCTGCTTATTTCGCCCTGCCAATATAATCGGAGTATAGTCGTAAGCAAGGTGGAGGTTGTATAGTAAGTTCTTCAAAAGTGCATCGCTGACTGTATCGGTATCCACTATGAGTATATCAGGATAGAATTTCAGTATTTCACTTAAACTATCCCTTGATGCAGGAAAACTCTTTATAGTAATATTTTCCTTGCCTATCATGTAGTGTATAAGATGTTCTTTTCCGCTTTCACTTGATAGAAGGGCGATTTTTATTTTTCTCTTCTCTTCACTAAACTCTTTGATATCGATTGCCTCACCAAGTTTTAGCACTGCTGCAAGTTCTGCATTGTTGTCTGTTATTTCTCTTATATCTTTAGCCTCCAACATTTTACGCCTCCTTTTTTCACTAAATAATATGCAATAAATATGCCAAAAGTGGGTAAATAGATTACCTTGAAACTCTTAGAATATGGAGTACTATTTCTGTAACAAAACTATAAGTGCACGGAATTGTTACATTCCGTGCACTTAATTAGATAAGATGATGACTTACTCTTTGGTTCTGAGTTTGCGTTTAATTTTGCCTTTTATTTTAAATTCATTGGGGTCTATATTGTACTTTTTGAGGATTCTGTAAATGCGCATTCTGTTGGTATTTAGTAGTTCCGCTGTTGCAAGGATATTGCCATGGGTCTCTCTCAAAGCCTCAATCATTATTTCCCTTTCCTTGTCTTGAAGAAAATCTTTAAGGTCTTTCCCTTTTAGTTTCATTGCCTGGGTTTTATTTTTGCCCAGGAGGTTTTCAGAAATGGTCTGGATGTTTATTTCACCGTCAGGACTGAATATCATCGCCTGTCTTATTACATTTCTTAGTTCTCTGATATTGCCTGGCCATGGGTATGAGAGGAGAAACTCCTTTGCTTCTTCGTCTATTTGTTTGAACTCTTTACCGAATTCTGCTCCAAACTTTTTGGCAAAATACTCGGCAATAGGTATAATATCTTCAGGCCTCTCTCTTAATGGTGGTAATTGAACAACAAACTCACTTATCCTGTAATAAAAGTCCTTTCTTACCCTGTTTTCAGATACAAGTTGTTCAAGTGGTCTATTGCTCGCAAAAATTGACCTTGCCGCAAATTTCAGTTCATCTTTTCCACCAATTCTCCTGAATTTTTTCTCCTCAAGCAGGGTTAAGAGTTTTGCCTGTGTGGTTAGGGTTGTGTTTGATATTTCATCAAAGAACACTGTGCCACCGTCAGCCACCTCTAAGAGACCTTTTGTATCTTCTAATGCACCTGTGAATGCGCCTTTTTTATAGCCAAAGAGTTCGGATTCTATGAGCGTGTAGGGTATGGAAGATAGGTCAACTTGAACAAATGGTTTTGATGACCTTTTGCTTATAGAATGAATGTATCTTGCCAAAAGTCCCTTTCCCGTGCCTGTTTCCCCCTCTATGAGAATTATTGTATCAGTCGGTGCCACCTGTCTAATCTTAGAGATAATATCCTGCATCACCTTACTTTTGTAGACAATGACAAGGTCCTCTTCTTCTTTTAGCCTTGCCTTTAGTAATCGGACGTTTGTTGAAAGTACCTGATGGTTCAGATTAAAGGTAATATGAGAAGCGAGTATCTTAGATAATGTTTCTATAAACTCCTTGTCTTGAACCAGGAAGGTCTTGCTCTTTGTTGTTGTATCAACATAAAGGACACCGACAACATTATCCTCATGAATAAGTGGTGTTGCAATAACTGAGCGTATTTTGTTAAACATGACAGAATGTGCCCTTTTGAACCTTGGGTCCTTCTGTGCATCTTCTAAAATGAGTGTGGATTTTTTTCGCTCTACCTCAAGGAGTATGGAGTTTGATATGGATTTTGCCTTTTTCACTTCAAGGTCTTCCATGTTTATTGCCGCCCTTTTTCTCAATCTTCCATTTGTCATGATGAATAATGCACCCCTTTCTGCAGAGAGCGTTTCTATGGCTATTTCAAGGATCTTCTTATAGTAGTTTGTATCAGAGAGGGATAACTCTTGAAGTTCTGCTATCTTCTTTAAGGCTTTAGCATATCTATCTTCTTGTGAAGTGTCCTTTGGAATGTCTATAATAGCTGTACTCCTCTTTATTTTTAGTAGTGTTTTTCTGTGCTCTTTATGTCCTAATTCCTCTGAGAGCCTAAGTGCCTCATCAAGGACCTTTGAAAATTCATCCTTAGGTAGTTCTGTTTTCCCTTGCAGTGATAGATACATGACATATACATCCAAGAGGTCCTTTGGACTGTCCTTCAAACTCTCAAAGAGTTCTCGGGCCACTTCAATGGCCTTTGCATACTCACCCTCATTTATGAGGTATTCAAGGAATAACTTTGGATACTTCTTTAGGTGTTCTATATCACCCATGTTGCACCTCCTTATTATTTTCAGTTTTTTCTATCATTTCTAAAAATGTTTTAACTAAAATGTTTTCCTCCTCATTTTTTATCCTATGTAGTAGGGTTTTCAATTTCTCTTTTTCCCCTGCAAGATAGTATATATTGGCAAGGGTGATAGGATTGAGTAATCCTTCTATACCAGGATTTTTTTTCATTAATTCTGTGAGTGCCTTGATCTTATCATGTTTTTTAAGATAAATTGCAAGGTCTGCATAGTTTTTTAAAAGGTAATCCTTTTGTTCTTTGGTTAAAAGCCTTTGATATTTGTACGCATAATCCATATAGTATTCTGCAACATCAAGTTTGTTCATATGATAATAAATGTGTGAAAGGTAAAATGCAGCCTGTACAGATAAAGATATACTATGAAATTCTTTGGCCATATGGTAAGAATATTCAAAGTAATAAATGGCTTTGAGAAATTCTTTTGAGGTGTAGTAAATATAGCCTAATTGGAAATTTGCAAGTAGGGATTCTATGCCATAATTCTCCTGTGTATTTATTGATTCAAGTATGTTTTTGCCTTTTTCTACTTGCCCTGTTTCAAGCACGGATGTACCATAGATGTATGTTGATACCATTATTACATGAGGGTCTTCATGTGCAAGTTCTGATGCGGTTATTGCATATTGTTTTGCTAAATTGGGCTTTTTTTTGTAGGCCATTTGGTAAAAACCCATTGCCAGGTGGTAATAGGGATTTTCTCTGTCCACCTTGTTATTTTTCAGTATGTCCAAAAAAAGGTCAAACTTTGAATAGAGAGCGTATGCATAGAGTAATAAGGTTTTGGATTGAGGGTCCTCTCGTTCGCGTAAGAACTCTACAGTTTGATGGAATATTCCAAGACTTATTGAGAGCCTTATATAGTCAAATGTAATCTTTTTGGCATCTTGTAAGACCACTGTCAATAGTTCTTGCCATTTTTTTCTGACATTACTCAAAAGGCCGAGAGAGATCTCTGCCTTTATTACATCTATTTTAAGAGAAGGTGACTCTACTGCATCATAAAGGGCATCTAAGAAAATTCTTGCGTGTGTGGGGGGTATCTTGTTTCCTTTTAGGAGTTCTTTGAGTTTCGTGGTAATATGTTCTATTTTTGAGGTATTTTGCAATAAATATTCAAGATGGTCATAGATATTGTTTGATACATCTATATTGGCTTTATGTTTCATATTTTTACTCCTAACAAACGAATGAAAAGCAGGTAAAAGTATAATATGGTTTTCTTTTATGTCAATAAAGCCGAAGTGATCCATAAAAGAGAGTATGGAAAAATATGCATGTTCCTTTATCTTTGCGTGTTTGTCCGATTTGTTTTTAATAAGTGTATAGTAGATAATGCTTTTGGGCACAGCGAGGCGAAAAGAAGATAAGATATCAATGAGGTCATTATACTCAGCATTCAAATAGCGACTTATAGTTTTAAGTAGATTTTTTTCTCTTGGAAAGTCTTCTGGTATAATGTATGCAAGTATACTTAAATTATATTGTGCATAAGATGGTATAATGGATCCTGAATTATCAATTTTGGGATATATAGGCATTACCTCTTCTACTTGTTCGTAAGTGCCTAAGTTCGTGATACTTAAATTCATGTAATCTATATTAATGTTACCAATATTTAAGGGCTTTAAACTGAATATAATGACTCTTTGATGCTGATTCAATCTATGTACAGAGTTTTTTATCGCTCCTAAATGCTCATAATCCAAAAGGATAATATCTTTTGATGGCTCAAAAGAGTTTAAAGATGTTTTAAATCCTTCAAGTTCAAGTCTTAAGCTCAATTCTTTAAAGATGACAGAGAAAAAACCTTCTGGGTATCGTGCGCTGAAAATGTTTAGAACTTTTGCCTCTGTTTTTTTAATTCTATTAATGATACGGCCCATTTCCCGTGAAAAAATGATAGGAAAACTCTTATCAACAACCAAATGCTCCAAAAGTGGAGACCCGTCAAGTATTTTAATAGAATCTAATGTCGTTGGCCTATTCTCAGGCTCAAAAGAAAGTAGTCTCTTAAGGAGTTGGGCAGGTTTTTGTGGTATACCGTCAAAGGGTGGCAGGCCGTGGCTTTGCTGTATAAACAGGTCATCAAGATTGGAAAATTTATATGCGGGCCTTTTTTTGTAAAACTCGTAAAACATCACACCAACAGAGTAAAGATCACTTTTAAAGGAAAATGTTTCATCTACGATACTCTCTGGTGCAAGATAGGAGGGGGTACCCTCTAATGAGGGTTTCTCAGTGCAATGAGTAGCCATACCCAGATCAATTATATATAGGTTATCATTCCGTATAAAAAAGTTGGTAGGGGATATATCTCTTAAAACTATTCCATGTGTATGTAATTTGAACATTAGATACAGAACTTTTCTAAAATATTCAGTAATTTCCCAAGATGACTTATCCTTTAAAAAGTCTTTTAGCATACTTCCCTCAAGGTATTCCCTTACAAGGTATGTTCTATTTCCAATTTTCCCAATGGAAAAAGGTCGTGGGGTAATGCCCAAATCTTGCAGGTATTTAAGAAAGATATACTCCCTATCTATTAAATAGTTGTAATCTTTCAAAAGTGAGTTTTTGAGTACATATTTTATACCATTTTTTTCAACAAGAATGACTTGCGAAACATTGGTTTCTTCTATCTCTCTCAAATAGTTATAGCCTCCTATTATTTGCATTATGTAATATTATAAGACACAGATTGGGTATTGTCAATAGTTAATGTAAAAAATACAATGAGTTTTGTGGGAGCCTTGTTAATGCTTGCATGCGGGTTTTTGTTATAATGTGTATTTGTATGCTTTTAGGGTAAAAGGCTTCTTAATAAGCCCTTGTCTAATTTAATGTCAGGTATCTTTTTAATAAATACCCTGAAGTTATAATCCCATATGTTGCCGTATTTGTTATAAGAAAAATCAAGTTCCCAGCAGTGAAGGTCTTTTTTCAGGGAAAGAGACCTTGCAAGATACTTCCCATGGGATAGGTCATAGGATATAGAAAATCCCCCTTTAATACTTGGAGATATCCTATATCTGCCATTTAAGGCAATGGTTTGAGATGTAAAAACCTGGTTTTTTGTAATGGTATAGTTGAAATTGGCAGATAAAAAGTTCCTCTCTTTGCTTATTTTTGTTGAGTCTGTATCCCCTGGTAAACTGTTTACAAAACTTGTTCTAAAAAGTGGGAGTTTAAATGATGATGTTATAAAAATAGAAGGATTTTCAAGGGTCTTATTTTCTGTATTGTATTGTATATTGCCCCTTATTTTAAGCGGGAGTTTTTCTGATAGAGTAAAGTTTATGGGAACATTGTCCCATTTCTTTTCTTTAAAATTATAGTTTGCGCTCAGGTTGAGAGAAAGAAGGTGTAGTTTTTTTGATGATGCCTTTGCCCAAAAGGTATTTTGTAGACTCAATGTAAGATATTTTCCTGGCGTGTAAAATGAACCATACTGAAAAATGACTGTATCGTTTTTAACAGAGGGCACTAAAGAGAATGATACACTCGTTGATAATATATGCATAAATTTTTGAATGCCCATAAAAGGAAGTCCAAAGATAGAAAAACCATAAAGCGTTGTTGAAAATCCCTGGGATAACCTGAGACTTTTTTGTAATGTAAAGGCACTATTTGCGGTGTCTTTTGGTAGTATGTTTAAATTTGAGTTTAACCCTGTGTTAAAACGCAAGTAATGTAAAAGGGTATAATTAAGTCCCAAGGAGATACTGTTTCTTGCACCTGTGTTTGTGAGTATTTTTGTAGAATCTTCGCTGCGCTTTCTTAAAATCCCACCCGTTACCCTCATATTTAAGAAAGAAATAGGAGGGAGTGAGTATTGTATTGATGGTATTAAACTCTGTCTATTTTTTTTATCAGGTTGTATCCTATCGTCTATGGTGAAAGTAAATGGTATGGGAAGGGATGACCGTTGGATGGTGAGATAACTGTGAAGTTCTCTTTTAAGCCATTCTACTTTTGTCTCAGAATACTCATTGTAATAGTTATAATTGGATACATAGTCTATTTTTGCCTGAAGGGTTGTGTGATACGGTAGATTATGTCTGTGCCACCCTGCAAGAGACCATTCTGAACTTCTTTGCCATAGGTTTTCTGCACGGGAGTACTTAACTTCTCCGCTAAAGTGTTTGTAGAGTTTATACAAAAAGTCTATATTTCCCCTTATACCTACATTTTCTACAATATCCATGGATGTGGTAAGGTCCATATAGTTATTTATCACTAAATAATAGGCGAGGTTCCTAAGGTATTTGCCACTTATGGAGTTAAATCCTACGCTTGGAGTTAAAAATCCGCTCTTTCTTCCCTCCTTAACGGGAAACATCCAAAATGGGACAGCCATAATGGGAACATTGTGTACTCTAAGAATAACAGGCTTTGCAATAGCCATCTCTCTTTTTACTACCTTTATATACTGTGCCTGGAAAAAATAGTCTGGGGTATCCTTAAGGCATGTGGTGTAAAATCCATGTTTTATATAGATATTGTCAAGGGAGTCTTTATAAGCCATGCTGCCCCATATTTTGCCTTTTTCCTTTATGGTATATCCTGAAAAGGCATGCCCTGTTTTGAGTTTTGTGTTGTAGTAAAGGGAATCGCCTATGAAACTATCTTTTCCTGTAATTAAAACAGCATTGCCATAACCTTTTATAAGATCAAGGTCTTGAAAATATAAGATGCTATCTGCAAGCAGGCTATTTTCTTTATCCCTTATCCAGGCACTGTCCTGTAAGATGACAAGTTTCTCATCTGCAAGATACTTAAGATGTTTTGCACCAAAGTAAACATCATTGCCCAAAAGTCTGGATGTGAATAAAAAAAAGATAATAAGAAGTAAAAAGGGGAGGGGGTTATGCCTCTCCCCTCTCAAAATCAACCTCTTTAAACTTTTTGATCTCACTTATTATAAGGTCTTTAATTTCATTGAGCCTTTCTTCTGTTTTTGCCTCAAACCTCAAAACGAGTACGGGTTGGGTATTTGATGCTCTAACAAGCCCAAATCCATCCTCAAATTCAACCCTTGCCCCATCTATGTCAACAACATCGTATTTTTCTTTAAAGGTTTTAACGAGCGTATCCACTACTTCAAATTTCTTATCATCAGGGCAATACACCCTTATTTCTGGTGTTGAATAGTAAAAAGGTATGTCCAAAATCATTTGAGAAAGTGGCTTTGTGCTATGGGATACAAGTTCAAGCATACGGAGTGCATCGTATATGGCATCATCAAACCCGTAATATCTATCATTAAATTCAATGTGCCCTGACATCTCACCTGCAAGTGGAGCATTCACTTCCTTGAGTTTTGCCTTTATTAATGCATGCCCTGTTTTCCACATAAGTGGCTTTCCACCGTGTTGTTTTATAACATCTATGAGACCTTTTGTGCATTTTACATCAAATATAATGGGAGCACCTGGATATTCCTTAAGGACCTCTGGAACGAATAGAGCGAGGAACTTATCGCCGAATAACAACTCGCCCTTATCTGTTATGACACCTACCCTGTCTGCATCTCCATCAAGACCGATGCCAAGGTCGTATCCCTTTTGTTTTACTGCGCGTGCAAGTTGAGCCATATACTCTGGCACTATGGGGTCTGGAATGTGATTGGGAAACCTTCCATCAGGCTCAAGAAAAAGACCTTCGTATGTTATACCGAGTTTTTTAAAGACCTTTTCTATCACCGGACCAGCCACGCCGTTTCCTGTATCTATGGCAATGTTCAATGGTCTTTTTATCTCAATGGATGCTGTTATCTCCTCAATGTATCCAGAGAGTATGTCATACTCTACGACCTTGCCTTTTTCCTTTTCTATATAGTCCTCTTTTTCTATTATGTCAGCAAGATGCTGTATATCATCTCCAAAGTATGGCAGCTTACCCAAAGAGAGTTTAAAGCCGTTGTAGTCTCTTGGATTGTGGCTTGCTGTGACCTCAACGCCTCCATCAAGGTTGAGTTTGTATATGGAATAATATTGAACTGGTGTCGGCACAACACCAAGGTCATATACCAAAAGCCCTGTATCATACAGACCTTCTATTAGCGCCTTTGCATACTCAGGAGATGATGGCCTTACATCCCTGCCAACAGATACGGTCCTGCCGCCATTTCTCTTTATTATTGAGCCAAATGCACGGCCTATGTGATATGCGAGTTTTTTATCAATATCCTTTTCAGCAATACCACGAATATCGTATTTTCTAAAAATATTTCTTGGCACTTTCATTTATAACCTCCTTTATTTTTATATCATTCACACTACCGATAATAAAATCTGCATCTTTTAAACCATCTTTGTCTTCAACTCCAGAGAGCACACCAATTGAGATGGCTCCTGCCTTGCGGCCTGTCTCAATATCGTGCCCAGAATCACCCACAATTACCACATCCTTTACATCTTTAATACCAAAGACCTTCATAATTTCAAAAACGAGTCGTGGGTCAGGCTTATGATACCCGAAGGTATCAGCACCCACAACCTGGTGGTATGGTATGTCCATATCATTTAATATCTTAGATGTCCTCTTTTCAAGGTCATTAGTCAAAATCACGACATTAAAAGATTTATACAGCATGGATAGGACCCTTTTTGCCCCCTTTATCGGTGTGAAAACGCCATGATTTAGTATCTTATCTGCCTCCTTGAAGATACTCAGTATCTCAGATTGTGGCCTTTTTAATATTTTTGCACATTCTCTTGATGTTTCATCCCTTGTTGTGTAGAGTATGTGTTTTATATCAAATTTACCACCTTTAAATCCCAATACAGGCTTTACCATTTCCATTGCATGGTCTCCATACTTTTGTTTTATAAGTTTTAGCCTTTTATCCATTATCCTGGCCCATCCATCAAGCGAGACCAATGTTCCATCCTTATCAAAAATCCATAGTTTTGCTTTTATAGGCGTATCATTAATAAATACCTTCATTTCTTCTCGCTGGGTAATTCACCTGCCTTACTTATGGCAAATCTTGAAGATATAGGACCCAGTAGTTCGTGTAGAGCGGTTGTTCCAAGTATTATGTTTATTAGATACACACTGAACTTGTGGAATTGTGGGAACTTCGCCACTGTTAGGGCAAGTCCAACCACTATCCCACCTTGAGGGAAAAGGCCGAATGCAAGATATTTAGAGATTACCTTAGGCGCCTTAGAGAGTTTACTTCCAATAAATACACCACTAAACTTGCCTGCGAATCTTATAATGATGAAGAAAATTACCACGAGTAATGCCATCACGAATGCCTTAATTTGCAAGAAGGCACCACCGAGTACAAAGAATAGGATAAAAATCAGTTCTTCATAGTACTTCTCTATCGTCACAAAGAGTTTGTTTGTATCTATTTTCATGTTAACCACTGTAGCACCAGCGCTCATGGTAGAAAGAAGAGGATCAAGTTTAAAATATTCGGCTATAGAATAAGTCAAAAACAGCGAACCGAAGACAAGGACTATAATACCGCTATCACGATTAACCTTTTTTGTGAGTATAAATATTAAAAACCCGCCCAAAATACCAACTAAAATAGAAAGTATGATGTCCTTTAATGGCTCTATTACCAATGAGACAATAGAAAGATGTCCTCCCTGCGAAAACACAAGTGCGAGGCTTGTCGCAATACTAAAGTTTATTATACCAAAGGCATCGTCTGCCGCCGCAACGCCCAATAGGGTAGTGGTTAATGTCCCACGGGCATTGTATTCATGGATAACAGCCAATGAAGCCACAGGGTCTGTCGGTGATGCCATAGCCGCAAGAAGAAATACAAAGGGAAGATAAAATGATGTATAAGGCCCAAGATTGGGCATGAGGGTTGGTAAAAGTAGGGCAAAGAAACCTATCATAAATAAAAACGCCATTTCAGCCTCAAAGACAGTTATAAGTGTTATGACCTTTCCAAGCCGCTTTATTCTATCATATGCCAAGGAACCACCTATCATATAAGTAACTATTGATAATGCAAGATCAGTTATTATGTGAGAACTATTTACGAATGATTGGGGTAATATCCTTAGTATTGAAGGAGAAAGAAGCATACCCATAATGATATAGCCTGAAACCCTTGGAAGTTTGAGTTTATTTGCTATATACCCACCGAGATAACCCAAAAGAAGCATAAGTGCAATGTAAAATAACACACTCAATCCGTGCTCCATTTTTTATCGCTCCTTGTTTTTTCGTACCATTCAATGGTTTTTTTAAGCCCTTCTTTTAAGGTGAACCCAGGTTCAAATGAAAGTAGCCTTTTTGCCTTTTCTATGGAGCCTATCCGCCTTTTAGGGTCTTCATAATTGGGTGAAAAATGCTCATAAGGTATAAATCTTAGCGTAGGTTTTTTACGAAGAAGTTCACCTATGAGCGCAGCAAGTTCTAATATAGATATTTCCTCCTCTGTGCCTATATTTATAATTTCACCATTCAGATCTTCTCGCTCAATAACCTTTAATGTAGCATTTTTAACATCTTCAATATAGATAAAACTTCGTTTTTGTTTGCCATCTCCGTGTATTTCAACCTCTTTATCATTATATATAGCATCAATAAAAACCCCTATGGGCCCACCCCACCAATTAAGATACTGTCTTGGTCCATATATACCAAAATACCTTAAGATGGTGGCATTAATATTGTACTCGTCTATATATGCAAATGTAAGGTGCTCATTGTAGATCTTTGAAACAGCGTATGTCCATCTTCTTGAAGTTGAGGGACCCAAAACAAGATCGCCGTCTTCTCTAAAGGGAAAATCCTTGCTCTTTCCATAAACATCTGACGTTGAAATGAGTATGTATCTTGCATGTTTTTCCCTTGCCATATTGAGGAGGTACCTTCCCACATCAACATTGAGCGTAAGGGTTTTAAGTCCGCTGGAATACCGTGGAATTTTTGAAGCAACAAGATTAACGATTGTATCCAGTTCCCCATCATAGGTGAATGTTCTTATATCCTGTTTTATGAAAGTGAAATTCTTTTTGCCTATGTGATGCTTAATGTTTTCAAGTCTTCCCTTTTCTAAGGTATCAACAACAATAATCTCGTGTCCTCCTTCTAAAAGCACATCCACAAGATGGGAACCAACAAAGCCTGCACCACCTGCTAAAAGTATTCGCATGACATATATTATACTGAGGTGTATGTGTAATAAGAAAAGATTGTAAGGACTTTTAATCGTTTTGTATTTTCATTGAGACTATTATATAATAATGTAATGATGTTAGTATTGCTAACAATTTTTGCATTTAATTTTGAAGCAGGCATTTTAAAACTTGAAAAAAAGGATAGTATGTATATAACAAAACTATTGGATTCTGTGCGTATATACAATGATACCATGAATATAGAGGGATTATATGGGACTTTTGTTGAAGATAGCAATCTACTTTTCCTTGGTGGTAATGTAAGGCTTTCAACACCAAACACAGATGCCAAAAGTGATTCTTTGATATTACGGGAAGATGGTAATATAATCATTTTTATGGGTGCATGTGAAATAGTGCAGAATAAAAAAGATACGCTGAGGGCACAGAGGGTTCGTGTAAACAAAGATACCCTCTATGCTACCTGGGCCGTACATGGTAATATTGTAAGCAAAAATATTGTCTTTTATGCAGACACCCTCCAATCTTATGATTCTATCTATACGCTCCTGGGCAGGGATGTGCGTGTATTTAGCATGGGAAAGGATACGCTCAGGTTTTTGGGAACATACATAAGAATGTCAAAAGATACAGTTATGTCAGATAAGTCATCTCGTATAGAGAGTGGAAAATACACCATTAAGGGAGATACCTTTTTCTATTATAAATCAGACTCTTTTGGAAGTTTTTTGGGGAATGTTAGCATTGTGTGGGATTCGGGGATGGCAAAGAGCGATACCGCATTTTTTTATTTAAAAGATGAAAAACTTGATAGTCTTATCTTAAAAGGGAAGTGTCATCTTGAAAAATATGGAAAAGATAATGATATAAAACTTGATGCAGGACTTTTCAGGGTATTCTTTAAGAAAGATAGTCTGAGGGCGCTTATTGCAGAGAATTCTAATGGGGTATTAAAAGAGAGGAAAAAAGATGAGTGAACTTCGTGCAGAGGGCCTTAAGAAGATATACAAGAAAAGGGTTGTTGTAAAAGGTATTGACATAAGCGTTAGTGAGGGTGAGGTGGTAGGGCTGTTAGGGCCAAATGGTGCAGGAAAAACCACTACATTTTATATGGTTATGGGGGCAGTAAAGCCTAATGCTGGAAAAGTATATTTTGATAATATAGACATATCCTCTTATCCCATGTATAAAAGGGCTCGTCTTGGTATTAGTTATTTGCCACAGGAGAGTTCTGTTTTTAGAAGGCTCAAAGTATGGGAGAATATTGATGCAGTGCTTGAGATGAGAAAAGTGGATAAAGAAAAGAGAAGAAAGAAAACAGAAGAACTCCTGAAATTGCTCAAAATTTACCATATAAAGGATTCACTTGCCCTTACCCTATCAGGCGGAGAAAGAAGGAGGCTTGAAGTAGCAAGAGCGCTTGCCATAGAACCTCGTATCTTACTACTTGATGAACCCTTTACTGGCATAGATCCAAAGACCCGTGAAGAAATACAGGATATTATCGTTCAACTCAAGGGTATGGGTATTGGCGTCCTCATTACTGATCATAATGTTAGGGAAACTCTTGCTGTCTGTGATAGAGCCTATATAATATATGACGGTAAGATTTTGTTGCATGGGACAGCAGAGGAGTTGATAAACAATGAAGAGGCAAGGAAAATCTATTTGGGTAGGAGGTTTAATCTATGAAACTTGAACACAGATTGCAAAAAAGGCTTGAACTAAGAGTTCAGCCCATTCCACTTCTAATTTTGGAGGCTAAAATACTTGAACTTCCTGCGCTTGAACTTGAAGAGGCTGTTATCAATGAAGTAGAGGCAAACCCTATGCTTGATCTTCCAGATAGTTTAGAAAAAAGTATTGATAGGATGTTAAAGAAGGCACAAGACTTTCCCTATGAACCAGAACTCAATGCCCATCCTATGGGAGGATATGAGGAGGATACGCCATCCTTTGAGGAGGTCCTTGAGAGTCCTCCTGTTTCTGTTTGGGATAGGCTTGAGGTGCAGGCGAGTGCCGAGTTTACAGATGAAAAAGATAGGAAAATAGGTATGGCAATATTAGACAATCTTGATGGCAAGGGATTTCTTAGTATAAGCGAGGAAGAACTTGCAGAAAAAACGAAGGAAGAATTAGAATATGTAAGAAAGATAAGGCGGTGTTTTATGGAGTTTGACCCTAAGGGCTCAGGTAGCCTTTCAATAACAGAGTTTTTGCTCTTTCAACTCTTATCAAGGAAACTGATTTCTGAAGAAGAATTTGAAGATTTTTCCAAAAAACTTGATGAAGATAAAATAAGAGAGATTACCCATAATCTTAAAATAAGTCTCTTGCCTTATCCTTTCAGCCTTTATGAGCAGTCATCCACATCATATATTATCCCTGAGATAATATTTAGGATAGTTAACCAAAAAATACAGGTTGAACTCTATGAATCACCCTTTACGAGTCTAAGTATAAACCCTGTGTATGAAGAGATGTTGAAGTCAGATAAGACGCCTAAGGATATAAAAAGGTTCCTTGCTAAAAAATACAAAAGCGCACAAAAATTCCGAGAGGCATTAATTAAAAGGAAGGAATATATACGGAGGATTGCCGAATTTATAGCACAAAAGCAGGAGGATTTTCTTTTAGGAAAGGTGTCCTTTCCTGTCCCTGTGAGTCAGAAGGATGCCGCCTTAGAACTTGATATCCCACCTTCTACACTCAATCGCATACTTAAAGAGAAATATGCAGATACTCCAAGAGGCGTATTCGCATTGCGTTTTTTCTTTAAACATGGAGTAAGGGGTACAAATTTCACTCTTTCTCAGGACGAACTTTTAGATATTATTAAAGAAATTATTGATAGTGAGGATAAGGCATATCCACTTTCTGATGAGGAAATTACGGCCATTTTGAACCAAAGAGGGATAAAGATAAAGAGAAGGACTGTAACTCAAAAGAGAAAGAAATTGGGTATCCCATCGTCAAGAGAGAGGAAGATAAAAAGGTAAATGTACAGGATTTACAAGGCCCTTAGCACAATATTTACTTTGCCCATAAAATCTCCAGAGGTTGGGGGTGCATCTCGTCCTTCTGTATGGTTTCATATTGCGTCCTTAGGTGAGATAAATGCAGCAGGGGGGCTTATAGATAAATTCCTTGAAAATGGTTACTTAGTATTTGCTACTGTGTTCACATCCTCAGGATACAAGCGGATAAAAACATTGTACAAAGATAACTTAAGCTTAGAGGCTGTGAGGTTCCCCTACGATAAACCGTCTTTTATTAGAAAAGTTTTTGACAAAAAACATATAAGGGCAGTGATTATTGTGGAAACAGAATTATGGCCCAATCTTATAAATATATCCTCAAATTATACCAAACTCTACCTTATAAACGCCCGGTTATCAGACAAGAATATGAAACGCATGAGAGGTTTAAAGGGTTTTTATAGAAATTTGCTCTCAAAATTTAATCTGATTTTTCCCATGTCCACCTTCCAGTACAATAGATTTAAGGCATTGGGCGTGCCTGAGGACAAGTTAAGTTTTGTGGGTAATACAAAGGTAGATGGGCTTGGTATTGATCCATCAGAACTTATAAAAAGAGAAGAAATTGGCATACCAGAGAATGAATTTGTCGTTGTTTTTGGAAGTGTTCGAGGGAGGGAAATACCTCATATTGTAAGTATCACAGGTCCACTCATGGAAATGGGTATTGGCATTATAATTGCCCCACGACATCTCTCTCGCGTGGGCCTTTTAGAAGAAAAACTCAAAGAGTATAATATCCCATATACCAAGAGAACGAAGAGTAAATACAAGAAAGACAAGGTGTATATAGTTGATACCCTTGGAGAACTTAAAAGGTTTTATTACCTTGCAAATGTCGTTTTTGTGGGGGGAACCCTTGAAAACTATGGAGGGCACAATGTGCTTGAGCCTGCAATCTTTGCAAAACCCGTGCTTTTTGGCCCTTTTGTACATAACATAATGGATGAGGCGATGGGCCTTAAGAAGGCAGGTGGTGGCTTTGGGGTAAAGGATAGTGAAGAACTTAAAAATAGAATACTCATGCTGTACAAAGAGAGAAAACAGCTCATATTAGCAGGACAAAATGCCTTACAGTTTGTTCAGCAACTCAAAGAGTTTTCATCTAAGGTTTACGAGCGCATCAGGGAGGATTTGGATGAAGAGAGAGAGTATTTATGATGACATTCTGAGGTTTTTACGAGAAGAAGAGTATTACTCCCTGCTCGCTGATTTCATCTCGTACCATCGCATACAGGGAACCCCTGGTATGAGAGAGGGCATGGAGTTTATAAAGAAAGTGATGGACATGTATGGCATCTGGAATAAATTCGTAGCATATCCAATGAAGCCCTATGAGAGGCTCTATGGCTTTCCCTATTTTAAAGGATATAGACCCGTTAGGCTTGAAGCAACCCTTTTTATGGGAAAAAGGCAATTGCATGTTGATTTTGATTTAAATCCCTTCACATTTGTACAAAGAAGTGGTAATATAAAGGGAAGATATAGGGTGGTATTAGAGGATGCAAAAGATACAAAGAATAAATTTGTTCTTGTATCTGATTTTAAAAAAGGACTTTCTGAGTATCTATATACGAAAAAATCTAAAGGCATTGTAGTTTATGACCCAAATGCCTACGAAAAAGCGCGTAAGAAGTACCAATTTTGGTATTATGCCCCCAAAGAGGATGAATATGTTGGCATTGTTCTCACCAATAATGAGGCAAACAAATTAAAAGAGCATCTAAGTCATGGAAAAAAGGCATATATAGAAATAAATACTCATAGCGTGTTTGAGGACAATACAAATTATTATCTCCTCTCTAAGATAGAAGGGGAGAGCAAAGATGCCATACTTTATGTTGCACACACATGCCATGCTCGTGGTGAGGCAAATGACAACGGCTCTGGTGCAACAAGCCTTTTATATGCCTTGATAACCATGAAAAAGATGCAGCACAGGGGAGTCTTAAAAAAGCCTCCTTATACAGTATATTTTCTCTTTGTACCAGAGATGTGGGGAAGTGCCTTATTTATAGAAAAAGAGAAGGATATCCTGAATGATATCTTTGCTGGCTTTAATTTTGACATGGTAGGAAGTGACCTTCAAAAGACAGAAGGCAGGGTCATAATAGAGAGGCCTCATGGCAATTTAAAGACAAATATACATAAAGAATTCAAAAAACATGTGGATAGGGTGCATGAATATCTTGATTATCCTTATGCTGTCTACATAAGGCCATTTGACGGAGGAAGCGACCATCTCCTTTTTCAGGATATAGATATGAAAATACCCATGCCAATGCTTATCCACTGGCCTTGCAAGTATTACCATACAGACCACGATGTAATATCACATATAGACCCAAAGGCTATATGGAGAAATGTTATACTAATGGCTTCCATGCCATATCTTTTGAAAAAAGATAGTATTTTTATAGAAAAAAGAACTACTGCAGGCCACATAGGAGATGTATTTAGTTTAAAGAAAAAGGGTGTTTTCATACCCTTGATGGATGAGGACATAAAAGAACGCATAAGATGGTATAAAATCCTCTCAAACAAAAAAGGTTACATAAACTTTACACAGTTTTTATACTACATTGATGGAAAAAGGAGTTTCAAAGACATCTTGCATCTTGTTGAAAAAGAAAGCGGTGAAAAACCAGATAAAGATGCCTTTGGAGAATACATCGCATACTTATTTAAAAAAGGTGTGCTAAGTCGTTTATAGTACAATTTTTTGGGTGTATAATTCTCTTCCTTAAACAGGAGGTATGAATATGAAGTATGAAGACATATTAAAACGTGCTATGAAAGAAGAGGAGAATATAGCTGGTTTCCTCAGTGATTTAGTATCCATAAAGAGCCTTTCAGGTGAGGAAGAAGAGGTGGCCTTACGCATAAAAGAGGAGATGGAAAAGGTTGGTTTTGATGAGGTGAGTATTGACGATTTTGGCAATGTAAAGGGCCGCATTGGAAATGGAAAGAAAAAGATCGCGTTTGATGCACACATAGATGTTGTAGATAGTGGAGACCTTTCTTTATGGGATTTTGAACCATTCAAAGGCAAAGTATTAAATGATAAGGTGATAGGACGTGGTTCATCAGACCAAAAGGCAGGTATGGCATCATTAGTTTATGCAGGGAAAATCATAAAAGACCTTGGAATTGAAGGGGATTTCACTTTTTATGGTATAGGTTCTATTATGGAAGAGGATAGTGATGGGCTCCCATGGATTTATCTTATTGAAAAAGAGAACTTTAGGCCTGACATCGTTGTGCTTACAGAGCCTACAGACCTTGGTATTTATAGAGGACACAGAGGGAGAATGGAGATAGAAATCGTCGTGCATGGAAGGTCGGCACATGGAGCATTTCCACATCTTGGAGACAATGCCATCTATAAGGCGGCAGATATAGTAAAGGATTTAGAAGAACTTGCACCCCGGCTAAAAGAACACGATTTTCTTGGAAAGGGTACACTCGCAGTATCAAGAATAAGGGGACATGGTCCATCCCTCTGTGCTGTTGCAGATTATGCTGATATTTATATAGACAGGAGACTCACCCTTGGTGAGAGCCTTGAGAGTGCAGTAAATGAAATATCATCTTTAAAATCCGTCAGAAAATATAATGCAACCGTAAATGTACCCATGTATGAGAAGAAATCCTATAAAGGATATCTGTTGCCAATGAAAAAGTATTATCCCACTTGGCTTATGGATGAAAGAGATCCATATCTTTTGACAGCAAAGAAGGCATATGAGGGTCTTTTCAATAAAAAACCAAGGGTTAGCAAATGGACCTTTAGCACAAATGGAGTAACTATTTCAGGCATGTACAATATTCCAGCCTTTGGATTTGGCCCTGGTATAGAATCCCTGGCTCATTCACCCAATGAGTATTGCCCACGCGAGCATCTTCCTCTTGCTTCGGCAATGTATGCCGCATTTACCCTGCAAGAAGGAGGGATTACCTTAGAATAACAATAGTTTTCTTGTTCTTTCTGTCAAAATAAATACCATTTTTAAGAAGGGTGGTATGGCTGGGGAGCCTCCTTCCCAGGAGGTCAAAGAACTGTGGAGAGAAAGACCTGTTCACTTTTTTAGTAAGTACTGCCTTTATGGCATGATTGAGTATTTTCCTGTTTTGTGGTAGATTAATAGTAAGGTAGGAATAACTCCTCTCAGCAGAACTTATATCAATGCTTGGTGTTGCATATGCGATCTTTCCTCCACCATCTGTGCTGTAGCCTGCTACCAAGAGACAAATCACATCGCCTGGTATATTTCTCTTAGATAAGGTAAATTCTATAAAGCCATTTGAAGAAGCATAACTTATGAAATCAGGGTGCGCAGGGAGTTGAAAAGAGTCTCTAATTTCAACAGAAGAATCTGCATTGTGTATCTTAAAGTAAAAGTTATAATGTGGAAGATAGCCATCCCTTCCCCACGGTGTTGATGTTTGAGGTCCATTATCAGTAAAAGACAAGACAACATAAGTCCGTTGTACATCAGGATTGAACCTTACACCAATATAAAAAACAGTATCGTTTTTTCCTGTATAAATATAAGTATTGCCGTTTTGGGTGAAAAGCGTTGCTGTGCTATCTAAAATGCCGTCCAAAATAAACTCGGGCTCTTCTTGTGTGTTTTCGTCCCTCTTCTCAAGCCAGTAAATAGCATTGAGCATGAGTGCTGGATGCGAGGTGCCCTCTTCATTCCATCCGTCATATAATCTATCATGTGGGTCCCCTGTTCCATCGTCAATAGGTGATGAATCACCCAAAGCAGCGACCCTTCCTCTTCCGTATGTACTTATAGCAAACATTGCTCCATTGTTGCCAGAGTATCCAGATTTATAAATAAGACCCAATACATTGGGGTTGTACTGAGTATTTAATTTTAACCCATCCCCTGCATGAAAGGAGAGGCGAGCGACACTCCCATAGGGCCCATCTATTATTATATGCGTTCTGTCTGGTATATTGCTTGATACTTCTGAAAAATTATTAGGACTTTCGCCTGTAATGTTGAAGTGAATACCAAAGAGTTGTTCACTACCAAGGTCATTAAAAACCCTTGGTGAATCCCATCCTGACCGATTTCTATCAGACATGTTATGGTCAGATATCATCAAGAGTCCACCACCATCCGAAACAAATCTCTTTATAGCATCCTTTTCGCTTTCCGTAAAAGGGTTTTGTGGCTCTGGTATTATAAATACATCAAAATTAGAAAGGTCCATTGGGTTTTGATTATTATGATAAGTGATTTGAGCGTTATGCAAGATATAAACGGTATCATGTAGCGTGCTGTATATTGCAAATCCAAAGGAAGAGAATGCCCCATCCCAATCTCTTTCATCTTGAGGATTGTGAGGGAGAGGCTCTGGATAATCCCTATCAACCACCCAATCAGCATTACCTGCTGTCTCATCACGGGTCCAATCAAAGAGGACCTTGTATGAATACAATCTGCTGAAGGGGATTATGGTTGAGAAAATTAAAAGAAGTATTATTTTTCTCATATCACTATAATAAAGCACAACTTTCATACATACAAGTATTACTTTAAAAAATAAGCAGTTGGACCTATTTCTAATGAGAGGAAACACATTTTATCTTTCACACAATCTCAATTCTAAAATACCTATTTACATTTCATCCTATTCGCTGTATAATATAAATATCACAAAAACTATAGGAATTATAGCATAATGAAACTGTCAACAATTTCAAGATATGGATATAGGGCAGTAATTGAACTCGCCCAGAGAGGCAACGATAGTCCCATTTCACTTAAAGAGATTGCAGAAAAGCAAGATATTCCCTACAGGTATCTTGAAAATATCATGTCAAGGCTCGTAGCCGCAGGTATTGTTGAAAGTTTAAGAGGAAGGGGTGGAGGTTTTAGGCTAAAAAAAGACCCCGCCACATTAACAATATTTGATGTTATAAAAGCACTTGAGGGACCGCTTTATCCCTTGCCGTGTATGGAAGATGAATATATATGCCCTCGTTTTGATATATGTGGCGCGAAAGATTTTATAGAGGAGGCATATTATGCCTTCATTAATGTGTTAAAATCCCACACAATAAAAGAAGTAGCAGAGAGGGAAAAATTAAAAATATCATCGAAGAAAAAGGAGGTTTAAAATGTCTGAATTTTTACGCAATAGCGAGTATAAAAAGAAACTACTAAAGGACATAATAAAAGAACTCCATGCAGGCAAGAGTCCAGAAGAGCTAAAAGAAAGGTTTAAGGGTGTGCTAAAAAATGTAAGCCCGATTGAAATCCCACTTATAGAACAGGAACTTGTAAAAGAAGGGATTAAGGCATCAGAGATAGCAAAACTATGTGATTTACATGTTCTTATATTTAGGGAAGCTGTACAGAATTCACTAAAAGTTGATGATTTACCAGATGGGCATCCTTTAAAAAACCTTGCGTTGGAAAATGAAAATATAACCAAGGATGCTGAGATGCTTGGCCTGTACGCTGCTACTCTTGATCGTGTAAATGACCAAAAAGATATAGAAAATATCTTAAGTACTGTAAAAGAAATCGGGAAAAAGATAAAAGGTATATACTACACTCACTATGATAGGGAGGAGATGGTTATTTTCCCTTACATAGAAAGAAGAGGCCTTTCCGCTGTGGCACAGGTTTTGTGGAGAAAACATGATGAAATAAGGATAATGATTAAAAAACTTCAAAACCTTCTAAAAAAAATAGGCTCTGAGGATAGTGAGAGAATAAATGAAATTATAAAACTATCCCGCGAACTATCAACAGCACTTGTAGATATGGTATTTAGAGAAAACAATATACTATATCCTACCTTAAAGACATTGCTCTCTGAAGGTGAATGGTTTGCCATCAAACTACAAGAGACGCAGTTTGGTTATTACGGTATTAAGCCAAAGGACGATTGGAAACCTGATGCAAAGCCTTTGTATCCTAATGACCTTTCCAATTTTACAGCCCGGGATATACTCTCAAAAATACCAGATCATATGAAGGAAGAGTTCAAGAAACAAAATGTAGAACTCATGCCAGATAGTTATCAGGCCAAGAAAGAGGACGACTTTTCGCTAAATATTGGATATCTTAGCCCTAAGTTGGTAGAGCTCATATTCAAGCATATGCCAGTTGATGTAACCTTTATAGATGAAAATGACAGGGTCAAATTTTACTCGGGAGGGAAAAGAATATTCCAAAGGTCACCTTCAATAATTGGACGGCCTGTACAACTATGTCATCCTCCCAAAAGCGTTTACATAGTCAATAAAATTTTAAATACGTTAAAGAGTGGGAAAAAAGATAAGGCAGAGTTTTGGATACAAATGGGCCCCCAATTTGTCTATATTACCTATTATGCTATAAGAGATGAGAATGGCACATATAGAGGCACGCTTGAGGTAACTCAGGAAGTTTCAAGAATTCGCTCTCTTAAAGGAGAAAAAAGATTATTAGATTGGGAGTAAATCATGCATATACCAGAAGAAGTTTACAGAGAAAGGGTCAAAAAATTTCAAAGTCTTTTAAAAGATGAAGGCATAGATGTTGCCATTTTAAGGGCACTTTCTTCCTATACATACTTCACAGGCACAAGATGGTTGCGGCCTGCGCTGCTTATACCACAGGATGGAGAGCCCATTGCTTTAGTTGTAAAAAACGAGAAATATGGGTTTATGAAGCGGTCGTGGATAAAAAATGTGGTAGAGTATAAGAGTGCTGAAAACCTTATGGCATATATCACAGGATTTATAAAGAAGAACAAATACAGGGCTGTTGGACTTGAGTATACCGTAGAAAGGGACTCTTTTATGCTATTTCTTGCTGTATTTCAACGGCTCAATCCTAATGTTGAAATAAAAGATATACATCCAATTGTAATGGAACTGCGTAGAATCAAAGATAAATGGGAGATAGAGTCCATAAAAAGGGCAGGTGAGATAGCCGCCACAGGAAGAGAAGTAGCAAGGGAAGTAGTAAAAGAAGGAAAAACAGAACTTGAAATAGCAAGAGAGATTATAAACGAACTTATGCTTGAGGGAAGTGAAGCCCCACAGGTTTATGTGTCTGCAATTCCCCGTATACATTCAGAGCCAATGAGGGATGTGTATGTAGAAGAAGGGCAGGTTGTCCAAGTTGTAATTGGTGCAGATTATAATAATTATTATGTAAATACAGCCAGGAGTTTCCCCATTGGTAAGGTATCTAATAGGGCTAATAGGGCTATATATGCGATGGATGAGGCATTTGATCTTGCCATAGAAGAAACAAGACCAGGAATAAAGTTTATTCAAATAGAGAAGAAGATTGAGGAGATATACAAACGATATGAGTTGGATGAATTCTATATAAAGGGTTATACCCACGGGGTAGGACTACTAATTGAAGAAGACCCCATAACTACCATAGTTGTCCAGCACAGGTTTCAGGTTATTGAAGAAGGTATGGTTTTGGCAATGGTGCACGCCCCTCTCATCCTTCCCGAAGGCGTAATTAAAAAAGAATGCACAGTGATTACCGAATCTAATGGTGTAAAAATAATAACCTGATTTTTGCAATAATAAAAAGCCCCGCCTTGGCGGGGCTTTTTATCTGCATATACCTTATCTAATTTTTACAAATTTTCCATGGTAAATGGTAGGAGCAAGAATAATGTATGGAAATATCGCAAACAACAAGTTAAAAGATAAGGCCATATTGTATAATTATAGGAGTATGGATTACCAATAGAAGTGCTGATACTTCCACCGATAATCATAGATGAGTTTACAGAGGATAGGATTTTTGACTTGTATCCTTCAGAATATACTACCAACTTTGTCTATGATAAAATACTGTCCCACCATGTGCCTGAACTTTTAGCAATTAATGCCATATAACTTCATAAGATGCAATGAGTAAACGCATTCCTGCGATAGAAAATAAAATTATAATCTAAAATCATCGTGAAAGTTTTCAAACATCCCTCCCACAACTCCAATAATCATATCCAAACTAACATACTTTTCTTGAGAATACTGAAAACTATCGCGGGTTTGTTGAAAAAAGGAAGTCATATCATAAGCCTTTAGAATATCTTTATTTTTTTCATCGCTTATAAGGTAGTATATTTTTTGCTGATGATTTTTATTCTTAAAGGAAATCACCCATTCATTATAATCTGGATAGGTGGCAAAATAATGAGAAGTTATATTTTTAGTTTTCCACTTTTCTTTTAATTCTTCAGGCATTTCATCTACTTCATAATCTGTTTCTGCTAAGGGTACAGGGAAAGCCTCTTTTAATTTCTGTAAATAATGCAACATATACACATTACTTCCTTTTGTTTTTTTATTCTTTTTAAAGATCCTCATTGTAATTTTACCCTTTGATTTTAAAATTAAAAAACGAAGTAGGTTGAAAAGTAATTTTGATATATAATTTCACGGCAGTAGTGAAATAGAAAATTTATTCCTACACTCATTTGATTGGTGTCTCATACCGCCCGCTGCGATTATTAACCAGCCTCTTTTCCCTTTAATCTATATTATTATAAAGCTTTTAACTCATTTTGTCAAGTTTTCGGGATTCCTCAAAAATAATCTACACGATGGGCCTTTGTCTCCTTAAATATTGACCAAAAGTGAGAATGACTCTTATGTGAAATTAAAGAGGAGATTCAGTTGAAACATCCCCCGTCCCTTCGGGACACCCCCTTCTAAAGAAGGGGGAATTTTAGTAGTTTTCCCTTTGGTGAAGGGGGAAAAGGGGCATTGTTCCCTCAATTTTCCTCATTGGTGATTAATTTCAAATAGATTTATTTTTAGGAGTGAGAACTAACTCCCTTATTTAATTTTTTCCTCTTTTAATTCTAACTTTCTACTTCCTACTTGCACGCCTTTGGCGTGCCTGTTTCAATCCCTCATAGGTAGGCTCAGAACTCAGACATACAAGAGCGGATAAAGCAGGCATTCGGGTTTCAATCCCTCATAGGTAGGCTCAGAACGAACGTTGAAAAAGATATCTTGCTAGAGCATACTAAGTTTCAATCCCTCATAGGTAGGCTCAGAACTAAAGGCTGTTTTTAGGCTTTCATATCCCTTACCTATAGTTTCAATCCCTCATAGGTAGGCTCAGAACATTGGATTTTACAGGCCACAAAATCAAATACTATGTCAAGTTTCAATCCCTCATAGGTAGGCTCAGAACCCGTCCTTCTACGGAGGAGTTTTCGAAATAAACGAGGATTGTTTCAATCCCTCATAGGTAGGCTCAGAACAAACAAAAAGGAGGAGAAAAAATGAGTGATTTAAATAGTTTCAATCCCTCATAGGTAGGCTCAGAACCTAAAAAAGGAGGAGCAAGAATGAAGTTGAATAAAAGTTTCAATCCCTCATAGGTAGGCTCAGAACCATTTGGAGGAGCCTTTCTTGCGCCTCCCCTTTTTGTTTCAATCCCTCATAGGTAGGCTCAGAACGATTATGCAAAACTGCTTAAAAATATCAGGCATAGAAGTTTCAATCCCTCATAGGTAGGCTCAGAACTCACTTATATTATTCTCCCGCAAGTACTTGCATTTTTAGTCATAAAGGAGATATCTCCT